>NZ_JAVIIV010000016.1:0-158827 GCF_033977215.1 Mesorhizobium humile
GCTTTAAGTCTTTGTTTTGATGCATGTCGTTGTCCCAGAACCGCTGCACACTTCTGGGCGACATGCATTAAAGCGCGGCGTTGCAACCACCTGCGCGCATTCATTGTGAACGACTTCACATAGGCTGACGTTAGGGCATGCTAATGCGTCGTCGTGCCGGGCGGCCGATCGGCGGATCGACGCGGGCAAGGCGTCGGAGGAGGCTGTGCCGGCATGCGTCAGCCACTCCCAGGCGGGCTCCGGGGCGGGGGTTTCGGAGCCCGTCCGCTTTGCGTGTAGCGAGATGAAGGAGATCCGGCATGGCCCCGTTCACCGTCAATCCGCAGCGTTTCGACCCTTACAAGAACTACCGGTTCCGCTTGAAATGGGACGGCAAGTATGTTGCCGGCATTTCGAGGATCAGCGGGTTGAAGCGCACCACCGAAGTGGTCGAGCACCGTGACGGGGGTGCTGCCGGCAACACGCGCAAATCGCCCGGCATAACCCGCTTCGAGCCGATCACCATCGAACGCGGGGTGACCCACGACCTGGAATTCGAGCGTTGGGCGAACAAGGTGTGGGATCTGCAGATGGGGGTCGGCGCGGAAGTTTCGCTGAAGGACTTCCGCAAGGATATCATCCTCGAATTCCTCAACGAGGCCGGGCAGCTGGCGCTCGCCTACAGGATCTATCGCTGCTGGCCTTGCGAAGTGCAGATGCTGCCGGAACTCGATGCCAACGCCAATGCGGTGGCGATCCAATCGATGAAGCTGGAAAATGAAGGCTGGGAGCGCGACACCGCCGTGGTCGAGCCGGCCGAGCCCGGCTTCAGCGATCCGCCCGCCTGACCAACGCGAACCCTGAGCACCGCCGGTTCAGATATCCGGCGCGTTGCCGACCTTCTTCTTCATGTCGAGCGCCCAGGCGCGCCCTTCGTCGCCACCCCACAGCAGCCAGGCGATGTAGCCGGCCGAGGGATTGTCCTCGTTGCCGTAGTTCTTGCCCTTCTTGTCGACCTCGTGGCGGGCGAAATAGCTGACCATGCGCCGGATCGTCGAGGGCGACAGGGTCCTGCGGTTCTTCAGCTCGGTGGCGCGGGCGACGCCGATCTCGGTGCCGCCGCGGCCGAATTCTGCGCGCAGCCTGAGACCCTTGGCGGCATTGTCGGCCACGATCTGCGGGCAGCGCAGGTCGATTTCGTCGCTGTCGGTCTGGCGCATTCTTTGTCCCCCGTTCGGAAGGTTTAGCCTATGAAAGGGAATGCGGCAAAGCGGGGCGGGTTTCGGCGCGGCTTTTCTGGCAACCCGGGTTTTCAGGCAACCTGGGGGCCAATGCCGCGTTGGGGATAGCGGAGGGGCTGTTTCGGATCGGAGATCGAGATGAAAACGCTGCTGCCCCTCGTCGCCGTCGCGCTGCTTGCCGGCGCGCCCGCCGCGTTCGCCCAAACGAACGACACCAACACGGATGCGGTGGGACCGATGGTGACCGACAACAAGGTCGACACCCAGACCTTCGTCACGACCGTGCCCAACGCCAATGAATTCGAGATCCAGTCGAGCAAGCTGGCGGAGGAAAAGTCGGCATCGGCCGACGTCAAGGCTTTTGCCGCCGATATGATCAAGGACCACACCAAGGCAGGCGAGGACTTCAAGGCGGCACTCAGCCAGGGCCAGACCACCGCGTCGATCAAGCCCGCCGGCCCGGCGCTGCAGCCGAAGGAGCAGCAGATGCTCGACGAGTTGAAGGCTGCCACCGGCAAGGACTTCGACGCCAAATACATCAAGATGCAGACCGACGTGCACAAGGATGCGGTCGCGCTGTTTTCCACCTATGCCAATTCCGGCGACGACCCGACGATGAAGGAATTCGCCAAGAAGACGCTGCCGGTGCTGAAAATGCACGAGAAGCATGCGAAGGAACTGGCGGTCGCGCATCAGTGAGGGCTCTGGCCGAAGCTAATCGGCCAGCGACGCGCTCTACGGCCCCCCTCTCTGTCCTGCCGGACATCTCCCCCTCAAGGGGGGAGATCAGCCGTCACGCCGGCTTTCGCCAAATCTCCAACGTTGCAGGAAAGGTGAGGCGCAGAAGCTGCCAATCTCCCCCCTTGAGGGGGAGATGTCCGGCAGGACAGAGAGGGGGCGAAGGAACGCTACGTTGCGCGCTTTCCACTGGCAAATGCCGAACCGCCCGCCCACAGGGGGAGAAGGGAAGGCTGGCGTTCCCTTGCCGCCACTGTAATCTCCTCCGCAACAAGGGAGGACCACCATGGACAAGGAAGTCATCGAAGTGCCCGTGATGTCGGCGAAGGTGCGCGCGCTCGGCCTGCCGTGCTCGACAGCGGTGAGGGCCAACGGCTTCGTGTTTATCTCGGCGACGCCGCCGGTGGACATGGTCACCGGCGAGATGGTGCGCGGCGACATCGAGGTCCAGACCGAGGCGTCGCTGAAGGCGCTGAAACATTGCCTGGAAGCGGCCGGCACCTCGCTGGACAAGGTGGTGATGGTGCGCATCTACGCCGTCAATTCCGGCTTCTACAACGCCATCAACAGGGTCTATGCGAGGTATTTTGCGACCAACCCGCCGGCGCGGAGTTTCGTGCCGGTGGCGTCATGGCCGATGGAGTTCGATATCGAGATCGAGTGCGTGGCGGTGGCGTGAGGTTTCATTGTCCTCTCGAACTTAGGCCTGCCGACCGCGGTGACGACGGCTGCTCAAAGCTGGTGATTTCGCCATCGACTGAACACATTTTTCAAGCCGGCGTAATTTCTACTTGTCTTTAAAGTAAAGTCGTCCTCAAATCCCGGTGGGGATAGGGAGGGCGAGTCATGAATAAGCTACCTAAGAAGTTCGTCGACCGGATCGCGTCGAATATCAAGAAATACCAGCGCATTGCCGTAACACAGCAGAAATCGGATGTGGCCGAAGCCGACACCGTTACGCTAGTAAAAGACATCCTTGCCGAGGTGTTCGGCTACGAGAAATACGAGGAGCTTACCTCCGAGCATCAGATAAAAGCCACTTACGTCGATCTTGCGATTAAAATAGGCGGCAAACTTCGATTGCTTGTCGAGGTGAAATCAGCGGGTGCGGAACTCGCCGACAACCATTTGCGCCAGGTCATCGACTATGGCGCTCATCAGGGGATCCACTGGGTAATCCTGACGAATGCCGTCGAGTGGCGGCTGGTTCGGATCTATGTGGCGAACCAAATCAGCCACGAAGAAGTTTGCCGTATCGTATTAGCCGACGTGAATCCAAAAAATGAAGACCACCTGCAGTGCCTGTTCCTTTTCGCCAAGGAAGGGCTGACAATCGACGCCATGGACGCCTTTCATCAGCAGGCCCAGCTTTTCAACAAATTTACGGTCTCTGCGATCATGCGCTCCGAACCGGTGATAGCTCTTGTTCGGCGCGAGATTCGAAGGCTTTTCCCCGATCTCAAGGTTGGCAATGAAAACTTATCGCAGCTGATCGAAAACGAGGTGATTAAGCGCGATACGATCGAAGGGGACAAGGCGAAGGAGGCAGTGACCAGGATCAAGAAAGCAGTAAGCAAATTAGAAAGGGCCAAGGCCAGCGCCGCTGCCAAGACGCCCCCGGTCGCTGTGAACTAACTCTTTGGCTGTGCTGAATGTCCAAGCTACCGAACAAGGATACACGGCTGAAGCGTTTGCTGGAGGCAGGATACTTCCTAGAAGAACTGCCTCCACCATTTGTGAGCTCAGAATTTGCGAAGTTCCGTTCCCATTTCCAGAAAGTTCTTGATCCGAAGGTCCAACATTCAGCGTATGCTCGCTATTCCGTCCCACGCCATAATTCGGCTCGTCGAACGTTAGGAATTCCAAATCCAATTAACTATTTCTTTTTGGCGAAAGAGTTGAGCGATAACTGGGTAGAAATTCGAAAATTCTTGCGTCAATCATCGATTTCTGAGTTTAAACCGATCTTTGATACCTCCGGTCCTCGCGCGTTGTTTGGAATTAATTTCGAGCACGTGGAGGCTGAAATATCAAAATTGCAGGCGCTGCACAACAAATGCGTCAAGGTTGATATTTCTCGTTTCTATCCCACCGTTTATACACACTCACTTGGCTGGGCATTATACACGAAAAAGTTCGTTAAGGCCAACTTGCATAAAATTTACAAAGGTAGTTTGGGCGATAGGTTAGATAGGTTAGTTAGGTATTGTCAAGAGAATCAATCGATTGGATTACCAATTGGGCCGGATACTTCTAGAATTCTTTCTGAGATAATCTGTGTTGCAATTGAAAAATGCATCGCTGATAAAATTGTCCAATTTTCGGATAGGGCAGTCCGTTATGTTGACGACATTGCTATAGGGCTGAGTATCGAGGATAATCCGGAGCAGTTCGTATCTCATATTGCGTCGGCATTCTCCGAGTTTGGACTTGAGATAAACATTGACAAGACAAGAGTCATAGGTAAAGGGGAGCGGTTTCACCCGGAATGGATTTCTATATTGCGGGGCTACCGGATAACTGGAGTCACTAAGAGAAAAAACGAGATAGTCGAGGACTATTTTAAAAACGCATTGCACCTCTCATCCGATCACGAAAGAGACAATGTATTAACTTATGCCGTGAAGCGCTCCAGGTCGTTTAAAATAGATGATGACGAGTGGGATTATTACGAGAATTATTTATATAGGTGCGCGCGATACAATACGAATTCAATTGCTGCCGTTTCGCAAATTTTGATCGAAAGAAACTATAAGATGGCTATGAAGGGAAAATCGATAAACCTTTCGATGGCCAAGGCCCTAGTGTTAGACATGATAAAGCAGTACTCACCATTGGGCTTTGACTATGAAGTCAGTTGGGCTCTGTTCTTATGTAAAGCGCTTAAGATATCTTTAAATTCCAAGGAAGTAGCGCCCGTCCTAGGTATGACTAGCCCAACATGCGCGCTGATTGCGATTGATCTCCAGAACCTAGGATTACTTCCGAAAGGCTTGAATCTGAAATTCTGGCGGTCTTTCGCCAACGCGGACGGGCTGCGATCCGAAATGTGGCTGTTTGCTTACGAAATTGCCCGGAAGGGATGGCTGCCCACTATACCGAAAGATTACGTTAAAGACGACGATAATTTTGGAAAACTTCTTGAAAAATCAGTCTATTTCTATGACGAAACGAAAAATGTGAAATCGACGGCGTCGGAACAAAAAAAGGCCGCATCTCAGCTTTGGAAGATTAAGCTGGTCACCAGCAAGTGGAATGAATATTTCTAGAAATTTGAGTGACTTTCACCCAAAATACTCCTGCAGCGGCCGCACTTCGAGGTTCCCGGCCCGCAGCGCCGCAATCGCCTCCGCCACCGCGGCGGCACCCGACAGCGTCGTATAATATGGCACCTTCTGCATCAGCGTCGCGCGGCGCAGTGACTTCGAGTCCGACACCGCCTTCTGGCCGTCGGTGGTGTTGAAGACGATCTGGACCTGGCGGTTGCGGATGGCGTCCTCGATGTGGGGCCGGCCTTCCAGCACCTTGTTGATCTTTTCGGCCGTCACGCCGTTCTCGGCGAGGAAGCGTGCAGTGCCGGAGGTGGCCAGCACCTTGAAGCCCTGGCCGGCGAGGCGCTTTACCGCCGGCAGGATGCCTTTCTTGTCCTCATCGCGCACCGAGACGAACAGGGTGCCGGAGCGGGGGAGATCAACACCGGCGCCGAGCTGGCTCTTGGCGAAGGCCAGCGCGAAATCGCGGTCGAGGCCCATGACCTCGCCGGTCGAGCGCATTTCCGGCCCGAGAAGGATGTCGACGCCGGGGAAGCGGGCGAAGGGGAAGACGGCTTCCTTGACCGCGATGTGGCCGGGATTGCGCGGGTCGGGCATTGCGCCGTAATGCGCGAAGGCATTTTCCAGCGTCTCGCCGGCCATGATGCGCGCCGCGATCTTGGCGATCGGCCGACCAATGGTCTTGGCAACGAAAGGCACGGTGCGCGACGCGCGCGGGTTGACCTCGAGGACGAAAACTATCCCGTCCTTGATCGCATATTGCACGTTCATCAGGCCGCCGACGTTCAGCGCGCGCGCCAAGGCGGCGGTCTGACGCTCAAGCTCGTCGACGAGGTCGGACGGCAGCGAATGCACCGGCAGCGAGCAGGCGCTGTCGCCCGAATGGATGCCGGCCTCCTCGATATGCTCCAGGATGCCGGAGACGAAGGTCGCCTTGCCGTCGCACAGGCAATCGACGTCGACCTCGATGGCGCCGGACAGATAGGTGTCGAACAGCAGCGGGTTCTTGCCGAGCAGCGTGTTGATCTGGCCGGTCTTGTCGTTGGGGTATTTCTGCTTGATGTCCTCCGGCACCAGGCCGGGCACGGTGTCGAGCAGGTAGGTCTGCAGCATGCCCTCGTCATGGATGATCTGCATGGCGCGGCCGCCGAGCACGTAGGAGGGGCGCACGACCAGCGGGAAGCCGAGCTCGCCGGCGACGAGGCGCGCCTGCTCGACCGAATAGGCGATGCCGTTTTTCGGCTGGCTGAGGTTGAGCTTGTGGAGCAGCTTCTGGAAGCGGTCGCGGTCTTCGGCGAGGTCGATCATGTCGGGCGAGGTGCCGAGGATCGGGATGCCGGCCTTCTCCAGCGCGTCGGCGAGCTTCAGCGGCGTCTGGCCGCCGAACTGGACGATGACGCCGACGAGCTCGCCAGACGCCTGCTCGGCGCGCAGGATCTCGAGCACGTCCTCAGCCGTCAGCGGATCGAAATAGAGCCGGTCGGAGGTGTCGTAGTCGGTCGAGACCGTCTCCGGGTTGCAGTTGATCATGATCGCTTCATAGCCGGCGTCGCGCAGCGCGAACGCCGCATGGCAGCAGCAATAGTCGAACTCGATGCCCTGGCCGATGCGGTTCGGACCGCCGCCGAGGATGACGACCTTTTTGCGCGACGACACGCGCGCCTCGTTGGCGGGCTCGCCGACGAAGGGCACTTCATAGGTCGAGTACATGTAGGCGGTCGGCGAGGCGAACTCGGCAGCGCAGGTGTCGATGCGCTTGTAGACCGGATGAACGTCGAGCTTTGCGCGAGCCTTCTGAATCACGTCCGCGTCGGTCTTCGTCAGCGATCCGAGGCGGGCGTCGGAGAAACCCATCGCCTTCAGCATGCGCAGATTGACGGCGTCCTGCGGCAGGCCATGCTCGCGGACGCGCTCCTCCATGGCGATGATGCCGGCGATCTGCTCGAGGAACCACGGATCGATCTTGCACATGGCGTGCACGTCTTCCAGCGAAGTGCCCATGCGGATCGCCTGCGCCACCATGCGCAACCGGTCCGGCGTCGGCGTGCCGAGCGCTGCGCGGATCGCGTTGCGATCGTCGACATGGCTGGCGGGCGCGCTGCCGTGGCCGAGCCCGGGGATCTCGATTTCGTCCAGGCCGGTGAGGCCGGTTTCCAGACCGCGCAGGGCCTTCTGCAGCGATTCCTGGAAGGTGCGGCCGATGGCCATCACTTCGCCGACCGACTTCATGGCGGTGGTCAGCACCGGCTCGGCGCCGGGGAATTTTTCGAAGGCGAAGCGCGGGATCTTCGTCACCACGTAGTCGATGGTCGGCTCGAAGGAGGCCGGCGTCGCGCCGCCGGTGATGTCGTTCTCCAGCTCGTCCAGCGTGTAGCCGACGGCGAGCTTGGCCGCGACCTTGGCGATCGGGAAGCCGGTTGCCTTCGAAGCCAAGGCAGAGCTGCGCGAGACGCGCGGGTTCATCTCGATCACCACCAGGCGGCCGTCGGCCGGGTTGACGGCGAACTGCACGTTGGAGCCGCCGGTCTCGACGCCGATCTCGCGCAGCACCGCGATCGAGGCGTTGCGCATCATCTGGTATTCCTTGTCGGTCAGCGTCAGCGCCGGCGCGACGGTGATGGAATCGCCGGTGTGCACGCCCATCGGATCGAGGTTCTCGATCGAGCAGATAATGATGCAATTGTCCGCCTTGTCGCGGACGACCTCCATCTCATACTCCTTCCAGCCGAGCACGCTCTCCTCGATCAGCACCTCGGTGGTGGGCGAGGCGTCGAGGCCGGACTGGACGATGTCGTAGAATTCGGCGCGGTTGTAGGCGATGCCGCCGCCGGTGCCGCCCATGGTGAAGGAGGGACGGATGATGGCCGGCAGGCCGACATGGTCGAGCGCCTGGGCTGCGATCGCCATGCCATGGCTGATATAGCGCTGCTTGCGGTCGCCTTCGCCGAGGTTCCAGCGGGTCTCCAGCGCATCGAGCGCGGCATCGAGGTTTTCCGGGTTCTCCGCCTTGAGTGCTGCGCGCTCTGCCTCATGCGTCTTGCGGTCGGCATTCTTGACGTCGGTGGCGTTGGCCAGCATCGACTTGGGCGTCTCCAGCCCGATCTTGCTCATCGCCTCGCGAAACAGCGCGCGGTCCTCGGCCTTGTCTATTGCCTGCGCGTCGGCGCCGATCATCTCGACTTGATAGCGCTCCAGCACGCCCATGCGGCGCAGCGAAAGTGCTGTGTTGAGCGCCGTCTGGCCGCCCATGGTCGGCAACAGCGCATCCGGCCGCTCCTTGGCGATGATCTTGGCCACCACTTCGGGCGTGATCGGCTCGATATAGGTGGCGTCGGCCAGCTCCGGGTCGGTCATGATGGTGGCCGGATTGGAGTTGACCAGGATGACGCGGAAGCCTTCTTCCTTCAGCGCCTTGCAGGCCTGGGTGCCGGAGTAGTCGAACTCGCAAGCCTGGCCGATAACGATGGGGCCGGCCCCGATGATCAGGATCGACTTGATGTCGGTGCGTCTTGGCATATTCGAAAAATCCGTTCGGCGAGCAGCTTGCACGAAAAACCGGGACGGGAGGACCCGGCCGGTTGTGCTTGCGATTCTGGTATCAGGCTAGGAGGGCCTTATAGGGAAGAGTTTTGCGCGATGTAACCCCGAAAATGCGGGAGTAGGGCAGTAGGCAGTAGGCAGTAGGCAGTAGGCAGTAGGGGGATGCGTCCGCCTGCCCTACCGCCTAGTCCCTATTGCCTACTGCCTAATCCCTAATCTCCCAGCGCTAGCGCATCGGTGATCTCGAAACGCTCGGAGACGCCGATGCGGATCATGTTGAGGTTGCCCTCGCGGGTGAAGCGGAAGTCGTCGGGTGAATCCGAGCCGCTCGGCTTGCCGCCATGGAAGGTGATGACGCGGCTACCGCCATCCGGCCAGGTCACAGTCACGGTGCTGTCGCCGTCCTTATGCGCGACGCTTATCTCGCAACGGGTCATTGGCTGGCCGACCTGACGAGCGCAGGGGATGCCGGCGCCCGGGGCAGGGGCGTCGGGATCGGCGCTTGCCGAGGCCGCGAAGGCGAGGCCATAGGCGTCCTGCATGGCGGTCCTGCCGATCTCGGCCGCGGAGGGCGGCTCGGCCGGCTCACTGCCGCCCAGGCGCGCAGCGATATCAGGCGGCGGCTCCTCGGAAGGTGGCTGAGGCGCGACGGCTTCGGCGGCGGGCACGGAGACGTCTTCAGGCGCCGGCGCAGGATTGCTGGGGCTGAGATAGCGGGCGGGCGCCCATCCGGTGATGTGCGCGTCCTGCGTATCCTCGACCTTGCACCAGGGATAGTTGTTGACGGTCTTGCAGCCGAAATTCTTGACGGCCGTGCCGTTCGGCAGGCGCGCCGCCACCTTGCCACTCGGTGAAGCGGTGGCGCGGATGTTGAGGAGATCGTCCGGCGCGAGGCCGCCGATAATCGAAATGATCGGTTGCGGCGCATTCTGAGCCAAGGCCGGCAGCACGGCGAGCACTAATGGAGCGGCCAAGAGCAGCGTTGATGGGAGCGTGACCTTGCGCTTCATATGAGCTTCGCTCAATGGATATGAACTCCGTTCAATCCTTCATGAACCCGGTCCGCAGCGCGTGCGCCCACTCCGGCCGCCCCGCCTGTTCGGCCTGCTTTGCGGCGGCTTCATGATCATAGTCGACGGCGATGCTTTCGAAGCGGCTGGGACGGCCGTCATTGCCAAGCTCGACGATACCGTAGCGGGCGTGCGGTGAGCCCTGTTCGGAGACATGCGCCGGCGGCGTGTCGTCATCATAGGCCGGGCAGCCGACGCTGCCGGGATTGAAGAGGACCGGACCTCCAGGAATGCGGATCAATTCGTTGCGGTGGCTGTGGCCGCACAACACCAGGCGGCAGGCCGGATCGAGCGATTTCAGGCGGCGCGTTATGGCGGCGAGCGGCGCCCGCACCAGCTGGCCATCGACAATGGCGTCAGCGAGATATTTCTCGTCATGGTCCGGCCGGGCGTGGAAGGCGACGATTCCGGGCGCGACATCCAGCGTCATCGGCAGGGCGAGCAATGCCTCGCGCTGCGGCGCGGTCAGCCGCTCCTGGGCGTAGCGATCGGACGGCCACATGGTCTCATCGGCCGCGTCCTGCGCCACGCGACGGTCGTGATTGCCGCGCACCGTCGGCAGGTTGAGCGCCTGCAACCGTTCCATCGTCTCGCGCGGCCAGAGCGGGCCGGAGACGCAGTCGCCGAGATTGACGGTGATGTAGGCGCCGCCGCGCTGCTGGAGATCGTTCAGCACGGCGTCCAGGGCGAGCACGTTGCCGTGAATGTCAGCAAGGACAGCAATGCGCATGGGTCAGACCGAAACCTCGGCTTCGGACACACCGACGGCCGGCAGCGCCGGGTCGCCGTCGGCCGCGGCAATCACGCTGTCGAGCAGGCCGGGGAAACGCCTGTCGAGGTCGTCGCGGCGCAGCGTTATCAGCCGGCTGGTGCCGACCGCTTCGCTGCGGGTGACGCCCGCCTCGCGCAGCTTGGCGAGGTGGTAGCTGAGATTGGTCTTCGAGGCGAGGTCAAGGAACTTGCTGCAGTTCAGCGGCACGCCTTCCTTGCTCGCCAGATAGCGCACGATGGCAAGCCGGGTCGGGTCGCCGAGCACGGCAAGCACGATAGGCAGGCTGATCTGGTCGGCGGTTGGATGGGGCAGGCTCATGACCCAGAATTAAGCACAAACGGCACGAACTTCAACGCGGCTCCTTTCTTGGCCGACAGGCGCAGCTTCTTCATTTCCCGCCCGTCCTGACACAGGGCTGTCAGCAGGGTTCAGCTATTTTGTCCCGGCTCGGTTGACATCATGCCCTGCTGTGTCCAATTGTTCAATAACTTTTGAACTAAGGACAATTCCCCATGGACAAGCGGATCTTCTGGCTTGCGCTCGGATCGTTTGCGATCTCGACCGAAGGCTTCGTCATATCGAGCCTTCTTCCCGATATCGCCGCCGATGCCGGCATATCCGTGCCGCTCGCCGGCTCGCTGATCACCGCCTTCGCCCTCGCTTATGCGATCGGCGCGCCTGTGCTGGCGACGCTGACCGGCGAATGGGACCGGCGGCGCGTCATCCTGTGGACGCTGGTCTTCTTCGTCGTTGGTAATGTTGCTGCCGCGCTCAGTTCGTCCTTCGAGCTGCTTTTGATCGCGCGCATCGTCATGGCGCTGTCGTCCGGCCTGTTCGCGGCGACCGCGCAAGGCACGGCCGTGGCGCTGGTCGACGACCACCACCGGGCGCGCGCCATCGCCGTCGTCGTCGGCGGCACCACTGTGGCCGTGGCGGTCGGAGCGCCGCTCGGCGCGCTGGTCGCGGCGATTGCCGGCTGGCGCGGCACGTTCTTCGCCATCGCGGCGCTCGGCGCGCTGTCCGGCGCGATCCTGTGGTGGCGGCTGCCGCGCGGCATTATCGGCACCAGGCTGCCGCTGAAGCGCCGGCTGGCGGCGGCCATCCGCCCCGGCGTGATGCCGATCCTTGTGACGACGGCGCTTGCGCTGGTCGGAGCCTTCACGGTGTTCGCCTTCATTGCGCCCTTGGCCATCGAAGGCGGCGGGCTCTCGCCGATCGCGCTGCCGGGCATGCTGCTTGCCTTCGGCGTCGGCGCCGTCATCGGCAACATCGCCGGCGGGCAGGCCGCCGACCGCTTCGGCGCCACCCGCACCGTCGCCTGGTCGCTGACACTGTCGGCCGCGATGCTTGTCACCTTCTCGCTGATCCCGACCTTCCTGCCGCACCATTTGGCCGGACCGGCGCTGATGGCCATGATGGTGCCGTGGGGCATCGTCGGCTGGGCTTTCCCGCCGGCGCAGGCGAGCCGCATCATCAAGCTGGCACCCGACGCCGCGCCCATCGTTTTGTCGCTCAACGCCTCGGCGCTCTATCTCGGCGTCGCCCTGGGCGCGGTGGTCGGAGCCGCGGTGCTGCGCTTCGGCGCCCCGGCCGATCTCGGCCTGATAGCCGCCGTGTTCCCGATCATCGGCCTGGGCGTCGTGCTTGCCGGCAGAGCTCTGGCCCGACCGGTGGCGATGCCTGCCGAATAAAGCTGCTTCAAACCTCAATGGCGGCCGCTTCTCAGTTTGAAGGAGCGGCCGTTGGCATTTCCAAGTTCAAGTCGGCGACCGCGTCCAACGCCGCGCGCAGCTTCGCCGCCTGTTCCGCGCCGACCTTATCCTCGAATTCCCGCTGGGCGACGCTCCAAAGCTTGAGCGCCTCGTCGAGCTTGGCCTGGCCTTGCGGCGTCAGCCGCACGCGCTTGACGCGGCGGTCGTCCTTGTCGGCAAAAGTCTCGACATAGCCGTCGCGGATCAGCGGCTTCAGCGTGTGGCCGAGCGCGGAGAGATCCATGATCATCGCTTCAGCGATGGTGCCCATCGCCGGCTCATCGCTGATGTGGATCTGAAAGATCAGGCCGAACTGCGTGCTCTTCAGGCCCGAAGGCGCCAGCGCGTCGTCGTAGAAGCGGCCGAGGCTGCGCGCGGCGCGCCGCAGCGTGGCGTTGTTGCAGTCGCTGAATCCTGGCTTCCGAGCTTCGGTCATGATCACTCCTTGCCGGCGATGAGATCCGCCAGCCTGTCGCAGAAATAGTTTTTGCCGCTGCCGTTGACAAGATAGTGGCATATACCTACTTCGGAGAAAGTGGCATATGCCACTAATTGAAATCATAGGCTCGGCGGATGATGTCGTCGTCGGCGCCGAACCAAAAGAAGCCAAACAAAGGAACAGGACAATGAGCACGAAGGACAACAAGGGCACGGCCGTCATCACAGGCGGATCGTCGGGCATCGGTGCGGTCTATGCCGACCGGCTGGCGGGGCAGGGCTACGACCTGGTGCTGGTGGCGCGCCGCGCCGACCGTCTGCAGGAAGTGGCCGACAGGCTGGCCTATGCCTATGGCCGCAAGGTGAAGACGATTGTCGCCGATCTCTCCGTCGATGCCGATCTGCGCCGCGTCGAGCAGGCGGTCGCGGCGGACGACAGCGTGACGTTGCTGATCAACAATGCCGGCGTGGCCGGCCTGGAGACGATTGCCGACGCCGACGCCGACACGGCGGAGCGCATGATCAAGGTCAATGTCGTGGCGCTGACCAGGCTGACCAGCGCGGTGCTGCCGGGCCTGCTTGCGCGCAACCGCGGCGCGATCATCAACATCGCCTCGGTCGTCGCCTATGGCATTGCCGTCGGCGGCATCTACAGCGGCACCAAGGCCTATGTCGCCAACTTCACGGAAGCGCTGCAGAAGGAAGTCGCCGGCACCAGTGTAAAGGTGCAGTCCGTCGTGCCCGGGCCGATCCGCACCGAGCTGTGGGACGTCTCCGGCATCAGCCTCGACAGGATCAATCCGGACTGGATCATGAGTGCCGAAGATCTGGTCGACGCGGCACTTGCCGGGCTCGCCCAGGGCGAGACCGTCACCGCGCCCGGCCTTGCCGATGCGGCCGGGCTGGCCACCTATCTCGGTGCCCGGGACCAGTTCTTCGGCAGCCTGTTCTCCGGCAAGCCGGCGGCGCGCTACGCCGTCTGAGGCTAGTTCCTCGCCCCACGAAGTGGGCCACGGCATGCACACATCTTCTGTGATTGGCGAGACTGATCGGCCTGAGGCTTGATTGCCACGTGGTTCCCCCAATCCGTCGCTGCTTCGCAGCGCCACCTTTCCCCCCTCCGGAGGGAAAGGAAGGGAGCCCCGCTGGACGAGCGTTGAGGGCAAAAAAGCCTGGCGCCTTTCCTCTACCCCGTCGATCGGGGGAGAGGTGGCTCGGCGAAGCCGAGACGGAGTGGGGGTCGACCAGCGCAGCATAAGACAATGCATGCGCCAAGCCGTGGGGGAGAGGAAACAGTGTCTCAGGCCGACCGCCACATCGGGACGATCGAAGCGGCCAGCACGAGCGCCAGCACGACGTTGAGCGCCCGCCATTGCCATTCGGTCTTGAGCAGCCGCGCCAGGATCATGCCGGCCACGCACCAGATGGACAGCGAGATCGCGGCGGTGAGGCCGAAGGTCGAGCCGAGCAGCAAAGCGAGTTGCGCCGGCCCGTCGGCCAATGCAGCGAACGAAGCCGCCGCCCCCAGGCCCATTGCCCAGCCTTTCGGATTCATCCACTGGATGCCGGCGCCGCCGAAGAAACTGTTCGGCTTGGCCATGGTCACGTCGAGATTGGGCGGCCCGGCGCGGCCGATCTTGATTGCGAGCCAGACGAGGTAGAGCGAGCCGGCGATCTTCATCGCAAGCTGCAAGGACGGCATGGCAAGCAGCAGGCCGGCGAGCCCCGCGGCCGCCGCACCGGTTACCGTGGCGAGGCCCGCAGCGCTGCCGGCCATCAGCGGCACCGACCGGCGAAAGCCGAATTGAGCGCCCGATGCGGTGGACAAGGTGGTGGCGATGCCGGGCGTGGCGGTTGCCACGAAAGCGAACAGGATGAGGGGTAGGATAGGCTGAAGCATGGCGCGTTCCTTTTGGAAGGCATCATGTCGGGCTTGAGTAGCCATCAGTAAATGCAATGTTTGATATGGTTTGCATTAGGGATTATAATGCCGACATGACCCGCGACCTCGACATGACTCTCATCCGCACCTTCGTCACGACGGCCGACAAGGCCAGCATGACGGCGGCGGCCAATGCACTTCACCTGACGCAAGGCGCCGTCAGCCAGCAGGTCAAGCGGCTGGAAGAGGTGCTCGGCCAGAGCCTGTTCGAACGCGACCGCCGCGGCCTGAAGCTGACGCGATCCGGCGAGCGGCTGCTCGACAGGGCAAGGCGCCTGCTGCAGCTCAATGACGAGATCCTAGCCGAAATCAGGGGCGGGGCGGTTGCCGGGCAGGTGCGGATCGGCGTGCCTTACGATCTCGTCGGGACGCTGCTCGCGCCGGTGCTGAAGACCTATGCCGAGGCCTATCCGCAGGTCGAGATCTCGCTGGTCTGCGCTTCCTCGCCGGAGCTCGCGGCGGCCCTGGCGGCGGGCACGATCGACCTTGCCGTCATCGAGGAGCGCGTCGGTCCCACTGCCGGCGAATGCCTGCTCGTCGACCGGCTTGTATGGGTCGGCGCCAGAGGCGGGGCGGCACGCCTGAAACGGCCGCTGCCGGTTTCCATCGTCGCCGACACCTGCGCCTTCCGGCCGGCGGTGCTGGCAGCGCTTGGCGAGCACGGGCTCGACTGGCGCACCGTGTTCGAGAACGGCAACATCGATGCGACGACCGCGACGGTGCGCTCGGACCTCGCGGTGACCACCTGGCTTGCCTCGACGGTTCCGGCCGATCTCGACATCCTGTCCGATGCCGGGCTTCCGGCGCTGCCGAATTTTTCCGTCAACCTGCATCTGCCGAAGCACGCCACCCAGCCGGCCGCGCAGGCTTTTGCCGGCCATATCCGCGAGGGCCTCTCACGCTACCGCCAGGCGGCGTGAACGGCTGGGGGGCCGGTCAGCCGCTCGACGCGGCGATGGCGACCGCCAGTTGCGCCTCGAAAGCGCGCTTGAAAGCCGGCCGCGCCTCGCCGCGGGCGACATAGGCGGCGAGGTTCGGGAACTCGGTCAGCAGACCCGATCTTTGCAACCGGCGCAGCACGCCCACCATGACGAGGTCGCCGGCGCTGAAGGCGCCTTCGAGCCAGTCGCGATCGCCCAAGTGGCGGGAGAGCTCGGCCAGTCGCTTGCGGATCCGGTCGTCGACCAGGGGCAGGCGCTGGTCGCGCCACGGCGCGTCGCGCTCCAGGATCACGGCCGTCGTGCGGTCGAGGATCGGCTGTTCCATGGTGCTGAAGGCCGCGAACATCCAGGCGATCGCGCGCGCCTGTGCGTTTGCATCCTCGGGCATCAGGCCAGGGTGACGCACCGCGATGTGAAGGACGATCGCGCCCGACTCGAACAGAGCGAGATCGCCTTCTTCATAGGTCGGGATATTGCCGAAGGGGCTGATCGCAACATGCGCGGGTTGCTTCATCGCATCGAACGAAACGAGACGAACGTCATAAGGCTGGCCGACTTCCTCAAGCGCCCAGCGCACGTGCATGTCGCGCGCCAGCCCCCTGCCGCCGTCGGGCGAGCGTTCGAAGGCGGTAATGGTGGGTATCATCGGCGGCTCCTGACCGTTCAGTCGTCGTTGCGAAAGGGGCTTCATAAGGCGAATACGCGGCGGGGCCCGGCCGCCGCGCCGCAGCCTTGTGCTACTTCCAGTTCTTGCGCCGTTCCATCTCGGCTTGCGAAGGCTCCTGTTGAGCAAACGAGCCGGTGCGGATTTCGCCCGCGCGCTCATAGGTCGCGATGATGACGCCGGTGGTGGAGGTCTGCGATTTGACGAGCCTGAAGGCCGCCGGCATCGCGTTGTCGCCGAACAGCCGCTTGCCCTTGCCCAGCACCAGCGGGAAGACCATCAGCCGGATCTCATCGATCAGTCCGTTGGCGAGCAAGGTCTGGATCAGGTTGCCCGATCCCTGGATGAGCAGGTCGGGTCCGTCTTCCTGCTTGAGTTCCTTGAGCCTTGCAACGATATCGGGCCCGAGCGACTGCGTGTTCTGCCAGGTCAGCGTATCCGGCCGGTGCGTCGCCACATATTTGACCGCGGGGTTGAAGACATCGGCGATCTGATCGTTCTGATACGGCCAATACGCGGCGAAGATGTCGTAGGTTCTGCGGCCGAGCAGCAGGGCGAAGGGCTTGGAGAACAGCTCCTCCATTGCCGCGCCCCCCACCTCGTCGAAGTAATGGAAGGTCCAGCCGCCGAACTTGAAGCCGCCGACCGGATCCTCTTCCGGGCCGCCGGGCGCCTGCATGACGCCGTCGAGGCTTACGAATGTGGCGGCGATGATCTTGCGCATCTGGTTTTCCTTTTGGCTGATCCGCGCCGTCGCGGCCGGATTTCTGGTTAGAGCGTTTTGACGCAATTCCCGACGGAAAACCGCTTCGCACTTTTCCCGGAATTGCTCCTAGGACGAACGGCAAGGCGCGTTTTCGACAAGGGCCTTTAAAATTTCTATCGCGTGCTGTCGGCGGGGACAGCACGCGATGAGAACCAGACGTCGCCGAACACGGCGGTTGCCGTCCGGTCCGGTGTCCTGGCCGCCGCCAGCCAGATCGAGCGGGTGCGCGCGGCACGCTCGCGGGTCGGTATTTTCGCGCCCGGCTCGGCCGTGGAGGCGCCGACGCAGGGGATGAACCAGGAACCCATGAAGGGTCGGCAAGCAAAGCCGTTTTCCAGGCGGGTTACGAGGACCGCGAGGCCGACGGTTTCGGACGGGCGCCACGGAAAGATCATGCGGCCGCCGGGCTTCAACGCCTTCAGCCATGCGGCGGGCGGAGCAACGACGCCGGCATTGACATAGATGATGTCGGATAGCGGCAGCGGATTGGCGACGGCGTCGCCATGGATCACTTCGATGTTGCCGTATCGGGCGAGGTTCGTCCTGGCGCGCGCGGCGAGACCGGCCTCGAGTTCGAAGGCGGTAACGCTGCCGCCCGGCTCGACCAGCTTCGCCAGCAGCGCCGTGTAGTAGCCCGTGCCGGCGCCGATATGGGTGACGTGCTCGCCAGGCTTCGGCCCGACCTTGCCGAGCCACATGGCATGCAGCAGTGGCTCGCCATTGTTGATGGCCTTGTCGGCATCGAGCACGACAAGCACGTTCTGGTAGATATAGCTTGGATCGGCCGTCGGCGTTTGGATCCTGCCCTCGCCGGCGAAGACGGTCCAGGGCCCGGAGCCGAGAAAGGCCTCACGCGGAACGGAAGCAAACACCTGCTCGATGCGCGGGTCGGCCGAACGCGCCTGTGCGGCCATCAGCCTGGCGTAGAATTTGCGGGCGTCGTCCGATCCGGCCATGCTTGAAGAAGATAGCGCGGCCGGGCGCGAATGTCGCGTCAGCCGGCGATGGTGTCGTAGAGCAGCTTGAAGTTGAGAACGAGGATGACGGCGGCAACCACCCAGGCCAGCGCCGCGACGCCGCGCGGTATGGCGAAATTGCCCATCTTCTTCTTGTCCGACACGAACTGCACAAGCGGGATGACCGCGAAGGGCAGTTGCATCGACAGCACCACCTGGCTGAAGACCAGCAAATGAGCTGTGCCCTTCTCACCGTAGAACGCGGTGACGGCCACCACCGGCACGATGGCGATGCCGCGCGTCAGGAGGCGCCTTGCCCATTGCGGGATGCGCAGCCGCAGGAAGCCTTCCATCACGATCTGGCCGGCAAGCGTCGCGGTGACCGTCGAGTTGAGGCCGGAGGCCAGCAGCGCGACCGCGAACAGGATCGAGGCGATGCTCAAGCCCAGCAGCGGCGACAAGAGCTCGAAGGCCTGGCCGATCTCGGCAACGTCCTGGTGCCCGGTGTTGTGGAAGGCGACCGCCGCGACGATCAGGATCGAGGCGTTGACGAACAGCGCAAGGATCAGCGCAATGGTCGAATCCGTCGTCGCCCATTTGATGGCGTCGCGCTTGCCTGCATCGGTGCGCTCATAGGCGCGGGTCTGCACGATCGAGGAATGCAGATAGAGATTATGCGGCATGACCGTCGCACCGATGATGCCGATGGCGATGTAGAGCATCGTTGGATTGGTGACGATCTCCGGTGACGGCACGAACATCGAATGCAGGATCGTGCCGGCCGGCGGCGCGGCGACGAAGATCTGGATGGCAAAACAGCCGAAGATGATGATCAGCAGCGCGATGACGAAGGCTTCGAGATAGCGGAAGCCTTTGTTCATCAACAAAAGCACCAGGAAGGCGTCGAGCGCGGTCAGCACGGCGCCGCCGATCAGCGGAATGCCGAACAGAAGCTGCAGCGCGATCGCCGTGCCGATCACTTCGGCGAGGTCGCAGGCGATGATCGCCAGCTCGCAGGCGATCCAGAGCATCAAATTGACCGGGCGCGGATAGTAGGCGCGGCAGGCCTGGGCAAGGTCGCGCCCGGTGGCGATGCCAAGGCGGGCTGACAGTGCCTGCAGCAGGATCGCCATCAGGTTCGACAACATGATGATGAAAAGCAGCGTGTAGCCGAACTGGGCGCCGCCAGCGAGGTCGGTCGCCCAGTTGCCCGGATCCATATAGCCGACCGAGATCATGTAGCCCGGCCCCATGAAGGCGAACAGGCGGCGGAACCAGACGCCGGACTGGGGCACCGCGATCGAGGCATTCACCTCGCGCAGACTCGGCTGCTCGTCGTCGGGCCTGTCGAATCGCCATGCGGGTCGGGCTACGGTTGCTGCATCGGCGTCGGACATTGGGGGGATTTCCGCTGGAATGTATCGAATGTGCCTTTTATCTACGCCATGGCTCAACATTATGCAATAGGCTATATTTCATTGATTATGCTTTCGTGTACGCTAAAGCAAGGCTGGCGGCAGGCTGCCGCAGACGCCGGTTGCGCATGCGCGGGAATGCAAATAAACGGCCGGACCATCAGGGTTCGTGTTATGGATGCGATCCCGATTCAAGGAGGAGCGCGTATTGGCGCTGAGGAACAAACCAGTTCGACGCGAGGAGCCGCTTCCCGATGCCGAAATCCATTCGGAAGGGTTCCGGCAGCAGCGCCAAGCGCGCCGCAGCGCGCTGGTTGAGGACTATGTCGAGCTGATCGCCGACCTGATCGAGGACGGCAACGAGGCGCGGCAGGTGGATATCGCGGCAAGGCTCGGCGTTGCGCAGCCGACGGTGGCAAAGATGCTGACCAGGCTGTGCGCCGATGGGTTGGTGTCGCGAAAGCCCTATCGCGGCGTGTTCCTGACCGAAGCCGGCCGCAAGGTCGCCGAGGAAAGCCGCATCCGCCACCAGACGGTTGAGGCGTTCCTGCGCTCGCTCGGCGTCAGCGCCGAGACGGCGCGTATCGACGCCGAGGGCATCGAGCACCATGTCAGCGCCGAAACGCTGGAAGCTTTCCGCCGGGCGATGACGCATCGCCAGGCCTAGGTCTCCGGCCAGTCCGATTGGATTGAAGCGGAACCGACGCATCTCCGCCGCATTACTTCCCACACATCGCGCGATTATCGCGCTCAAGGAGGAAGCAATGGGCGTCGAACAGGCACCGACCGCTAAAGGAAAGCAGGCAGCCAGGGGATTGCGGCAGGCGGCCGCCAAGGACGAGCGCAAGACCGAGGCCGAGACCGGCCATCCGCTGAAGAAGGGCGCGGCGCGTTTCGAGGAACGTTCGAAGAGTTCGGACGGCAAGAGCGCCGGCGCCAAGCAGAAAAGTTGAGGTTTTTAGCCAGTTTATGGTCGGTCGGCTTTACCTGCCTGATTGAAGTTTCCGGCGCGGCCGACATCTGGCCGGAGCGAAAAATTCTGTGACTTAGGCCAGCCGTTGCGATAATTGTCTGTAGGGGGCGGTCGCGGGCCAGTCCCTCCAGGACATTCGCGTTTGCGAGGAGTTGCCATGCTTTGGAGAGGCCGTCGTCAGAGCGACAACATCGAGGATGAACGCAGTGACAGCGGCGGTGGCGGTGGATTGGGTGGCGGCGGCCAGTTCCAGCTTCCCATCGGTGGCCGTACCGGCGGTGGCGGCAGCATCCTCCTGGTTATCCTGGTCGTGCTCGCGGGATGGTATTTCGGCTTCGACCCGTCGCAAATCCTGGGCGGCGGCGATGGCGGCCAGATCACCGACAACAGCGGCTCGCAGGACAATGGCGGCGCGCCCGCCAATGACGAGATGAAGCAGTTCGTGGCGACGGTGCTGGCGGAAACCGAAGACACCTGGACCGGCATCTTCAAGTCCCAGGGCCTGACCTATGAGGATCCCAAGCTGGTGCTGTTCAGCGGCCAGGTCCGTTCGGCCTGCGGTTTCGCCTCGGCGGCGGCCGGGCCGTTCTATTGCCCGGGCGATCACAAGGTCTATCTCGACATGACCTTCTTCCAGCAGCTCGACCAGCAGTTCGGCGCCTCCGGCGAGTTCGCGCGTGCTTATGTGGTGGCGCATGAGGTCGGCCACCATGTGCAGAATCTCACCGGCATCATGGAGAAGTTCAACCAGATGCGGCAAGGCATGAGCGAGGCCGACGCCAACCAGCTCTCGGTGCGCATCGAGCTTCAAGCCGATTGCTTCGCCGGCGTGTGGGCCCACTACACCCAGCAAAAAGGCATATTGGAGCAGGGCGATATCGAAAGCGCGCTGAATGCCGCCAAGCAGATCGGCGACGATACGCTGCAGAAGAAGATGCAGGGCTATGTCGTGCCGGAAAGCTTCAACCATGGCACCTCGCAGCAGCGGCAGACATGGCTGGCGCGCGGCTACAAGAGCGGCAAGCTGTCCGACTGCAACACGATGAGCGGTCCGATCTGAGGCGTCGCTGCCGCTTCTTTTAGGGTGACGACGACGATCGAAGATGGCTGGCAAGGGATGTCAGCATAAGACTGTTGCCTTCGTTCGCGGATTGTTCCCGCCGCCAACCTCGCCTATAAGGTCCGTCCCGCCCGTGCCCCAGGGCGGATGAGGAGCTTGTCACCATGATCGACCCGAAAACCGCCAAGCGGGGCCTTGCGCTCGTTTTCACGACGCTGCTGCTCGACATCATCGGCTTCGGCATCATCATGCCGGTGCTGCCGGCCTATCTGGAGGAACTGAGCGGCGTCAGCGTCAGCCAGGCCGCGATCGAGGGCGGCTGGCTGTTCTTCGTCTATGCGGCGATGCAATTCTTCTTCGCGCCGATCATCGGCGGCCTGAGCGACCGCTTCGGGCGCCGGCCGGTCCTGCTTGCCTCGGTGCTGACCTTCTCGATCGACAATTTGATCTGCGCCGTCGCCTGGTCCTATCCGATGCTGTTCATCGGCCGCGTGCTCGCGGGCATTTCCGGCGCCAGCTATTCGACGACATCCGCCTTCATCGCCGACATCTCGAACGACGAGAACCGGGCGAAGAATTTCGGCCTGCTCGGCATCGCCTTCGGCGTCGGCTTCGTCATCGGCCCGGTGCTGGGCGGGCTGCTCGGCACGTTCGGGCCGCGCGTGCCGTTCTATTTCGCCGCCGCGCTTGCCTTGGTGAATTTCCTGATCGCGATGTTCCTGCTGCCGGAGACGCTGGATGAGAAGCATCGTCGCCGCTTCGAGTGGAAGCGCGCCAATCCGGTCGGCACGCTGATGCAGATGCGCAATTATCCGGGCATCGGCTGGATCGGGCTGGTGTTCTTCCTGATGACGCTCGGCCACATGATGTATCCGGCGGTCTGGTCATTCGTCTCCACGTATCGCTACGGCTGGAACCAGCAGCAGATAGGCCTTTCGCTCGGCGCCTTCGGCCTGTGCGGCGCGATCGTCATGGCGACGGTGCTGCCGCGGATCATTCCGAAACTTGGCGAGTGGAAGACGGCGGCGATCGGGCTGACCTTCACCGCGCTCAGCGCCTTCGGCTACGCGTTTTCGACGCAAGGCTGGATGATCTATGCGGTGATCGTGGCTGGCTGCCTGGAAGCGCTGGCCGATCCGCCGCTCAGAAGCCTCGCCGCCGCCAAGGTGCCGCCTTCGGCGCAAGGCGAATTGCAGGGCGCGATGACCTCGATCTTCTCGATCACCTCGATCATCACGCCGCTGCTCTACACCGCGATCTTTTCCTGGTTCACGAGCCCGACGGCGCCGATTGTGTTCGGCGGCGCGCCCTATGTGCTCGGTGCGATTTTCCTGACGCTGGCGGTCATCGTCTTCGTGACGAAAGTGGCCAGGCCGACGCCGAGGGAAGTCGAGCGCATGCACACACAGGAGGCTGTGACGGACCCGGCCTGAGGACGACTAAAGCGCGTCGCAATCTTCAGATTCGCTCCATGCGCTTTAGGTTTTTGATTTACGCATGTCTTTATCCCGAAACCGGTTCCCACTTTCGGGAGACATGCTTTAAGGCTCGATCCATTCTCCGGGGATATCGAGCGCCTTCGCCAGCATTGCGCTGGTCTGCTCAGACGGCTTGCGACGATTGGATTCGAGGTCCGACAGGAAACCCTGGCTGACACCGATCGCCGCGGCCAGCTCGGCTTGGGTAAGCTTTCGCCAGTTGCGCAGCGCCTTTAGTCGACTGGAGCCGCGCAAGACATCCATGGTCACGTCCGCCGGCAGCGCCCTTTCGGTTCTGAGATCGGCTTTGCGCTCGTCATAGATGGCGACATCCGCAGCATCTTCGAGAGCCTCCTCGGCGGCATGCAGCAACGCCTCGTAATCCGCTTTAGGGATCACGACCAATTCCTCGCCGGTTGAGGTTTTAATGATTTGCGGGGCATTCATGACTTCTTGTCCTGCTATGACCTGCTGTAGGTTGTTGTCTCGCGTTTTCCTATGTAGATCGCCAGGATAGTGGCGCGGTCCTCATCGAATATAACTCGGTAGCGACCGATGCGCAGCCTGTAGCCGTCTCTACCAGCTAAACGCTTGACATCTCCTCGACCGCTTATCGCGTAACCTATCAGGCCCTCGGATACCTGCCCCCGAACGTCGGCGGGTAGATTGTCGAGATCACGAGCCGCGGCTGCCGAGAGGATGATAGTCTTCACCGGATATCGCCGCAGCTATCTCTATTTCGGCGATATTATAGCTAACATGCGGAGCGTGTCAACGCTCCGCCAACGCGTCCTCGCCGCGCCGCTCGCGGATCAGGTTGACGAAGCGGCGGAAGAGGTAGTGCGAATCCTGCGGGCCGGGCGAGGCCTCGGGATGATGCTGGACCGAGAACACCGGCCGGCCGGTCAGCGCGATGCCGCAATTGGAGCCGTCGAAGAGCGAGACATGGGTTTCCTCGACGCCTTCGGGCAGCGAGTCGGCGTCGACGGCGAAACCATGGTTCATCGAGACGATCTCGACCTTGCCGGTGGTGTGATCCTTGACCGGATGGTTGGCGCCATGGTGGCCCTGATGCATCTTCTCGGTCCTGCCGCCGAGCGCGAGCGCCAGCATCTGATGGCCGAGGCAGATGCCGAACACCGGGATGTCGGTCTTCAAGAGGTTCTGGATCACCGGCACGGCATATTCGCCGGTCGCTTCCGGGTCGCCGGGGCCGTTCGACAGGAAAATGCCGTCCGGCTGCATCGCCAGGATCTCCTCCGCACCCGTCTTGGCCGGCACGACGGTGACCTTGGCGCCGAGGCCCGCCAGCAGACGCAGGATGTTGCGCTTGACGCCATAGTCGACGGCCACGACATGCATCGAAGGCTCGCCCTGCTCGCCATAGCCTTCATTCCAGATCCAAGGCGTCTCGCGCCAGACCGAGGACTGGCCGGACGTGACTTCCTTGGCGAGATCGAGGCCGATCAGGCCTGACCAGGCCGCGGCCTGGCGCTTCAGGTCCTCGATGTCGAAGACGCCATCGGGCGCATGCGCGATGACGGCATTGGGCATGCCCTTCTCGCGGATCAGCACGGTCAGCGCGCGGGTGTCGATGCCGGACAGCGCGACAATGCCACGCCGCTTCAGCCACTGGTCGAGATGACCGGCTGCGCGATAGTTTGACGGGTCGGTGACATTGGCCTTGAAGATGGCGCCGACAGCGCCCGCGCGGGCGGCCGGATGCAAATCCTCGATATCCTCGTCATTGGTGCCGACATTGCCGATATGCGGGAAGGTGAAGGTGACGATCTGGCCGGCATAGGAAGGATCGGTGAGGATTTCCTCGTAACCGGTCAGCGCGGTGTTGAAGCACACTTCCGCAACGGCCGATCCCGTGGCGCCAAGGCCGCGGCCCTCGATCACCGTGCCGTCGGCGAGGACCAGAAGGGCGGTCGGCTTTTCGGTGGCCCATGGGGCGGTGGTCGTGGCCATGGCGGCACTCCTGTCGGTCGCCTCAATCGGTCGGCGGGACCGTTTGCGCGGCAAGGCGCGCAAGCTGGATATTTCAGCTCCCACGCGTTGATTCTCGTTGGTCATGTCGTTTTCCCAAAACCGCTAAGCACTTTTGGGCGACATGACTCCATTGTCTCATGCAGGACCGAGTACATAGGGGAAGGCGCCCAAGCGGTCAATGTCGCGACCTCAGACCAGACACAATTTGCTTTCGTCCAGCAATATCAGCGGCTTGCAAGGATTTGCCTTGCCCGTTCGGCAAAGCTATTGTCCGCCGCATTCGAAGGAGAAGCACGATGCGCGAGAAAATCGCCGAATCCACCAAGAGCGCGATGAAGGCGCAGGACAAGGATCGCCTGCCAACGTTGCGGCTGATCCAGGCCGCGATCCACGACCGCGACATCGTCAATCGCGGCGCCGGCAGGCCGGCGGCGGGCGATGACGAAATCCTGCAGATCCTGTCCAAGATGGCCAAGCAGCGCGAGGAATCGGCCAAGGCATTCGAGGACGGCAAGCGGCCGGAACTTGCCGCCAAGGAACGCGCCGAGATGGAGGTCATCCTCGGCTTCCTGCCGAAGCAGCTCGACGATGCGGCGATCACGGCCGCCGCGCGCGAGGCGATCGCGGCGACGGGTGCCGCCAGCCAGAAGGACATGGGCAAGGTGATCGGCGCGCTGAAGCAGAAATATGCCGGCCAGATGGACTTTGCCAAGGCGAGCGCCATCATCAAGGGGCTGCTTCAGTAGACAACAGCCTAGAGCGGTTCAGCGTTTCACGGAATCGCTCTAGGTTTTTGTTTTTACGCAATTCCGAACGGAAAACCGCTACGCACTTTTCCTGGAATTGCTTTAGTCCTTGCACATCGGCACCGGTTGCGGCGGCGGCGCCGGATGGTCCTTCTTGTACTGCGCGATGATCGGCTCCAGCGACTTCTTCGGCCAGAACTTGGGCGTGCCGATCTCCTTCAGGCAGGAGGCGTTCCAATAGGTAGCTGAGCCTGAGAGCGCCTGGCCAGCGGCCTTGGCCCGGACGACAGCGGCGATGTCGCGCGATTCCGGATAGATGTAGAGCGTCGTCGGGCTGTTCTTGACCATCGGGATGATCTGCTCGGCATCGGCGGGCGACCAGCTGGTGCAGCCGTTGCTGCGGCCGCCAGCATAGTTCACCAGCTTGCCGAACGGGACAAAACCGTCATGGTCGGCGTAAGAGCTTTGCGGGTTCTTGCGCATGCACAAGCCCTTCAGAATAGCTGCAGGATGGCCGCCGATGACGCGCTCCCGGGCATTGGCGGCCTCGCCCTCGCCGTCGAACTGGATGAAAGTGCGCATGAACACCGCGTTCTGCGCGCCGACGCGGTAGTAGCCCTTGAAGGAGGTCTTGGTCTCGGCGGTCATATAGGCGCCGCCGGCCGTCAGCTCGGAGTCCATCGCGTTGCCGAAGTTCTTCGCGCAACGCCGGCCGTTTGAGAAATCGGCGACCCCTTTCAGGTTGCGGCCGCCGCCATGCCCCGAGGAAACCGCGCGGAAAAGCTGCTTGGCTTCGCAGATGACGTAATAGCGCTGGCCGAGCACGTTGTTGCCCAAATCGCCGGGACGCGTCGCGTCCATGGCGAAATAGCAGGGGTTGCTGACCGAGCCATCGCTGACCTTCTTCTGGTAGAGCGCGCGCGCCCGCTCCAGAACGACCTGCGAAATCTGGCCCTCGCCGTCGCCGACATGGCGCTGCAGCCAGTCGGGAACGGTCGACGGTCGCAAGGCCGCGAACGAGCTGACGGACGCCGTCAAGGCGGCGAGGGTCGCGACAAGACAAAAGATGGCCGCGCCCAGCGGAACAGATCTCAACCGCACCGGTTTGCCCCTCCTGTCGAAATGTCTCGCACCCGTGAATCACACGGGCCGATCATAGAAGGTCTTGCATCGATCGGCGAAACACTTCTAGTTCAGCGACGCCTTTTGCAGGTCGGATTTTCGGACCGCTTCGATTGCGCTATGATCTGATTCCGGCGCGCCCACGCCTCCTCCCTCCATCGGGATGCATCGTTCATGCAGGGCAATCCGTCACCCGACCAACTGTTCGCGCGCCAGGCATAAGGAGGGGTTGTCGAGACTGCTCGCGGCAGGAGGTTGTTCGATGCGGCTTTCCGCACCCGTCTATCATCTGAAGCGCCGGGCGAGGCTCCTGTCCCGCCGGGAAAATGTTCCACTCCATACGGCACTCGACCGCATTGCCGGTGAAGAAGGTTTTGGCAGCTGGAGCCTGCTTGCGGCGAAAGCCGCCGAGGTCAAGCCCGCCGGCACCCTGTTGGCGCGGCTGCTGCCCGGCGACATGGTTCTCGTGGCGGCGCGGCCGGGCCAGGGCAAGACGCTGATGAGCCTCGAGCTCGCCGTGGCGGCCATGAAGCAAGGCAGTCGCGCCGTCTTCTTCACCCTGGAATACATGCATGCCGACATCCTGGACCGGTTCCGCGACATCGGGATCGACCCGGCCGCCTTCGACCATCAGTTCGAGTTCGACAATTCCGACGCGATCAACGCCGACTACGTCATCGAGACGTTGCGGTCGGCTCCGCGCGGCACGCTGGCGGTCATCGACTATCTGCAACTGCTCGACCAGAAGCGGGAGAATCCCGAGCTCATGGTCCAGATCCGCGCCTTGAAGTCGTTTGCCAGGGAACGGGGACTGGTGCTGGTCTTCATCTCGCAGGTCGACAGGTCCTTTGATTCCTCCGGGAAACCGGTCCCGGATATCGGCGATATCCGGCTGCCGAACCCGCTCGACCTGTCGCTGTTCGACAAGGCCTGTTTCCTGAACAAGGGCGAAATCCGGTTTCACGCGACTTGAGGGCGATCCGTGCCGCGGCTATGCGGGGCATGACAGGAAACGAACCATGATCGAAATCGTCAGACCGGCGCTCGAGCATTTGCCTTCCTACAAGGCGGCGCTGGAGCGCGGGTGGTCGCCCGACAATGTGCGGCTCCTCGAAGCGACGCGCGAGCAGCTTGAGGCGATTGAGAAAGATCCCATTGAATTTCTCGCCGGCCTTGACGACCCCGAAGCGAAGGGGTCGCCCATCACCTTGCCCGACGGCACCAAGGTCGCGCGGCTGCCTGGCTTCCGGCGCTGGATCTGGGATGGCGAGGCTGCCGGCTCGATCGGCTTTCGCTGGCAGAAGGGCACGTCGGCGCTGCCCTCGCATGTGCTTGGCCATATCGGCTATGCGGTGGTGCCGTGGAAGCGGAACCGGGGCTATGCCACCGAAGCGCTGCGGCTGATGCTGGACGAGGCGAGGGCGGTCGGGCTCGACCATGTCGAAATCACCGCGAAGCCGGGCAATCCGGCTTCGCACAAGGTCATCACGGCCAATGGCGGCAGGCTGATCGGTCGCTTCTTCGAGGATGCGGCCTATGGCGGCGCGGAGAGCCTCAAGTTTCGCATCGACCTTTGAAGGTTACTCGCCGGGCCTGGCCAGCCGTCCTTCTTCCGCCTTGTGGTAGAACTGGCTTGCCACGAGCCAGCCTTTGAGTGGCCTCAGCGGCGGGATGCAAGTCGCCAGAACGATCGGGATCGAAACGAAGGCGTGGAACCACATGGAGGGCTCGAAAGTCACCTGCGCCCAGACGGCGAACAGCACCGAAGGCACACAGGCAAAGCAGATGACGAAGAAGGCCGGGCCGTCGGCGGGATCGGCAAAGGAATAGTCGAGCCCGCAGACATCGCATTTCGGAGCCAGCTTCAAGAACCCCTCGAACAGGTGGCCCTCTCCGCAACGCGGGCAGCGGCCCCGGATCCCTACCTGCCAAGGTATCAGACGTGGATAATGTGCAAGGTCTTCCATGATCGTCGCTCCAACGGACCTCGCGTGAGGCCCAGCCTGGCCTTGAGGTCTCGGATGCATACATATATCATACTTGTATGCATACAATGCGACAAAATGTATGGATTGGTGATAAGTGACCGGCGAAAGCGACATCGGCTGGCTCCCGGTCCTGGAGACAGGGCCGCGACCGGTCTATCTGAAGATCGTCGAGGCGCTCGCGGATGCCCGCTCGAACGGCCGATTGCAGCCCGGCGACAGGTTGCCGCCGCAGCGGGAACTCGCCCGGTCGCTGGGGGTCGACCTCACGACCGTCACGCGGGCGTTTTCAGAAGCCCGCCGCAGGAACCTTATCGACGCGACGGCGGGCCGGGGCACCTTCGTCACGCCAGGCGAACCGGAAGAGCCTGTCCTTGATCTCAGAATGAACATTCCGCCGGCACCCGTCGGTCTCAACCTGCCGACCTTGATCAGGACGGGGATCGAGGGGTTGCTCAAGCGCTCCAGCGCCGAAGCGCTGCTTTCCTACCATCCCGGTCCGGGCTCGCCCGTGGAGCGCGCCGTCGGCTCGTTGTGGCTCGCCGAAGCGGGGGACAGGCCGCCGGTTGACAGGGTCGTTGTCGGATCGGGCGCGCAGGCGTTGCTCACGGCCGTCGTGCTTTCTCAGACCCGCGAGGGCGATACGATCCTCGCCGATACGCTGACCTATCCCGGGCTGATCGCGCTGGCCGGAGCCGCGCGACGCAAGCTCGCCGCTGTCGCAAACGACGGCGAGGGTATGCGGCCGGACGACCTCGAAGAGGCGGCGCGGCGGCATGGCGCCCGTGTCCTCTACCTCAATCCGACGCTTCAAAATCCGACCGCATCCGTCATGCCCGAAGGCCGGCGGCGGGAACTCGTCCGCATGGCCGACAAGCTCGAGCTGACCGTCATCGAGGACGATCCCTACAGAAGGTTGCTGGCAGGCCCTCCACCGGCCTTTCTGAACCTGACGCCGAAGCGGACTTTCCATGTCGCGACATTGGCGAAATGCATCTCGCCTTTCCTGCGCACGGCCTTCCTGGCGGCCCCTGACCCGCTGGCCGCCGAGCGGATCGCGGCTGCGATACGCGGCACGACGATGATGGCGCCGCCGCTGATGACGGGCCTCGCCTGCGAATGGCTGCGCAGCGGTCTTGCCGGGGAAATCGCCGCCGCCGTGCGCACTGAAGCGCAGGCCAGGCAGGAGATCGCGCGCAGCATCCTGCCCAACGGTTTTGTGGCATCGGAGTCCGGCCTGCATCTGTGGTATCCGCTGGAGAGCCAGTTGCGCTCCGCAGAACTCGCCGACATCGCCCGTCGCCGAGGGCTCGCCATCAGCCCGGCGGAAGAGTTTGCCGCCGGGCAGGAGTTTCCCAACGGCTTCCGCCTGGCGCTGGGCGCCACGCCCAACCGCGAACGGTTGAAGGAAGGCCTTGAAAGCCTGGCCTCCATCCTTTCGGGAGCGCCAGACTCCTCGCGACCGAAGGTCTGAGGCAGCAAATTGAAAGCTTGGCGGCCTGTTACTCGGCCGCCGCGGGCAGCGGCGGCGTCGCCCGGCTGCGCCATTCCCAGGCCTGCGAGGCGGCAGCCACCACCACCGCCACAAGCATGGCCAGGGCGCCGGCCAGCGGCAGGCTGCGATAGCCGTAGCCGGCATTGAGCATAGCCGCGCCCAGCGAGGCGGCCAGCGCGATGCCGACATTGAAGCCGGACGGGATCAGCGAGGAGGCAAGGTTGGAGGCATCGGCCGTCCAGGCGAGGATGCGCGTCTGGATCGGCGCGCCGATGGCGAAGTTGAGACCGCCCCAAATGACGATGGCGACGACCATCGGCACCGGGTAGGGGCTGACGAGATGGATGACGCCAAGCGCCACCGCCTGCAGGGCGAGCATGACGATCAGCGACGGCATCAGCTTCCAGTCGGCGAGCTTGCCGCCGACCAGGACGCCGATCGTGGCGCCGACGCCGTTGAGCAAAAGCACAAGGGGGATCAGGCTCTCGTCGAGGCCCGTCACTTCGAGCAGCATCGGCGTGATGTAGGTGAACAGCGCGAACTGGCCGATCATCAGCATCAGCATCAGCATCAGCGACGTCCAGACCTGCTGGCGGCCGAGCACGCGAACCTCGCGCGCCAGCCCGGCCGGCCGGTTGGCGGCGCCCGCCGTGCGCGGCAGCAGCGCCAGCATGGCGACGATCGCGATGATGCCCAATGCGCCCATCACCCAGAAGGTCGCGCGCCAACCCCACAGGCTGCCGATCGCCGTGCCCACTGGCACGCCGATGATATTGGAAACCGTCAATCCCGAGAGGATGACCGCGACCGCACGGCCGCGCTGGTCCTCGCGCACCAGGCTGACCGCAACCACCATGGCGACGCCGAAATAGCAGCCATGCGCCACCGCGGTTGCGATACGCAGCAGGAGCATCGAGGTGAAATCGGGGGCCAGCGCGCAGGCCACCTGGCCAAGGGTAAAGGCGATCGTCAGCCCGATCAGCAGCGTCTTGCGCGAGACCTTGCCAGTGGCCAAAGCCAAGAGCGGGCCGCCGATGGCAATGCCGCAGGCATAGCCCGAGACGAGATAACCGGCGGTCGGCACCGAAACGCCAAGGCCCTGCGCCACCTCCGGCAGGACGCCGGCGATGACGAATTCGGTGGTGCCGAAGGCGAAGGCGGCAAGGAAAAGGGCAATCAGCGGCAGCATGGTTCAAAACATAAGCGAGGAATGCATGCCTCAAACCACGCCCGGGCGGGCGCGGCAATGCAGAAATTGGCGATGGCGCTTTAGCTTTTCTTGACTGGACCGATCAGAACCGGCCTGTCGCCGCGACTATGCCGCCGTTTTGCGCCCGTAGGGGATCTTCAGCCAGGCCCGTTCATGCAGGTAGTAGAGCAGCGACTTGGTGGCGACTTCGGTGAGCCCGATGGTGGCCGCGAGCTTGATGCTGCCGGTGACCACCAGGGATATGATCATCGTGTCGATCGTGCCGGTGGCGCGCCAGGAAAGCGCCTTGACGAAGCTGCGCGAATGCGTGTCCATTGACGGATCGTCCTCCCAACAGGTCCTCAGGCGATCCTTAGCCGACGGAAGCGAGGATGAGCAAAGACTAATTTTTCCGGCTGCCTTCGATAGCGGTTGACCGTCTCACAAAAACCGGTCAACCGCCTTTTTGTTTTGCGCAAATTCCGGACGGAAAACCGCTTCACACTTTTCCTGGAACTGCTTTAGCTCGCCTTCAGCCGCGAGCCGCCAAGCAGGCCGCGCTCCTCGAGCACCGGATAGGCGATCGAGGCGAGCAGCGAGTTGATCTGCTTCAGGTCGCGGATGGTGTCGAGGTGGATCGAGCTCGTCTCGACGCTCTTGGCGGTGCCTTCGCGCAGGCGCAGGAAATGGCTGGCGCTGGTTTCCTTCTCGCGTTCGCGCAGCAGGTCCTTTTCCAGCACCAGTTGCCTGGCGGTTTCCGGATCGCGCGAGACCAGCACGTTGAAGGCGAGCCGTGCATTGGCGAGCACCGAGGAATGGAAGGCGCAAAGCTCCTGCCAGCCTTCGGGGGTGAACTCCAGGCCGCGCTCCAGCTTCTTCCTGACATGCACCAGCATGTTGCGCACGATGATGTCGCCGACCTGCTCCAGCTTGACGCAGGCGCCGATCAGTTCCTGGCACCGCAATGCCTCGTCCTCGCTCAGCGGATTCCTGGTGATCTTGGCGAGATAGAGCTTGATCGCGGCGTGCTTCCTGTCGACGCGGTCGTCGAGCGCGGCAAGCGCCTTGATCTTGGCGGGATCGGCATCCTCGTAAAGCTCGATGATGCGCTTCAGCATGATCTCGACCGTCTCGCAGACCCGCACCACTTCGCGCGTCGCGTTGGCCAGCGCCTGGCTCGGCGTATCGAGGGCGCTCTCGTTCAGCGCCGACAGCTCGACGACCTCGAGCGCGGCGGCCGGTTGCGGGTCGCTGCCCAGCGCCACGATCTTTTCGGAAGCGCGGTAGACGAGCCCGGCCAGCGGCAGTCCGGCCAGCAGGATCAGCACGTTGAACAAGATGTGGGCGTTGACGATCTGATCCGGCGCGGTCTTGCCGAGGAAGGCGACATCCGGCTTGAAGGTCATGATCAGGACCAGCATGATCAGCGAGCCGAGGCCGCGCATCAAAAGGTTGCCGATCGGCACGACGCGCACTTCCGGTGGTGCCGACCGCGTCAGCATCGGCGCGATCAGCGACGAGCCAAGGTTGACGCCAAGCACCAGCACCACGCCGAGTTCCGGCGTGATCAGCCCGCGGCCCGCCAGCGTCGCCATCAAGAGCACCGCGGCGATGCTCGACTGGAACAGCCAGGTGACCAGCGCGGCCAGGAGATAGGTGGTGATGGAATCGCCCGAGAAATAATTGATGATCAGCGGCATCAACTGGCTGTTGCGCAGCGGCTCCGACGCCTGACCGATCATCTCCAGCGACAGGATCAGCAGGCCGACACCGATCAGGATACGGCCCACCTGGCGCCAGTCGCGCCGCTCGGTGGCCATGAACATGACCGTGCCCGCGATCAGGCAGAGCGGCACCAAAAGCGTGAGGTCGAAGGTGAGCAGCTTGGCGACCAGCGCCGAACCGATCTCGGCGCCCCGCACCGCCAATTGTCCGGCGGCGCCCGAAACGATGCCGGCGCCGGCGAAGGAGCCGACCAGCAGCGTCACCGCGGTCGAGCTCTGCAGCGCGACCGCCAGCCCACAGCCGGCCAGCACCGCCATGATCGGATTGCGCATGGTGGCGCGCAGCCTATGGCGCAGCACGTCGCCATAGGCGCGCTCGACGCCTGTCTTCACCATGCGGGTAGCGAACAGCATCAACGCCACCGCGCCGGCAAGGTGCAAGAGGACGACGGAGCCGCTCATGGCCGACCTCGCGGGGCGGCTCCGGCGACGCGGAGAGGGATGCGAATCTTAGCCATATCGTGGCCTGGAAATATACCAGTTAAGATTAGCCGAATAATAGATTTTTCTGATGCGATGATAGCCTTTGGTCGACGCGCCATGTCGGAAATGAACGCGGAGCGCATTGGTTGCGCGGGCCGCGCGACGACGCTTCGCCCGGAATGAAGCGACACCTGGACGGCTGGGCCGGGCGCGATCCGGAATCTTGTTGAAGCAGTCTGCGCAAGCATCGGAAACCATTACAGAATTGTAATTCTCATGTTCAGTTTCAGTTCATCCATCGGCGGCTACTCCTCTGCCTATCGACAATAAGGAGTACTGACCATGAAGCGTCTCATACTTTGCGCCGTCACCGCCTCGATGCTGGCCGCTTCGGCCTTCACCGGCCAGGCCGCGCCGCTCGCCCAGCCGAGCGCGCCGCGGTCGAATTACACCCAGGTCGACTGGCAGAAGCCCGACCGGCATGTCGACAAGCGCGTCATCGTCAAGAAGAAGGTGGTGAAGCGCAGCCATTGGCGCAACGGCCAGAGATACTCCAACTGGAAGCGCCACCAGCCGGTCCGCGACTGGAACCGCTACGGCCTGCGCCGTCCCGGCCCCGGCCAGGAGTGGATCCGCGTCGGCAACGACTATGTGCTGGTCAGCATCCTCTCCGGCATCATCTTCGGCGCGATCGCCGCGCAGTAATCCGCCGCAATCCGGAAATTCAGAAGGCGGCCGCCCGGCCGCCTTCTTTTCGTCTGTGAAAAGCGGGTACGATGAGTGAGACAGAGTCGCCGTGCCCGGGCGGCTTGATTATATGGAGGGCAAACGAGCTTTCCCGATGCGCTTTCCGCCCGCCTTCCTCGACGAGATACGCGACCGCGTGCCGATTTCGCAGGTCATCGGCACGCGCGTCGCATGGGACAGGAAGAAGACCAACGCGTCGCGCGGCGACTACTGGGCCTGCTGTCCGTTCCACGGCGAGAAAAGCCCGTCCTTCCATTGCGAGGACAAGAAGGGCCGCTATCACTGCTTCGGCTGCTCGGTTTCGGGCGACCATTTCAAGTTTCTCACCGAGCTCGACGGCATGAGTTTTCCCGAGGCGGTCGAGAAGATCGCCGAGATGGCCGGCGTGCCGATGCCGGTGCGGGACGAACGGGAGGAACGGCGCGAGAAGGAACGCGCCAGCCTGACCGACGTCATGGAAATGGCGACCGCCTTCTTCCAGGACAGGCTGCAGAGCGCCGACGGTGCCAAAGCCCGCGCGTATCTGCGCGACCGCGGCCTGACGCCGGCGACGCAGCAATCCTTCCGGCTGGGCTATGCGCCCGACAGTCGCAACGCGCTCAAGGAACATCTCGCCGCCAAGGGCGTGCCGAAGGCCGACATCGAGGCCTGCGGCCTGGTGCGGCATGGCGACGACATTCCGGTCTCCTATGACTGGTTCCGCGACCGCATCATGTTCCCGATCCCGGATTCGCGCGGCAAGATCATCGCCTTCGGCGGGCGGGCCTTGGCGCCCGATGCGCTCGCCAAATACATGAACTCGCCCGAGACGGAGCTCTTCCACAAGGGCAATGTGCTCTACAATTTCGCGCGCGCCCGCAAAGCCTTGGCAAAAGGCGGCACGGTGATCGCGGTCGAAGGCTATATGGACGTGATCGCGCTGGCCCAGGCCGGCTTCGAGAACGCCGTGGCGCCGCTCGGCACGGCGCTCACCGAAAACCAGCTCGAGCTTCTGTGGCGCATGGCGCCGGAGCCGGTGCTTTGCTTCGACGGCGACAAGGCCGGGCTGAAAGCGGCGTGGCGGGCGGCCGATCTGGCCCTGCCTTCGGTGCAGGTCGGGCGCTCGGCTCGTTTTGCGCTGCTGCCGGAAGGCAAGGACCCCGACGATCTGGTCAAGGCCGAGGGGCCGGACGCTTTTCGAACTGTGTTGGCGGAGGCGCGGCCGCTTGTCGACCTTCTGTGGATGCGGGAGACCGCCGGTGGCGTCTTCGAAACGCCGGAGCGGCGCGCCGAGCTGGGAAAGAGGCTGGGTGAGCTCGCCAGCCGTATCCGCGACGAGAGTGTGCGCTACGAATATCAACAGGTGATGCGCGAGCGGGTGCGGAGCTTCTTCGGCTCCCAACGCGAGGCCAGGCAGGGTCGCCCGGACCGCGGCCGGCCGGGAGAGCGCGGCCAGGGCAAGGCCACGACGCCCGGCGGACAGTTCGCCAAGGGCGGAGGCGGCCGCATCGCGATCACCGAAAGCCTCGGCCAGTCGGCGCTGGTCAAGCGCGGCGGCGAGGGCATGTCGGTGCGCGAGGCGACGATCATCGTGGCTCTGGTCAACCATCCGGCGCTGATCGACGAGAATTTCGCGCATGTCGAATTCCTTGACCTGGCCAATTCGGATTTGCGAAAACTCCACGCGGCCATTCTCGACGCCATGGCGCATGACGCGGCTGATGAGCGCGGCGCGGTCATCGCCACCATCGAGCGCGCCGGTTGCGGCGGCATCTGGGAGCGGGCGGTGGAGTTGATCAAGCGCGCGCGGCAGTGGCCGGCGCTGGAGACCGCAGCGCTCGACGATGCCCGCGACGCCTTCAACCAGGCGCTGCACTTGCAGCGCAGCGCCCGCACATTACATAGAGAGCTGAAACAGGCGCAAGCAGCGCTCGATGCAGACCCTTCGGATGAAAACTTCCGGCATCTCATCGAGATTCAAGCGCAATTCAACGATGTGCAGGCAACGGAAGCGCTGATCGAAGGGTTCGGCGTTTCATCGGGCAGGGTTGGCCGCGTTTAGGGCCGGACACCAGCCATTGGAAGTGAAGTGGAAATGCGCAGCGCGTCGAATCGACGCTTCTAAGTCGGGTAATTGATTCGCTTTTTTCATGCGAATCATGCCAGAGGCGCTTGACCTTCTGGCAGATTGGCGGAATCAGGACGATTCGAAACGTTAACCGTGCCCCGGCATCGGCGGGAAATTCGAGCGATGTGAGGTGCCGGTGACGGCTGGACAGGCAAAACGCCTGCTCCAGATATCAGGGTTAATCTGGACTTAATGCATGTCGCCCAAAAGTGGAAACCGGTTTGGGGCAAACGAGATGCACAAAACAAAAGAGATGACGCGGTTGCCGGGCCGGTAAAAAGCGTTCCGGTGCGAGCGCATCAGGCCTAACCGGTCCGACAGTTTACGCGGCCTCGATATTCGGCCGCTTGGAGACGACAAAGAATGGCGACAAAGGAAAAGGAAGAGGTCGAGACCGAACGCGAAGGCGCCACCGATGGCCCTCTGCTCGACCTTTCCGACGATGCTGTCAAGAAGATGATCAAGGCCGCGAAGAAGCGCGGCTATGTCACGCTCGACGAGCTAAACGCGGTGCTCCCCTCTGAAGAGACGGATCCGGACCGCATCGAAGACATCAATGCGATGCTCAGTGACATGGGCATCAACGTCGTCGAGGACGACGAGCAGGGTGAAGAGACCGAAGCCGAGCCGGCCGCCGACGCAGAGGAAGACGCCAACGAACTCGCCGAGCAGACCGGCACCGCCGTCGCCGCGACGCCCGCCAAGAAAGAGCCGACCGACCGTACCGACGATCCGGTGCGCATGTATCTGCGCGAGATGGGCTCGGTCGAGCTTCTGTCGCGCGAGGGCGAAATCGCGATCGCCAAGCGCATCGAGGCCGGCCGCGAAACGATGATCGCGGGCCTGTGCGAAAGCCCGCTGACCTTCCAGGCCATCATCATCTGGCGCGACGAGCTCAACGAATCGAAGATCCTGCTGCGCGAGATCATCGACCTCGAGGCGACCTATGCCGGCCCCGAGGCCAAGCAGGCGCCCGTCGTCGAACGCATCGAGGAAGCGCCCAAGCCCGAAGAGAAGCCGCGCGGCCGCGCGGCGGCGCGCGAGGAAGAAGACGACATCACCAATGTCGGCGGCGACACGCGCGGGCTTGAGGAAGAGGAAGACGACGAGGACGAGGCGAGCCTGTCGCTGGCCGCGATGGAAGCGGAACTGCGCCCTCAGGTAATGGAGACGCTCGACGTCATCGCCGACACCTACAAGAAGCTCAGGAAGCTGCAGGACCAGCAGGTCGAGAACCGTCTGGCCGCCGCCGGCACGCTCTCGCCCAGCCAGGACCGCCGCCTGAAGGAGCTGAAGGATCAGCTGATCAAGGCGGTGAAGTCGCTGTCGCTCAATGCCGCGCGCATCGAGGCGCTGGTCGAGCAGCTCTACGACATCAACAAGCGCCTGGTGCAGAACGAGGGCAAGCTCTTGCGTCTCGCCGAAAGCTATGGCGTGCGCCGCGAGGAATTCCTCAAGGAGTATCAGGGCTCCGAGCTCGATCCGAACTGGACCCGCTCGATCGCCAACCTGACCTCGCGCGGCTGGAAGGAGTTCACCAAGAACGAGAAGGATGCGATCAAGGAGCTGCGCGCCGAGATCCAGAACCTCGCCACCGAAACGGCGATCTCGATCCTGGAATTCCGTAAGATCGTCAACCAGGTGCAGAAGGGCGAGCGCGAAGCCGCGATCGCCAAGAAGGAAATGGTCGAGGCGAACCTTCGCCTGGTCATCTCCATCGCCAAGAAATACACCAACCGCGGCCTGCAGTTCCTGGATCTCATCCAGGAAGGCAATATCGGCCTGATGAAGGCGGTCGACAAGTTCGAGTACCGCCGCGGCTACAAGTTCTCGACCTACGCCACCTGGTGGATCCGGCAGGCCATCACCCGCTCGATCGCCGACCAGGCGCGCACAATCCGCATTCCGGTGCACATGATCGAGACGATCAACAAGATCGTGCGCACCTCGCGCCAGATGCTGCACGAGATCGGTCGCGAGCCGACGCCGGAGGAGCTGGCCGAGAAGCTCGCCATGCCGCTGGAAAAGGTGCGCAAGGTGCTGAAGATCGCCAAGGAGCCGATCTCGCTCGAAACGCCGGTCGGCGACGAGGAGGATTCGCATCTGGGCGACTTCATCGAGGACAAGATGGCGATCCTGCCGATCGACGCGGCGATCCAGGCCAATCTGCGCGAGACGACGACGCGCGTGCTGGCCTCGCTCACGCCGCGCGAGGAGCGCGTTCTGCGCATGCGCTTCGGCATCGGCATGAACACCGACCACACGCTGGAAGAAGTCGGCCAGCAGTTCTCGGTCACCCGCGAGCGTATCCGCCAGATCGAGGCCAAGGCGCTGCGCAAGCTCAAGCATCCGAGCCGGTCGCGCAAGCTGAGAAGCTTCCTCGACAGCTGAGCGGAAACGCATCCATACGAAAATCGAAAGGGCGCCACGGCGCCCTTTTTGTATTTCCGGCCTGCCGCCTTGCCGGGTTCGCTGGACAGGAGGATAATTCGGGGTCGGATGCATTTATGGGCGACAAGCCGGATGCCCGCCCGACGCCAGCCGTCAATGGCCAGGCGCCCGCACCGTGGCCCCGGAGGGAGGTGTGCCATGACAACCTACATCGTGCTTATCAACTGGACCGAACTGGGCGCCAAGAATGTGCGGGAGTCACCCAAACGGCTCGATGCCGCCAAGAAGCTGCTGGGGGAAATGGGCGGCTCGTTCAAATCGTTCTACCTGACCATGGGCGAATTCGACATGGTCGCCATCGTCGAAGCCCCGGACGATGCGGTGCTCGCCCGCTTCGCGCTGCTGTTGTCGTCGGGCGGCAACGTCAAGACGCGGACGATGAAGGCATTCCCGGAATTCGCCTATCGCGAGATCATCAGCTCGCTTGGGTAAGGCGACTTAAAGCAGGTCGCGTGAAAAAGGATTCACGCAACCTGCTTTAAGTCTTTGATCTTAAGCATGTCTTTGTCCCGAAACCGGGACCACTTTCGGGAGACATGCTTTAGGGATCGGCGTGGCTGTTGCGAAGCCGCGCCGCATTCCCGATAGTCGCGCCATGCCGAAGCCTTTGCTCACCGTCTGGTACAACACACGCTGTCCGGTGTGCGATGCCGGCATCAACCACCAGAGGCGGCGGCTGGTCGAAGCGGTCAAGGCCGGCCGCGTGGAATTCCGCGACATCAATTTCGAACCTGAGGCGCTCTCTGCCTTTGGCGCCTCGCTCGAGGATATTCGCCGGCGGCTGCACGCGACCGATGCCGGCGGACGGCTGCTGGTCGGCGCCGACGTGGCGATCGCGGTGTGGCGGATCACGCCGGGCGAGGGATGGCTGGCGAGCTTGTTCGGCAACCCCGTCGCGCTGCCGCTCACGCGCTTTGCCTATAACCGTTTCGCGGACCTTCTCTACGCCTGGAATCGGCGCAAGGGCCTTTGGTAGGCGGCTTCGCCTCTCGCATCACCGCGACATGCGACGGGTCTTGGTGCAGCCTGCGATACATCGTAAGATATATCTTGACTCCGCGAAAGGTGCGCCTTACTTACGATGTATCGTAAGATATAACTCAGGGAGCAATCCATGCACAGACACAACCACTTCGGCGAGCGCATGTTCATGCATATGGCCGGCAAATTCGGTGGCCGCGGTGGCGGCGGCTTCGGCCCCTTCGGCCATGGCGGCAGGGGCGGCGGACGCGGCGGCCCGGGTGACATGTTCCGCGCCGGGCGCATGCTGGCCGACGGCGATCTCAAGCTGATCACGCTGTCGCTGCTGGCCGATGCGCCGCGCCACGGCTACGACATCATCAAGGCCTTGGAAGAGCGCACCAGCGGCATCTACAGCCCGAGCCCGGGCGTGGTCTATCCGACCCTGACCTTCCTGGAGGAGGCGGGCTACGCGGTGTCGTCCAGCGAAGGCAACAAGAAGGTGTTTTCGATCACCGAGGCCGGCAAGGCGCATCTCGAGGAGAACCGCGAGATGATCGACAGCGTGCTCGAGCATCTCGAGCGTTTCGGCCGCAAGATGGCCGCGGCGCGCGAGTGGTTCGGCTGGGGCGATGACAAGGACGAGGGGCGCCGCGGCCGTTCGGAAACGCGCGACCGGTTCCGGGCGCTGCGCCATCGGCTGCGCGCCGCGCTCGGCGACATCGCCGACGCACCGGAAGACAAGCAGGCCGAGGCAATCAGCATCCTCGAAGACGCCGCCGAGGCGATCGAGGCGCTGTCGCGCCGCTAGAGCGTTTCACCGTTTCACGGAAACGGCGAACCGCTCTATCCCTTTGTTTTTACGCAATTCCGGACGGAAAACCGCTCACACCTTTCCTGGAATTGCTCTAAGGCATTTGATTTGGAAAGCCAAGAAGCCCGGAGTGATCCGGGCCTCTTGCATTCAGTCAGAGATCGGGCAGGGGATTATTCCTTGCCGACATATTCGCTGATCAGCTTCTCGTTGCGCGCCTTCTCGATCTTGGCGGTGGTCTCGGCCGCGATCCGCTCGTCGGTGCGGTACTTGACCAGGTTCACCAGGCTGCCGGTGAGCAAGAGCACGCCCATCGCCCAGTAGCCCTTGGTCGAGAGGTCGACCGGCGCCAGCCACAGCGACAGGCCGAGCATGAAATAGGCGGCGCCCACCGACACGGTGTTGAACAGGATGTAGGTCTGATTGCCGTTCATCGTAGCGTTCCTTCGGTTTGATCTGATTTGATCTGTCTGGGGAAATTACGGGTTCAGTTCAGCGATTTCAGGCGTGCCAGGACGTGCTCGGCGCGCACCTTGGTGGCCGGTCCGTGGCCCGCTTCGGCGAGGCGCTCGCGGATCGCCTCATGGCGCAGCTCGCCGTCGATCTCGTCGAGGATACCGGCCTCCTCGAACGGGTCGGAGCTGTCCTTGATGCGGGCGAGCAGGTCCTCCGCCTCGTTGATGCTGGCGGTGCGGCCGATCGAGCGGTTGAGGCGCGACTGCGCCTTGCGTTCGGCATCGATCGCCCTGGCGGAAATCATGCCCTGGTTGAGATCGATGATGCGGCGATGCGCCTGCTCTACGGACAGACGCATCCGCAAGGTCTTCTCGCCGAGGCTCTTGACGGTGGCGCGGCGGATCTCGCGCTCGTTCTCGAGCTCGGCGATCGCTGAAGCGCCGCCTTCGGCAAGCGCCTGGTTGTTGGCCGAAAGCGCGCTGAGCGTGCGGGTCTCCAGGTCGGCGATGCGGCGGTCGAGCTGGTCGAGGCTGGTCTGCTCTGAGCGCTGGCGCACGATCAGCGAGCCGAGCGTCTGCTTGGCGGCGGCGAGGCCCGCCTCCGCGTCGCGGATGCGCTGGGCCAGGAGGTCGATGGCGAAGCGGTCTTTCAGATTGTCCTCGGCCCGTGCGCTGGCGCCGTCCAGCAATGTCTTGATCAGGCTAAGCATGGTCTTCTCCCTGTTTTCGTGAACGCTGTTCACAAATTCAACATAACAGGAAATGAACATTGTTCAAGGTCTATTTTGAACGCTGTTCACGAGACGCTGGACATGGTAAACGCAAGCGAATGGAATGCATTCCGAACCGGGTTTGCCGACTCCGGACATAAGGACAGGAAAGAGCATGGCGCTGGACAAGGAAGAGATGAGCGAGAAGGTGCTCGCCATTGCCGAGGCGCTGCTCAACGAGGGCGGCGCCGACAACCTGAAGGCGCGCACCATCGCCGAGCAGGCCGGTATCTCGGTCGGATCCGTCTACAACCTGTTCGCCGATCTCGACGAGGTGCATCGGGCGGTCAACATGCGGCTGCTCGACCGGCTCGGCGCGACAGGTATCGCAGCGATGGCCGATCTCGAAAGGCAAGGGGTGACCGATGTCCGGCACCGCATCCTGGCGATGGCCGCCGCCTATGTGCGTTTCGTCGAGGCGCATCCCGGCAGTTGGCCGGCGGTGCTTGCCTTCAACCGCCGCCGCGCGACGCAACCCGGCCCGGATGCCTATGACGCGCTGCTCGACGCTCTTTTCGACATCGTCGCCGGCGTGCTCAAGGCAGGCGATTTCGACCTCGACGATGATCGCCGGGCGCTTGCGGCGAGGGCCTTGTGGTCAAGCGTGCATGGCATCGTGACCAGCGGCTATGTGGCGAATTCGAACAGCAGGCAGGCCGAGGAGATCTGGCATCAGATCGAGCTCTTGGTTGGCGTTTTCGTCAAGGGACTGGAACACGGCGGCGCATTCGCGCATGCTGAGACAAAGTCCGAATGAACAGGGGCGCCGTGAATCCTCGGGTGCCCGCGTGAATGGGAGTTTTGAAAAATGTCTTTTCTGAAAAAGCTTTTTGGCGGCGGCAGTAGTGAGGCGACGGAGACCGGTTCCGCCAAGCCGGCCAAGCAGGTCGAACACAAGGGATTCCTGATCAGCGCGACGCCCTACAAGGCCGAAGGCCAGTACCAGACCTGCGGCGTCGTCTCGAAGGAAGTGGACGGCGTGATGAAGGAGCACCGCTTCATCCGCGCCGACCGCTTCGCCGGACTGGACGATGCCGTCGACATATCGATCAAGAAGGGCATCCAACTGGTCGACGAGCAGGGCGAGCGGATATTCGGCTAGCCATTACGGCGGCTCGTTGCCCTTTCATCTCGCTCAGAACGCGACCTTGTCGCCGCCCTTGAGCTGCAGGATCTGGCGGGCCTCGTCGGGCGTGGCGATCGAGGCGCCGAGGCCTTCGATGATCTGGCGCACCTTGGTCACCTGCTCGGCGCTGGAGCGGGCGAGCTTGCCCTTGCCGATCCACAGCGAGTCCTCGAGGCCGACCCGCACATTGCCGCCCAGCGCGATAGCCTGCGTGGCGATCGGCAATTGATGGCGGCCGGCGCCCAGCACCGACCAGTGGTAGTCGTTGCCGAACAGGCGGTCGGCCGTGCGCTTCATATGCGCGACGTCTTCCGGATGCGTGCCGATGCCGCCGAGGATGCCGAACACGCTCTGGACGAAGAACGGCGCCTTGACCAGGCCCTGGTCGACAAAATGCGCCAGCGTGTAGAGATGGCCGATGTCGTAGCACTCGATCTCGAAGCGCGTACCGTTGTCGGCGCAGGTGCGCAAAATGTGCTCGATGTCGCCAAAGGTGTTGCGGAAGATGCGGTCGCGCGAGGATTCGAGATAGGGCCGCTCCCAATCATGCTCAAAGGTCTTGAAGCGCTCCAGCATCGGGAACAGCGCGAAATTCATCGACCCCATGTTGAGCGACGCGACTTCCGGAGCGAACACCTTCGCCGGCCTGACGCGTTCCTCCACGCTCATCGTCGCGGCGCCCCCGGTGGTGATGTTGACGACGCAATTGGAGCGCTGCTTGATGACCTGCAGGAAAGGCGCGAAGGCCTCGGTCGACTGGTCGGGGCGTCCGTCGACCGGATTACGGGCATGGAGGTGGACGATCGCCGCACCCGCCTCGGCCGCCTCGATGGCCGCGGTCGCGATCTCCTCGGCCGTCACCGGCAGATGCGGCGACATTGACGGGGTGTGGATCGAACCCGTTACCGCGCAGGTGATGATGATCTTGTTCTGGTTCGCCATTTGATGCCCTGACTCGCTGTGACCGCGTCTTGTTTGACGGCCCGCCTATTGACCGCGCCTTGCGTGATGCCGGAGATGAACTGCTTCGACAGCACGATGTAGAGCAGCGTAATCGGCAGCGCCGCCAGTGTCAGCCCGGTGAACAGCACCCCCAGTCGGTGGTGAATTCGCCGACGAACACGGTCAGCCCTTGCGGCAGTGTCTTCAAATTGTCGGACGTGATCAGGACCAGCGGGGAGAAAAAGTCGTTCCAGCTTTTTTATTGCGCCGACGCCGATCGCCGTCAGCACGCTGGAAGATGTCGGAACCGCGCTCGGCGCCATGAAGCTGGCGCTGGATGACAGCCTGGGACTAATCCTGCGCGAGAACCGCCATCCGCCCGTGGTGCTCCCCACTTAGGAAGGGCAATAGAAAGACCAGACGCAAAAAGAGGCAGGCGCTGGCGGGCGCCTGCCTATCTCATTTTCCGGCGTTGGCGGTCAGGCCGCGACGGCGGCGTGGTCGGCGGTGGCGGCCGCGATCGCGTCGACCTTGGCGGTGGCCTTGGCAAGGGCTGCGGTGACGGCGTCAGCGCCCATGCCGACGCCCTCGACGCGGATGACTTCTACGTCGGTCATGCCGAGGAAGCCGAGCACGCTGCGCAGGTAGGGGACCGCATGGTCCATCTGCACTGCGGCGCCTTCCGAATAGATGCCGCCGGAAGCGAGCACGATATAGACCTTCTTGCCGTTGACGAGGCCCTTCGGACCGCCTTCGCCATAAGCAAAGCTCTTGCCCGAGCGGGCGACGTGGTCGACCCACGACTTCAACGTCGATGAGATGTTGAAGTTGATGAAGCCGGTGGCGAGGATCACGGTGTCGGCGGCGAAAACCTCGTCGAGCACGGCGTCGGAAACGCCGACGACCTCGGCCTGGCGCGCGGTGCGGGCCTCGGCGGGCGTATAGATGCCGGTGGCGTAATCAGGATCGATATGCGGCAGCGGATTGGCGACCAGATCGCGCACGACGAGCGTGTTCGACGGATCGGCGGCAACGAGCTTCTGGGCAAGATCGGTGGCGACGCGGGTCGAGTGCGAAGCGTCGCCGCGCGGGCTGGACGTAACGAGAAGAATAGACATGGCGGTGTCCCCTTGGGGTTGGATTGAACTTTCCCCGCCAATATGGGATTGCCGCTCTATCAGGATAACTGGTATAATATGTATACAATCCATCAATAAAATGGATGATATGAGCATGCAACCGAATCCGACATTGGATCAGCTCCAAATCCTGGTGGCGGTGGCCGATACCGGCAGCTTCTCGGCCGCGGGCCGCAAGCTCAACCGGGCGCAGTCGGTGGTGAGCTACGGCATCGCCAATCTCGAAGCACAGCTCGGCCTGAAACTGTTCGAACGCGAAGGTGTGCGCGAGCCGCAACTGACCGATGTCGGTAAGGCGATGCTGGAGGATGCGCGGCGCATGATCGGCGTGCTACAGCGTATCCGTTCGCGCGCCGACGGTTACCGGCAAGGGCTGGAGGCGGAGGTGGCGGTTTCGGTCGACGTGGCGCTGCCTTCACCCGCGCTGGTGCGCGTGCTCAAGGCCTTCGAAGCCCAGTTCCCGGCGGTGACGCTGCGGCTTTATATCGGCTCGCTCGGCCTGATCATCGACCAGGTCGTCAGCGGCCAGTCGGATCTTGGCTTCGGCGGCTTGCAAGGCGATGCCGACGTCAATCTGCTGCGCATCGGCTTCATCTCGCTGGTGCCGGCCGCGGCGCCGGACCATCCCTTGGCCAAGCTGCCGAAGCCGGTGGCCGTCGAGGACCTGCGCGAGCATATCCAGCTCGTCGTCACCGACCAATCGGAGCGGACGCGTGGGCGCGACTATGGCGTGTTTGCCTATCGGACCTGGCGATTGACGGATGTGCGCACCAAGCATGCGCTGATGCGCGAAGGCCTTGGCTGGGGCGGCCTTCCGCGCTGGCTGATCGCCGACGACCTTGCCAGCGGCCGGCTGGTCGAACTCGATCTCGAGCCCTATCGCGAGGTGCGCTCGCCGCTCTATGCCATGCACCGGGCCGACCGCAGCCCTAAGCCGGCGGCATCCTGGCTGATCGACGAGTTCAAGCGGCAACTCGGCTGCTTCAACGAGATGGAGCCGGGCGTGTGGACCGAGGAGGGGCCGGAGACAAGCCGTCCATGAGCGCGATCAGCACCGCGCGGTAATCCGCGGCGGACGCGCCGGCCTCGATGGCCAAAGCCGCCCGGTCGAAGGCGGCCGCCAGCAGCGCGGTCAGCGCCTCGGCCGGCAATCTGGTCATTGCTTGCGCGCGCATCGCTGCGACCAAGCCTTCGCGCAGCGAGCGGTTGCCGTAGCGGTTGTCGATCTCGTCCATGGCCGCGCGCCCGAGCACGGCCGGCCCGTCAAGCAATAGGAGACGCGTGCGGCCGGGCGCGCGCATCGCTGCCAGATAGGCATCCGATCCGGCGATCAGCGCATCGCGCGCGGAGAGCGAGGGCGGGGAGGCGTGGTCGATCTCCGCCGCCACGGACGCTGCCTCCTGCTCGACGACCGCCGCGAACAGCGCCTGCTTGTCGGCAAAGTGATGGTAGAGCGCGCCCCGCGTCACTCCGGCCTCGGCGACGATCTCCGGCGTGCCGGTCTCGGCATAGGATTTTTCCGTAAACAGCTTTCGCGCCGCGCGGATCAGATCGGCGCGCGTCGCCTCGGTGCGGTCGCGGTTGGAGCGACGTCCGGACCCTTGTTGCATACATGCAGCCTGTATGTTATTTGAGCTTACATACAGACTGTATGTTGGATGAGAGGAGAAGGAAAGATGAAGACGACAAGCTATTATCCAGTGCTGATGACCGGCGATGTCGCAGGCACCGCGGATTTCTATGTCGAGCATTTCCGCTTCGAGCCGCTGTTCGAGAGCGACTGGTATGTCCATCTGCGCTCCAGCGAGGACAGGCGCGTCAATCTCGGCATCGTCCAGGGCGACCATGAGACAATCCCGGAGGAGGGGCGGGGTCGCGCATCCGGCCTGCTGATCAATTTCGAGGTGCGCGATCCCGACGCTGTCTATGAGCGGGTTGTTGCCGCGGGCTTGCCGATCCTGCGCACGCTCCGCGACGAGCCCTTCGGCCAGCGCCATTTCATCACCAGGGATCCCAACGGCGTGCTGATCGACGTCATCAAGCCGATTGCGCCAAGCGAGGAATTTTTAGCGCAGTACGCGGAAGGTGCGGCCGGCAACTGAGCCGCGCGAGGGTTCTCAGTTCGTCCGCGCCACCGGCGTCACCGCCACCTGGCTGACGCCGGTACGCCGCACGACCGTGCACAGCGTCTCGCGACCGATACGCTCGGCGTCGAGCATGCGCACGAGGTCGTCGACGCCGGTCACCGGCCGGCCGTCTATTGCCGCGATGATGTCGCCTTCCTTCAGGCCGGCCTTGGCCGCGGGACCGTTCTTCTCGACGCTGCGCAGGCGCACCGCCGTGTTCGTGGTCACCTGCGACAGGAGTGCCGCCCGGCGCGGCAGGTTGGTCGTGTCGGCGGAGACGCCGATGAAGGCGCGGCGGACGCGGCCGAAGCGGATGATTTCCGAGATGACGAAGTTGGCGGTGTTGGAGGCGACCGCAAAGGCGATCCCCTGCGCGCCATGGATCATGGCAGTGTTGACGCCGATCACCTCGCCGGCAGACGACACCAGCGGTCCGCCCGAATTGCCGGGATTGAGCGCGGCATCGGTCTGGATGACGTCGTCGATCAGCCGGCCGGTCGAAGCGCGCATCGAGCGGCCGAGCGCGGAGACGACGCCGGCGGTGACGGTCCATTCGAAGCCGAGCGGATTGCCGATCGCGATCGCGATCTGGCCGCGGCGCAGGCGCTTGGAATCGCCGAGCGGCGCGATGTCGGCGAAGCTGCCGTCGGCACGAACGAGCGCGATGTCGGTGTCGGGATCGCGGCCGAGCACCTGGCCTTCGCGCGAAGCGCCGTCCGGCATCGTCACGCGCACGGCGCGCGCATCGCCGACGACATGGAAATTGGTGACGACCAGCCCATCCTGCGCGATGACGAAGCCGGAGCCGTGACCGCCGGCGCCGATGCGCTCGATGCGGCAGACCGCCGGTCCGATGCGGTCGACGGCGTCGGCGACACTTGACGAATAGGCATCGAGCTGAGCGTCGTCGGATTGGAGTTTTTCGGCCGCTAAAGCCATCGGCGGGCTCCCGTGTGATCTGGCGAAAATGATGACTATATGTGCGGAGCGGTCGCGATTGCCGCGACCTGACCATATGGCCAGTCCGGCAGGCGACTAGCCGTCAGGCGAGTACCCCCGTCGGCGTTCCGGAGCGATATCTGGGTCACCGAACCCAGGAGACAGTCTTATGAGCGACTTCAACCTCAGTGCCTTTTCCGACGCGATCGCCGATGTCGCGGCGGCTGCTGCTCCGGCAGTGGCGAGCTTCGTCACGCACCACCACCGCACCGCGAGCGCCTTCCATTGGAGCGACGGCTTCTTCGTCACCGCCGAGGAAGCGGTTGAAGCCGGCGAGGAGATCGAATTGACGCTGGCCTCCGGTGAAGCCATGAAGGCAGAGCTTGTCGGCCGCGATCCCTCAACGGGCGTAGCCCTGCTGAAGCCGGCTTCCGCCACTGCCGGTTTGCCACAGCTGGCTCAGGCCGGCGCCGTGCGGCCCGGCCATATCGCGATCGCCGCCGGCAACAGTGATGGCGCCGCGCTTGCGGTGTTCGGCACGGTCGGCGAGGTCGGGCCGGCCTGGCGCTCGATGCGCGGCGGCACGATCGACCGGCGCATCAACCTCGCCATCAACACCGGCGGGCGCTTCGAGGGCGGGCCGGTGCTCGACGCCAAGGGCGGCCTGATCGGCATGCTTCTGTTCGGGCCGCGCCGGCGCGCGCTGGTCATGCCTTACGAGACCATCGAGCGTGCTGTCGCGACGCTGCGCGAGAAGGGCCATGTCGCGCGCGGCTATCTCGGCGCCGGGCTGCATCCGATCCGCAACGGCGACACGAAAGGCGCCATGGTGATGAGCCTCGACGATAACGGCCCGGCCAAGGCCGCCGGCCTGCATGTCGGCGACATCGTCGTCGCCTGGAACGGCGAGGCGGTACATGGCCCGCGCGAGCTGATCCGCAAGCTCGGACCGGACAGCGCCGGCACCACCGTGACGCTCGGCGTTTCGAGCGGCGGCGCTGAGCGCGACGTGTCGATCACCATCGGCGAGAAGCCGCTGAGCTGAGAGGGCCGATGGCAAGCAGCGCAGCACAAACGATCGCGAGACCAGAGCCGGCAAGCCACCGGCTGACGGTGCTTGTCGCGCTCGCCGATGCCCAGCGGGCCGAGCAGCTTGCCGATGCGCTGGCCGCGAGCGACGATCTGGCGCCCGCATTGGCCGGAAGCGGCGTCGGCCAGATGGCGGATGTCGCCATCGCCGATGAGGCTGGCCTCGAAAGCCGGGTCGTCAGTTCGGCCACGCCCATAGTCCTGCTTTCTAGGCGTGTGGGCAGCGAGCGGGTGGCGGACAATGTGCTGGCCGTGCTGCCCACCTCCGCAGATGGCCTGCTGATCGCCGCCGCGGCGCGATTGGCGGCCTCAGGCTACCGCGTCGGCAAGGCGCCGCCGTCCAAGGTCCTGCATGACGATTTCCATGATGACGAGCTTGCCGGGGAAGAGACGCCTGACGACAACCAGCCTCGTCCGGCTCTGTCGCCGCGGGAGGCCGAAGTGCTGGCGCTGCTGGCCGAAGGTGCGCCGAACAAGGTCATCGCCCGGCGGCTCAACATTTCCGTCCACACGGCAAAGTTCCACGTCGCCGCCATCCTGATCAAACTCGGTGCCGCCAACCGGACAGACGCCATAGCAATCGCCATGCGGCAAGGGCTCGTGCTCGTCTAGGCCTCTCCCGCAAGACGCAGCGTAATCTCCGATTGGCTCCTTGGGTCTTGCGCCACGGCCGTACGCCGCGCAATTTGCCTGCACATCGAAGAGGGAGGCGAAGGATGTCGCTCAACGGAAAGACGCTGTTCATCTCGGGCGGATCGCGCGGCATCGGGCTGGCGATCGCGCTGCGGGCGGCCCGCGACGGCGCCAATGTGACGATCGCGGCCAAGACCGCCGAGCCGCATCCGAAGCTGCCGGGCACGATCTACAGCGCGGCCGAGGAGATCGAACAGGCCGGCGGCAAGGCGCTGCCGGTGCTTTGCGACATTCGCGACGAGGCGCAGGTCGCCGAGGCGGTGGCCAAGACGGTCGAACGGTTCGGCGGCATCGACATCTGCGTCAACAATGCCAGCGCCATTCAGCTCACCGGCACGCTGGAGACCGACATGAAGCGCTACGACCTGATGCACCAGATCAACACGCGCGGCACCTTCCTGGTCTCCAAAATGTGCATTCCCCACCTTAAGTTGGCAAAGAATCCTCACATCCTGAATCTGGCGCCGCCGCTCGACATGAAGGCCAAGTGGTTCAAGAACCACGTCGCCTACACGATGGCCAAGTTCGGCATGTCGATGTGCACGCTTGGCATGAGCGCCGAGTTTGCCAAGGAGGGCATTGCCGTCAATTCGCTATGGCCGATCTCGACCATCGACACGGCCGCCGTGCGCAATTTGCTGGGTGGCGCCACGGTCGCGGCGATGAGCCGCTCGCCCGACATCATGGCCGACGCCGCGCACGCGATCTTCCTGCGCCCATCGCGCGAGGCGACCGGCAATTTCTATATCGATGAAGAGGTGCTGCGTGCCGAAGGCGTCGCGGACTTTTCGATCTATGCGCCCGGCGCCAAGGGGCAACTGGCAGGCGATTTCTTCGTACCGGACGAAGTGTTTGCGAGGACCGACACCAACATCAGGAACATCTACTGAAAGGAGCGGATCTATTCCGCCTCGGCCTTCTTGCCCTTCGCCAACGCCATCACCCGGTCGATATAGGCGAGCATAAGCGCCGAGAAGACGAAGGCCAGATGCATGACGGTCAGCCACATGAGCTGATCGCTCGTGTAGGAAGCGTGGTTGAGGAACACCTGCAAAAGGTGGATGGACGAGATCGCGACAATGGTCGAGGCGACCTTGACCTTCAGCGAGCCGACATCGATCGTTCCCAGCCAATGGACCTCGCCGTCCTGCTCGTCGAAACGGCTGACGAAATTCTCGTAGCCCGAGATGATGACCATCACCACCAGCGAGGCGACAAGTGCGGCGTCGATCAGCCCCAGCATCTTCAGGATCGTGTCGGTGTCGCCGAGCGTGAAGGCGCTCATGATGAACTCATAGAGCTTCTTGCCAAAAGACAGCGCGTAGGTCGCCAGCGCCACGCCGAGCCCGAGATAGAAGACCACCAGCAGCCAGCGCGAGGCCAGGATGACGGATTCGATGGCGAGTTCGAGACGCTTCATAAAGGGTTCCGGTCAAATTGCGATAGAGCGGTTCACCGTTTCACGGAAACGGCGAACCGCTCTATCTCTTTTGTTTTGACGCAATTCCGAACGGAAAACCGCTTCGCACTTTTCCTGGAATTGCTCTGGGCCGTATTTCGGTCAGGTAGCCCCCGTTTTCAAGACAAAAAACCCCGCCGGGGAGGGGCCCGGCGGGGCTCAGTGTGTCCCGCTGGAGTCGGGACAGGGCAGGGAACGCCCTGAAGAAAATTTGGGTGTCGTAATGCGGCAATTCAATGAGTTAGCGGGATAACCGGAACAAATCTTCTTGAGCCGGACAACAAAAGGCCCGTCCTGTGAGGGACGGGCCTTGGCTTTTCGCGCTGATTCCAAAAATCCGATCAAGCTTTTGAAATCAAACGTGCATCACTGCTCGCTGTTGCTCGCCACCGGCGCCACCAGCGAGGTGATGCGGCGGATCGCGACACGACGGTTCTCCCGGTTCGGGCCGGGTGTGTTCACCTTGAGGTATTCCTCGCCATAGCCTTGCGTGGTGAGGTTCTCGGCCGGGATGCCAAAGGCGTTGGTCAATGCCTCGGCGACCGCCTCGGCGCGGCGGTCCGAGAGGGCGAGGTTTGCCTCCGGCGTGCCGACGGCGTCGGTGTGGCCTTCGATCAGGAAGGTCTCGGCCGGGTTCTTCTTGAGCAGTTTTTCGATCGCGTTGGCGACGCCATCGAGCTTCTGCACCTCGGTGTCGGAGATGGTGGCCGAGCCGAAGTCGAAGTTCAGCGTGTCGAGGTCGATACGCCGGGCGATATCGCGCACGCGGGCCGACCGCTTCACCTCGTCGATCGAGTATAGACGCTGCACCCTCTCCACCGGCGGCTGCTCGAGGAAGGTGTAGTAGTCGTCGTCACTCTGGACATCCTCGGAATCGAGGATGTAGTCCCGGCGGGGTATGTCGAGCCGCATCGGCGGCAGGTCGTCACCAGGATCGCGCCACTCGTCGACGTCGTGGTAATAACGCTCGTCGACATAGCTCAGCACATATTCGCGGCCGTCCGGCATGATGCGCGAACGCCTGACGACATCGCCGTTTCGGTTGCGGATGGTGACGATCCTGACGCCGTTGTCGCGCTCCACGATTTCACGGGTTCGGCCGCCCGAAAGATCCTCGTAGTAGACGTCTCTGGCGCCGCGCGTGATGCGAGGTGCCTCGTTGCTTTCCACGAATGTCTGGTTGTTGAACTGGAGGATCACGCGGTCTCCGAGTTGCTTGACCACGTCAGCACCCTGCGGCCGCCGGCGCTCGCGGACAACGTCCTGCGGCGTGAGTTCGACGCGCTTGCCCTTTTCCTCGGTCACAGGAGCGATCTTTTCAGGCTGGATCGCCTGCTGCGCCGTCTTGTCGTCGGTGGGCGGCGGGCCCTGATCGACCGGGGCAGGCTGCTGCGCCTGCTCGCCACCCTGCTGCTGTCCGGCCCGATTGGCGTTCTGGCCATTGCCGGCCTGGCCATTTTCGGTTTGAGCGCCACCGGTCTGGGCACCGCCGTTCTGGCCGTTGTCGTTGCGGCCCCGGTGCTTGCGCACGGCATCTTTCTGGCTATCCAGAACCGGAGCCTCGTTCGGGTTGGCGGTTTCGCCCTGCGCGGCGTTGCCGCCGGCGGCCGGTTGGTTATTGTTGGCGGGCTGGTTGCCGGTGGCTGGCTGTTCGCCGGTGGCAGGTTGCTGCTCGCCGGTGAGGGGCTTACGGCCAGTCTTTGTTTGCTCGCCGGTCTTTGGTTGCTCGCCAATTGCAGGCTGCTCGCCGGTTGCGGGCTGTTCACCATTTGCCGGCTGTTCGGCAGTCGGCTTCTTGCCGCGCTTCTTCTTGTCCAGGGTCTGTTCGCCCTGAGCCGGCTGCTCGCCATTCTGCAACGGTTGCGCCTGCTGCACGGGTTCGCCTGCCGGCGCGGTCTTCTGGGTCTGCTCGGTCGGTGTCTGTCCTGCCGGAGCGGTCTCGTTCTGCTGGTTCTGCTTGTGCTTCTTCTTGAACTGGTTGCCGCCCTGCTGGTTATCATTGGCAGGGGCGGTCTGTTCGGTCGGCGCAGCCTGCTCGCCGGCCTGCCCGGCCGGTTCGCTCTGCTGTTGATCGTGCTTGCGCTTCTTGCGGCCCTGGTTGCCTTGCTGGTCGCCCTGTTGCTGGTCGTTCGCGGCGGGCGCGATCTGCTGCGCGGGCTGTTCAGCCGGCGCCGATTCGATCTGCTGCTGGTTGCGCTTCTTCTTGCGCGGCTGCTGCTCGTCGGTCGCAGGCTGGCCGCCCTGATCGGCGGGGGCCGCCTCGATCTGCAGCTGCTGATCGCGCTTCTTGCGCGGCTTGATCGGCTGCTCGTCGGTCGCGGGCTGGCCGCCCTGGTCGGCGGGCGCCGCCTCGGTCTGCTGCTGCTGGTCGTGCTTCTTACGCGGCTTGAGTTGCTGCTCGGCGGGCGCGGCTTCCCCGGACTGACCATTATCCATCTGTTGCTGGTCTTGCCGTTTCTTGCGCGGTTTCTGCTCGGTCTCGGCAGGCGCGGCCTGTTCGGCTGCCGGCGCCGATTCGCTTTGCTGCTGCTGGTCGCGCTTCTTTTTGCGCGGCTGTTCCCCTTGCTGGCCGCTGCCGGCTTGGGCGCATTCCTCGGCCGACTGGCCTTCGGCGCAGGCGGTCTGCGCGAGAATGAGTGGCGCGCCATGCAGGCTGCCCGAAGCGACACCCCCCTGCAGCGGGTACGCGCCCAACGGCGCGGATGCCATCAGCAGGCCGATTGCCGTGCCCGCCAGAATCCGTGGTTGGCGTTTCATATCAATTTTCTCCTAGTGGGGTCCCATCCCTGCCCAAACTTTCATCAACCGCAATTGGTTCCGTCAGGCATTGGCGCCAGCCAAGGATGCCCGACCGGCGTTTTGAAGGCAATTTCGTGTTTTTCTAATGTTGATACGGGGTCAGCGCCACAGCAGCGCTTGACCGGAAGGCCGCGGAGGGCCAAATCCAGCAAAATGACCGCTCCGTTCTGGAAAACCAAGACGCTTGAGGCGATGACCCCGGACGAATGGGAATCGCTTTGCGACGGCTGCGGCAAATGTTGCCTGTCGAAGCTCGAGGACGAGGATACGGGCGAGATCTTCTGGACAAGCGTCGGCTGCAGGCTGTTCGACGCGCAGAACTGCCGTTGCTCCGACTATGCCAACCGCCTGGCGCGGGTGCCCGATTGCGTCGGCCTGACGCCGCAGAATGTGCGCACCATCACCTGGCTGCCAAAGACCTGCGCCTACCGGCTTATTGCCGAGGGACATGATCTCTACTGGTGGCACAGGCTTGTTTCGGGGAGCGCCGAGACTGTGCACGATGCCGGCATTTCAATCCGGGGCCGTGTGAAGGCCAAGGAGACCGATCTGGCCGACCCGGATGACTACTTTGATTATATACTGGATGACGAGCCCTGACGGGTTTGCATCTGGATGACGAGCCCTGACGGGTTCACGTCTGGCGACGAATCGTAACCGGTTCGCAACGCATATTGATGACCAAGGCTGAGCCGTCCGCGTTTAAGGACGAACCGTGGTGAGTTCGCGTTTAAGCACAACGAGCGACGAACCCTGGCGGGTTCGCGCTTATATGAACCGAGCATGAATGGCCGGTTCGCGGAAAGTTCAGACACAAAAAGGCATTTTCCAATCATTGGTTCTACGGGCGACAGCCCACAACAAGGAGAGAAGACGATGTTCACCACGATCAAGACGGCAGCCCTTTCGGCCCTTGTCGGGCTTGGCACTTTGGCCGCCATCCCGGCGCATGCGGACAGCCTCTATCTCGGTTTCGGGGACAGGCACGACCCGCGTTTCGGCATCTACACCGGCGACGACGACGGCTATCGCCGTGACTGGCGCCGTAACCGCGACCGCGACTGGCGCGGCTGCTCGCCGGAACGCGCCCTCGACAAGGCCGAGCGCATGGGTCTCGATCGCGCGCGCATCGTCGACATGAGCCGCCGTACCGTGAAGGTGGCCGGCCGCCAGTATGGCGACCGTGTCGTGGTGGTGTTCGCCAACGAGCGCGGCTGCCCGATCATCTATCGCTGAGACTGGAGCTGATCCTCAAAGAGGATTGCCGCTGGATATGATCTTCTGCGAAGATCAATCCCAAAGCATCGATGAGCTGGAAGGACGATCCTCTGCGAGGATCGCCTCTTAGCGGAGCCCCTCAAATAAGGCGCGGCTCCAAAAAGCCCCGGAGGATCGATCCTCCGGGGCTTTTTATTAACGGCATGCCTTGCGACGCCGGCCGGATGTCACTTCAGCTCGAAGGTGACCGCGACCTGGACGTTGTAGGAATTCTCGCCGGCTTGCACCGGCACGGCCGAACGGGCCGCATCGAACGACTTGGCCGCCATCGGCATCGGCACCGGCGCGACATTCTGGTCGGTGATCTCGAGCACCTTGCCCAGGCTGACGCCGGCAGCTTCAGCGAGCGTCTTTGCCTTGGCCATCGCGTCGGCGACGGCCTTCTTGCGCGCCTCGGTGATCGTCGCCTTCGGATCGTCATTGGTGAAGGTGATGCCGCCACCTTGATTGACGCCGAGCGACACCGCCTTGTCGAGGATCTCGCCCGTCTTGTCGATATTGCGCACGCGCACCGACAGCGTGTTGGTCACCTGATAGGCGACGAGCTCGGCTTCCTGGCTGCCGTCGGCCTTGTTGGTGTAATTGTAGCGCGGGTTGATCTGGATGCCGGCGGTCTGCAGGTCGCGGTCGGCGATGCCTGCGGATTTCATCGCCGCGATCACCGCCGCCATGGCGTCGTTGTTGGCATCGAGCGCTTCGCGCGCGCTCTTGGCCTCGCGCATGACGCTGAGCGAAAGAATCGCCATGTCGGGCGCCACGGTCGCTTCGCCTTCGCCGGACACGATGATGCGGGGCGGGGGCTGGGTGTCGGCGGCGCGTGCAAGCGCCGGGAACGCGACCGCGGCAGCGAGCGCGATGGGCAAAAGATGTCTGGTCATGAAAACTCCTCGAAGTCTGCAGTCCGCAGCACCCGCGCCGCATCTCACTCGACCCCGCAAAGGCGCCGATTCCCTGCGATGCGGTGCATGGGCCTGGACCTGTTCACGCGCCTTATGGGCGCAAGCCGCTCTACGCAGCGAATATGGGCTGATTTTGACGGTTCCCGCCAGAACCTTTGAAAGCCTTGTGCAGACGAGCGAAAAACACTAAGCCAGCCCGCGTGGGGCCTGTAGCTCAATGGTTAGAGCCGGCGGCTCATAACCGCTTGGTTGGGGGTTCGAGTCCCTCCGGGCCCACCATTATCGTTATTTATCAATGGCTTACGGGTAGGTTCGCCAACAGGTTCGCCAAAAGGTTCGCCAACCATCGGCTTGCGGGTCACCAGCCGCACGACTCGATCCATGCCTTGCACCGCCAGACGAACCTGGGATGCCTCGCGCGAATAGAGTTCTGCGTGTTCAATGTCGTCGTGACCGAGCACGTCCATAAGCTGCCTAGTCGAGGCCTCTGCCTCGGCGAGATAGACGCCAAGTGACTTTCTTAGTCCGTGCAACGTCAGGCCTTTCGGAAGCCCCGCGAGCTTGCACCAATGCGCCATCGTCCCGGTCAGGGATTTGGCGGAGAACCGCTCGCCATAGGCGGTCACCAGCACGGTTTCGCCGCGCTTGTCGGCTGCATCGAGGATCTCGGCTAGCATCGGCGTTATGGGCACGAAAAGCCGCTTGCCCCCGGTCCTGTTCTTGTTCTTTGCCTGGATGATGTCGAAGCCGTCGAACTGACGTTCTTCGCCATCGATCATGACCCTGCGTGTGACCCTCTGATCCCATCGCAAATCGGCGACATCACCGCGACGATTGCCCAGCCAAAGCGCGAGGCCGTAGCAGGTGCGTGCGGCCGTCCCGATCGCCCACCGCCGCTCAAACTTCTGCATTGCTTCGCTTGGCCAAGCTTTCCAGCCGGTGTAGGCAGGACGCCATTCCACGGCCGCTGTCGGGTCTACTTCGATCCAATCCAGCCGCATCGCGACGTTGACAAGCTTGCGTATCGCGACCAGCAGATGCTTCGCCTTGTGCGGCGTTGCGATGAAGCGACCCAGGAGCTCTTCGACATGGACGCGCCGAAGGTTCTTCACAGGCACATCCCGCCACGTAAGCGGGTGGTCCTGGACAACCCTCAGCCCCAGAAATTCCTCGATCAGACGGCTGTTCTTTAATTTCGTGCTCTCGTCATGGGCAAGCCACTTGACCGAGGCCTTCAATCGCTGCTCAGCCGAACCGAAAGTGCCCGGCAACGCGGCCCCGGGCATCGTTACAACCGGCGCTTTGCGGACTTTTCGGCCCTCGACCGCGGCCTGATAGGCTTCCTCGAATGCTGGCTCATTTGGGGCCGGCAGCGACACTAGGCGTCCGTTGGCGCGGTAGCGCCAGCGCGTCGTTCCATGCCGATCCTTGTAGGAGGATAGGCCCGGATATTTGTCTCTCAGACGCCGTTCCATCAAGGAACCAGACTATTATCCACGATGATTCCCTTGCAAGAGAAAGTCGACAATATTTTCGTCATCGTCACCGGAAAGATCGGTAAACGCTGCCTCCAGTTTGAGGCGATCCCAGACCACACGACTATCTATTTTCTTTGGCTTCGGCATGCGTCTGTCGGCAACCATTTGGTCGAATTTTGTTACTCCGACGCCAACGTATCGTGCTGCTTCCTCGCGCGACAGGCCACGCGGAGGGTAGGAGATGACGTCGCACTTCATTGCCTTGATCCTCGAGCAGGGCAGGCGGCGTGCACGGCGCTAGTCCAAGCACTATGCCATCCGCGGGTATCTCGTTCCAAATAGTCGGAGGCCGGGATGTGGGGAAGGCTCATGTTTGGCTTGGCTTGTAGTGGTGCTATCCCGACGTGCAAACAGGACACTCTGGCGCAGCGAGACGCAGTCAGAGGTGGCCGCTCTTGCGGGTGCGGAGAGGATGTCTCGGTCTTGAAATTGGTGCGGTTGATGATGGTATGCCCGGGCGAACGTCTCAAGCGAAGCCAAGGCGGCGAACATTGCTGTTAGTCGCATCCGACGCACGGCTAGAGGACTCGCCCACTACCACGACATGGCCGCGATGGTTCGACGAACGCTTGCTTCCGTTCGATAGCATTCTCATCCGTCCGAAATCACTTCAGGATGCCGTCAAGGGCGCCTGCGAAGGCACGGACCAACTGAGCTGGAATGGAACGCAGCTAACCTGAAGCCTGGGCCGGGACGACGGGGCAGGTCTCGAAGACGTCGGCGCCATCTTCCAGGAACAGGTTCTGGACATGGTGCCCTGAGCCTTCCACGAGACTACGCGCAACGAGAGGCAACTCGCGCAGCGAACGGGCAACATCATCAAGGGCGATTGGCTTGTCGCTCTCTGGAACGTCGATCCTGACCACGTTGTTCTTGCCCAGCAGCAGATAGGCCTGACCGAGCGCGTTCTTGGACTGTGCCCGGGCGGCAGCATTGAAGCTCCGCATGAAGGCCCACTCCATGGCTCCTCCAGATCGCGCTTTCTCGTCGACGGTGAAGGTCGCTTCACCGGTGCCCAGGCTCAAGACGCGGACATTCTCGCGCGGGACGTCAAAGCAGGCGAGCGCATCTACGACGGCATTCATGACAGGATTGTTCGCCCAGATTCCGCCATCGATCATGATGTAGCCGTCGTCATCCACTCCGGGATAGTAGGATGGCGCAGCGGTCGTGTGCAGCGCGACATGGGCGAACTTCTTGTGCCGATCCTTCTGATAGTCCGGGTGATGCGGTGTCTTATATAGGAACGGCTCTCCGTGGCGACCTTCGAAGCTGGGTATCACCAGGCGCTTGGCTGAAGAATCGAGCACCATGTCGCCGAAGATGCGAAGCAGTTCGTCTTTCAGAACATTCTGGTCATGCTTGGGCTTGAACACCCAACGGACCGCGCGGGCCCACTTGCTGACGCCGGAACGGGGAGGAAATATGCGGTCACCTCGCTCGAGATAAATGTCCAATGCTTGGCTGGCCGTCATTCCGCGGCCGAGCGCAAGCGCAATGATGCCTCCCGTGGAAGTGCCGGCGATCATGTCGAAATTATTGGCGATGGACGCTCCACCAAGGAACCGCTTCTCGATCTCTGCAAGGTAGGCGGCGGGGAAGACCCCCCGAATTCCGCCACCGTCAATCGACAGGATTCTGAACAGGCGGTCCTTAGGCCAGGCGAGCTTTTTGCGCGCATGCTGAATGGTCCCATCTGACCGACGAGGGGGCATGTAGGTCATTGTGCATTCTCCGTTGAGATCGGCACCGAATCACCGGCGTGGCGGCCGCCACCGGTCCATTTGCCGGTCATCAGCCAAAGTTCGTAACAAGTTAGCCAATCGAGGGTCCAAAGAACGATGGTGTGCGCCAGTGCCATGGATGCATCCCATTCACCTGTCCGCGGATCGAAAAGGCAAAGCGTCGGGTCGTTTGACGGTGGGTAAACATGGGGGAGTTCTCCTTCCTCGTTGCCTGGTAGGCGAACAAGGATCGGAGCGAGCACCCTGACCTGAGGCATCGAACCGATCTGATAGCGAATCTCGATCGTGTACCAGCAGTGTTGCGCGCGAACCCGCCCCACCCATCGTGCCGACCGGAGTCGGCGATCAATGTTGCGTGGAGCGAGTTCGGGCCAGGTCGCCTTCATCGCGGCGATCTGCTCCTCAAGAGGAAGGAGCTGCGCCATGTCAGATTTTCTTTCCGAAGAAAGTATGTGGCTTTGCTGCCGCGACGGTCGGGGCGGCGACGGATGTGGCGGCCGTGCCGGTGATGATCGAGGGTTTCGGGAGGACCAGCCCGCCCCGGCGGCCGTAGAGCTGCTGCGACTTCTGAATTGCGCCTCCGACCTCGGCAGCGATATTTTCTGCCGCGCGTGTCACGACGCGGTCTCCGAAAATGCGCCTCAGCCATTCCATCATGTCGTCGGGGAACATCTCGCCCTGACGCATCTTTTCCAGGCCGTCGACTAGCGCGCGAAGATGACGGGCGAATTCGTTTTGCTGATCGACCGACTCCGGCCAGCGGTCCGTGAACACGTCGTCGTCGCAGACAGGGTTGGCGACGTGGAGGTTCTTTCCGTAGAGAGATGCGTTCTCAATGTCAGCGATGATCCACTTTGAGATGCGGATCACCATGGCTGAAAGTGCCGTGTTCGGCTGGGCCGCCCTTCCGGCATAGAAGGAAAGCATCACCGATGGTGGGATGCGCCCCGCATATCCGGCATAAATGATGTTGCGGAACCGTTTGATCAGCTGAAGTGCAAGTGTAGCGGTGTTCTTGACGACAAAGTCGGCTTGATCGGGAACATCGTCCACCTCGGCCTCCGCGCGAAACCGCAACCCGTCGAGATCGCGCCACCGACGATGAAACTCCTCTGCCATCCGGGCTTCGACCGGCGTCCTGGCGTGATACCACTCGGCGAAGCCATAGGCATTCATGTCCACAAAACGGTCAGCGGCCGACGGCTGCGGACCTTTGGCATGGGTGATGAAGCTCTCACGCTCCCGCGTTCCGAAATTCCGCAATGCCGGCGTCACGTCGAGATGCATCTTGTCGGCATAGTAGAGCGTCACACAGCGGGTCTGCCTGCGGATACGCTGGACAGGATAGTCGGCGAGCGCCTTCTCGAGCTCTTTCAGGATATCGAGGGGCGTCATCGACCGGAACCGGCCGCCGAGCTGCGACACGACATCGAGATCATACTCGTCGTCGGTGCCACGATTGGAAATAGTGGCGTCGATCGCCATAGATCCTTGCGGATAAAAGTGCTCGATCTGATCCCTGAAAGCCACCGTATCCTCAAGAAAGGTCCTGACCGCTTCGTAGCGGCCCGCTGCCTTGTCGTGCAGCGAGGGCGGGAGCTGGATGCTTAGCGCGATTTCGGCGAGGATACGGTCGAGAGGATCGTCAAACGGGTTGAGACCGTTAAAGGCAAACTGCGTAGTCAAGTTTCTTCTCCATCCCGGGACTCAGTCCCGATTGATCGTTGATCGTCATGTTGTCCTCCCTCTAAGTCGGTAGTGTCACTATGAACTAATTCAAAATGCCGCTACTCCGAACAAAGATGGGTAGCTTGAATGCCGCTGTCAAGGGCCCTACAGTATGCCTATTCCGAACTTGTGAATAACGGGGAGCCAGGAAGAACCACGGTGGTAAGCTGAAATGAAATTTGGTACTCGGATCAAAGACTTGCGGACGAGGCGAGGGCTTACGCTGGATCAGCTTGCCCAGGAGACTAATTCGTCGAAGAGCTACATCTGGGAGCTGGAGAACAAGAATCCGCCCCGCCCGTCGGCCGAAAAACTCGCTGCCATCGCCGCGGCATTGGGGGTGACGGTCGACTACCTTATCGGCACGGACGAGCAGACTCTGGAAAAGGCTGAGGACAAGGCATTCTTCCGCGAATACAGTAGTCTACCCGAAGAGACGCGACGTCAGCTTCGGGAAATGGCCAAGATCCTTGGAACGAAGAAGGGCAAATGACAGAGCCGAACCGGCCGCGGCCGTTGAGAGAGGCTACTCGCATCACCCAGATGCTCGATCTTGTCCTGGGTCCGGACCGGTTCGACCGCGGACCCATCGACGTTCGGCAACTGGCGCTTGAGTATTCAGCCCAGATCGAGCCCAATGGCCCCATTCACGAGGTCTCAGCACGAAACCTGACCGGTTGCGTTGGTGCACTTGTTTATAGTGAAGCCAGGCCTCGCCAATGGGCGATACTGTACAACACCGACCAGTCGTCCGGTCGGCGTGCTTTCACGATCGGGCACGAGCTTGGACACTACGTGTTGCATAGAAAGCTGATTGAAGAGGATGACGCATACGATCACGGCATCTTCTGTGATGAGAACAGCGTCGTTCGCCGCGAAGGCTCAGGCATTGAGAAGGAGGCCGACGAATTTGCTGCAGCGCTCCTGATGCCGCTCCACGACTTTCGCAGGCAGCTTCCTGCAAAGAACCGTCCCGATTTCGAAATCCTAGGGCGCCTCGCAAAACGCTACGGCGTGTCGTTGACCGCGACGATTTTGCGTTGGCTCGAATACACAGAGACCAAGGCGATCATGGTCGTATCCAACGAAGGTTTCGCTCATTGGGCAAAGTCGAGTGGCCCGGCATTCAAGGCGGGGTGTTTCATTCGGACGAAGAACTCGGTCTTCGCATTGCCCCAGAGGGCCTTTGCAGCTCGGGGTGATTATTCGGATGTTGCGATTACCGGGACGATGCAGCCTGCCAATGTCTGGTTCCCTGATCCGGTCTATGAAATGTGCTTTCGATCCGATCGATACGACCAGGAAATCACCCTTTTGCATTTTGTGGGCGAAGGGCCGCGACAGCAAGCTGAAGAGGAAACTCCAGATACATTCGATAGATTCGTTGCCGCTGGCCAGCTTCCATATCGGTGACTGGCGACCAATAGCGGACCACATGCTGATCAGGCTGTGGGTGAATCAATCTTTGTTTACCAATATTGTGTTCAAATCTCTGCCCCGGGACTGGGTGGAGACAAAGAGTGCAGGAGCTTCGCGTTGCGCTTGAGGATTATGAGCGTCAAACGCGTGCGCTCGCTGCACAACCCGGCGTCACAGAAGAAAGCTACTATCCTTGGATCCGACAGCTTCTTTCGACGGCACTATCACATCTGAAATTTCCATTCGAAGTTCGCACCGGCACCAGTGAGCTTCGTCCAGATAGGGGGCGAGATCGGCCCGACTTCGTCCTCGCTGACGGAGCATTGATCGCCGCATACGGCGAAGCAAAAACTCCAAGTACTAGTATTCAAGAACTCGCTTTCTCGACAGACAGAAACGATCAGATTGGCCGATATCTCGCCCGTACGGGCGTAGTTCTTGTCTGCAACGTTGGCGAAATCGGCTTGGTGTTATGCCGCGCGGGCCATAGTCGTGGGTCGGATCGTGTGAAGCCCGGCGACCGGGAGCTGGTCCGAACAGCTTGTTTGTGGCCGGCCGGACGAGCCGGTCGCGAAACAAACGACCTGGTAGAATTGCTTCAAACTACTCTGCTGGATAGCGTGCCAATTGGAGAGCCGGCCACCCTTGCCCGTGTATTGGCGCTGCAGGCCAAAGCAGCGAAGGCAGCTCTGCCAAGCGATCTCCGCGGTCTCGAGACCCTTCTTGAGGACTACAAAGACGCATTGGGGCTTAGCTTCGACCTAGATGACGAGGAAGGTCGTGAGTTTTTCAGGTCGACGCTAATTCAGACGGCCTTCTACGGTCTGTTCGCGGCTTGGGCGCTATGGCAGCGCGAGCAGGACGGCACCAGTTTTGGTTGGGACCGGATAAACCGATATCTCAGGATTCCGTTCTTGGCGGGCCTGTTTCACGAATTCCGAAACCCGAGCCGCCTAAGGCATCTCGATCTGGAACGTCACCTTGACCGTGCAACTGACACATTGAATCGGGTGGAGCTCGAAGTCTTCCGTCAGCAGATGACCTTTCCGTCTTTGTCAGACGGAGACGTCGCCAGCGCCGCGATGACCTACTTCTATGAACCGTTTCTAGAAGCTTTCGATCCGGCGCTCAAGAAGACTATGGGAGTGTGGTACACGCCCCCCGAGATAGTTCGGTACCAGGTCCGGCGAGCACACGAACTCCTTAAGCAGGAACTTGGCTGTCCGCTCGGTTTGGCAGATGAAAACGTAGTTCTCCTCGATCCGTGTTGTGGGACTGGGGCCTATATTCTCGAAGCAGCACGTTGCATTGCCGAGGAACTCCGAACGACAGGCGAAGAAGGACTCGTCGGCCTCTCGCTGCTCAAGGCTCTAACAACCCGAATTTTTGGCTTTGAGGTTCTCACTGCACCGTTCGCGATCGCACAACTTCAGCTCTACGTGATGCTGAGTGATCTAAGAGCACCGCCGCCAAACGATCAGCGGCTTGGCATCTTTCTTACCAACGCTCTCACCGGATGGAACGACCGACGTCAGCTTCACCTCAACTTTCCGGAACTTCAGCAAGAATTCGAAGCTGCGCAATCGATCAAGCAAGATGCTGATATCGTTGTTATATTGGGCAATCCGCCCTATGACCGGCAGGCCGCAGTCAAGATGGAGGAGGAGGCCGGGCTGATCGATCACTACAAAGGGGTTACCTATATTGAACGAAGGCGACGCGACGGCATCACAGAGCTGGTGCAAGATCGAACGACATTGTTGTTTCGCCACTGGGGCGTGCGCAAACAACTGCTCAATGACCTCTACGTCAGGTTTTACAGACTGGCAGAACGGGAGATCGCTGAGGAGCGCGACTTCGGGCTGGTATCTCTGATCACAAATTCGTCCTGGCTAACCGGGCGTTCTCACCCAATCATGCGGGAGTCCCTGCTTTGTAACTTTCACGAAATCTGGATCGACAACCTGAACGGTGACAAATACCGAACCGGCAAAGTCATCCCCGCGGGAATCGCTGGTGCAGGCACTGCCGATCAAAGCGTTTTCACCACCGAGAATGACCCAAGAGGCATCCAGACAGGCGTTGCCATCGCAACGTTCCTCAAGAGAGGAGCCGAGCGCACTAAACCGGAAGAGACCGTTGTTCAATATCGAGATTTCTGGGGGAAGGCGGCCTCGAAACGTCGGCAATTGCTCTCTCCGGAAAGCGCAGCGCAATATCGTCGGCTAACGCCCACGAGGCAGAACCGTTGGCGGTTAGCGCCGCACGCACATGCCGCCGGTTATGAGGCGTGGCCAAGTCTAGAAGAGCTTTTCCCAATTCGCATGCAGGGAATAAATCCCAATAGGGGCATTACCGGCAGTCTCATTGACGTGAGTAAGAAGACTCTAACGGATCGCATTGCCGCATATGTCAAAGCCGAAAGTTTCGTAAACGCGTCGAGCGCCTGTCCCGGGCTGGCGATTCCGCGCGCCCGTTACGCCCCGGAGAAGGTCTGGAACAGCCTCCGGAAGCTGGGCTTCGACGAGAGTCGCGTTAAGCCTTATCTTCTGTTCCCGTTCGACCAGCGGTGGATCTACTATGAGGACAGACTCAAACTATTAAATGAGCCCCGGGAGACGCTCGGGGCCAATGTTGACTGTGAGTGCTTCCTGATCGCGGTGCCTGAACCGCGCAAAGTCTCGGAAGCAAGACCACTCTTTTCCCGGACGCTTCTAGATCTGCATGTTCATGACCGCGGATCGGTCGCCATTCCGGCTGTCGTTAGGATTGACGCCCTGACTGGAGGCCGTTTGGCCAATATGTCGCCAGAAATCTGGGCTTCGCTTCGCGAAGCTTGGGACAAGGCGGGGGGACTCGAAGCCCCCGATGCTCATCTCTGTGCAAACGAGTTGGTCCACATTTGTTTGGCGATCATGAACTCGCCCGCTTATCGCATGGAGCATGCGAGCGCTTTGGCGGCCGACTGGGCTCGGGTGCCAGTACCACAAAATCCGGCACTAGCTCGACAGGTGGGTGAATTGGGTCGTCTTGTCGCGGCCCTGATGGACTGTTCGACCGACGCATCGTCCGTGCTTCGTGAAATACTCGGCCGTGATAAGGTGGCCAGCATTGCAGCAATCCGGCGATCAGACGGTCAACCCATGAGCGCCGACGACCTTCGCGTCACCATTTCCTACTTTGGGGCGGCCCCGGGACGTTTCGTGCCAAGCGACGATGTTAGCGGAGAGCTTTGGATCAACAATGATGTATATCTAGCCAACGTTCCTATGATGGCATGGCGATATGAACTTGGGGGCTATCAAACCATCCGGAAATGGCTTGGCTATCGTCATGTCACTCGCCTCGAGGGGAGGCCTATGACGTTGGAGGAGCAGCGCTGGCTTCGGAACATGGTCCTTCGGCTAACCGCCCTTTCGGCTCTAGAAGCGCAGATGGACGAGTTGTATTCGGCCGCTTCCGAAGATGCGTTGATCTTTGGCAATGAGATACCCTCTATTCAGGCTGCTGAGTAGATCACTAAATTTTGGACAAGCGCTCATTGATGATGTCTCCACACTGCGTGCGCGGAGGCGATCACCGTCATGGTAGCTGCCTGATATTGCTTCAGTATCGTCTTTATTACATGATACCGCGTGCTCAAGATTTTCGTCGCTGTCACCGACAAGGACTGGTTCGATTTCCTGTCCGGTAGTCAACCGGACGAGGTGAATTTTTGGGCGCCAAGCGGGCGGACGAATTTCCGCGCCCTAAGGCCGGGAGAGCTTTTCCTCTTCAAACTCCATGCACCGATGAACTTCATCGTCGGCGGAGGTATCTTCTCGACTTCTTCGAGTCTCCCGCTTTCGCTTGCTTGGGAGGCGTTCGGCATGAATAACGGCGTCCGCAGTCTTCCTGAAATGCGTGAGCGCATTCGTCGGTATCGTCCAGATGATCCACTCAGTTCCCGCGTCGATCCGGTAATCGGATGTCGGATTCTCACGTCCCCGTTCTTTTGGCCTCGTGATCTCTGGCTTCCCATCCCCGCCAGCTGGAAATCCAATATCGTGGTGGGGCGTGGCTTTGACGCCAACGAAGACGAGGGTCGAGCGCTTTGGGAGGCAGTGTTTTCGCGTACTGCAAGTGCCATATCTCCCGCCGGCTGGGAACAGCCAGCGAAATACGGAGCTCCTACGCTGGTGAAGCCGCGGCTCGGGCAGGGTGCATTTCGCGTCATCGTGACTGACGCCTATGAGCGGCGCTGCGCCGTCAGCGGAGAAAGGACACTTCCAATTCTCGATGCGGCGCACATCCGCTCCTATGCTGACGGAGGGATGCACGAGGCTGCCAATGGTGTGCTACTGCGGACCGACATCCACAAACTGTTTGATCTTGGTTACGTGACGATCGACGAGAAGCGGCGATTTGTCGTTAGCGGCCGGCTGAAGGCGGATTTCGAAAACGGCAAGCACTACTATGATTTGCATGGCGATGCGCTCCGTGATCCCAGAAGTCCGGCAGCGCTTCCGTCACCGGCTGCACTACAATGGCACCGTGAAAACAGGTTCTTGGGATGAGCCGAGGCTGCTCAGATCTCCTCTCCGGAGGTGTGCTTAAGCCTGCCACCGACGGGGCGACAGATACTAGCTCCGCGCCAAGCGAAGCGGCCTCATCAGGTCGCCCGTCGGTGACACCCCTCCGATCGGCTCCGCCTCGCTCCGGCCCGTCACTGACGGAACTAACCTTCAACGGACATCATGAACCCGAAGGTGGGGCATTTTTCATGACGCAAACGGGCAGTTCCGGATGGCGTTTGACAACCCGTATCTGGGCCTCTAGCCGAGGTTTCTGGCGCTCCAACGCCAGAAGGATCGCTGACCAGTTCGGCCCGCTTGAAACCGATGCGGAGATAACATGCGGCTGTGACAGCCACATAATACCGGAAATTAGCGCGAGTCGCTTGGCTCTCGGGCAATTAGGGATTAAGTAAATGGTGCTAAGGAGTGATCATGTCTGATCTCAAAGAACGGTATGGGACTGCTACGCGGGCCGCCAAGGAGGCGATTAGGCAGCGCAAGGATACCCCGCGTTCGGCCGAAGAGCAGCGCGTTTTCGACGCATTTCGGAAGCAGGCCCGATCTGCCTACAGCGCACTAAAGCAAAAGTCGCTCACAAACCGAAATAACCGGACCGGTTCCTAACGGGCTTTTCCCGTGCCTAGCCATTTTGGCTTGGCAAGAGGATCTGCGGATATCCCCTCATAGCCTTTGAACACCCACCGGTGAGCGTTGGCGTCGTCCGATCGCCCATCCAATGTATGTTCAGTCTTAGTGTCGGCCTTAAGGACGAGATGGATGGCGTCACTGCTTCTTGGCAATTCGAGTCTTTGCACGCCGTGCGCCTCGTCTTTCCAAAGTCCGATCGCGCTGGATTGCGGGTATTTTTTCGCCTGGTTCTGACGCTCGATAAGTCCCAGCGAAGTGAAGGTTAGTACGGAAGACCCGGGGTCTTCCGCCAGTACCGTCGCATAGCGTGCGGGCCAACGGCCCTCAAGCTGCGGCCCATCCATCAATAGCGCGACGACCAAGTTGGGGCCAACCGCGCGCAGCACTGCCTGGCAAGGGTCGACCCTGGCTAAATCCTCACAAATCAGCGTCGTCAGGGACGTGCCGCCTCGGTAGACAAGCAGGTCCAGGCTACGGCCGAGCAAATTCAGATGTTCCCACCAACTGCGCGACGGTGGAAGCGCGCCTTCAATTTGGTAGTCCTTTATCTGGGGCTCGGTCAGCTTCCATCGGTGATGCTTCTCCCGAATTAGGAAAAGCTGATCCAGCCCACCGGTCAACTTGCCCTCGCCCACGAGGAAGAATGGGGCAATCGCAACGAAATTGCCTTCTCGCCCGTGGCGGTCGCTACTGATGCCGGAGATGAGGAAGTCAACGCCAGATTCCTCAGCTAAAGCACGCGCAAGTTGGCGAAATAGCGCCAGATCAAGCGATAACTCAGGCAAGACGACGCCATCGACCCGACGCTCGCCCTTCCGCGCGGCCCTGACCAGGTCCAGCACAAATACGACAAATGCTTTGCGGCCCTCGCTGTCCCCAATCGCTGGAAGCCATTGCTGCTCGACACCAAACCAACCCCATCGATTTCGTGCGTCACCCGCAGCTACGAACACTGAGGCATCAACCGCATACGGATAAGGTATCAGGAGCAGTCCGAGGTTCTGTGGCGCTGCACCGTCGGCCTCAAAAGGCGACGTCACCCAACTGGCGCGCACCGAGCCTTGCCCGGGCAGCATCGCGAGATGATGGCTAAGTGATCGCATCGTGCATCCGACCGCAGGAGTGCGGGATTTGGGTTGCACGCAAACGATGCTCGGATCCGCAGTCGATATCGTGGCTGGGCCGCTTTGGATTCGCCTGAATTCGCGACCGCTGATCACGTCACCTTCTGTGAACGCCTCGGCGACCGGTGCATAGAAAATGTTGTCTGCCACAAAGCCGACGTGCCGGCTGGCTTCATCTGAAATCATCAAGAGCTCGACCATGATAGGCCACCAAGAAGGACATAGTCCGTCGGGGGCCAAATTGGTGAATGCCAACTCTGACGAAAACGGCTGAAGGGCACGCCAAAGGTGGGTGATACGCGCAGGAACCGCCGGAAGATTGCCGGGAGGGACGGTTGACTCTCTCCAGCTTTTGCCGACGCGTATTGCCCGCGCTCGCATCCTGCCATCGACGATGATCTGCCTATCGGGGCTAGGAGCGCCCGACTCAGGGGCGACGTGATGATAGGCCCCGCTTGCCTCGAGAACATAGGCAGCAAATGCGAAAATATCGGCTGGCAGAACTGGCGCCTCGGCAAAGCCTAGAATCCGCCGAGACGCGTCAGGGAACAGAAGCTTAAAAGCTTCACCAAGAGTCAGCATAGCGCAAGGCCCCCGCAGCGTCTGTCGTGCTAGTTCTTAACCGTGATTCGGGTTAGTTGGAATCATGCATTGCATGGGACGAGTTCTGCGACGGACTGCTGCATGGCCCTCAGCAAGAAGCCGCCCAACTCGTTCGACCATAATATCGGCAACCTTGCGGCCTTTGCGCTGAACGGCGGGTGCCTTGGCGCCGTAATCCGATTGGAGACTAAGTGCAGCGTCGATACCGTAGATGCGCAATAACCCATCGATACCTGTGGAATGAAATGCTCGCACCAGGAAGTGCCGGACGGGAGTCTCGAAGGGGGTTGCAGGCACGGTGAGGTCGGCCCAAGTTTCGTCGTTGGCACAGCCCGTCAGTTCCGTTGCCGCGTCGGACAAATTCAAGTGAGCAGGCGTTCGACCTCGACGGTTTCGCCATGCGTCCGAATAAATCCGTGGAAGCCGAGTTAGAGTGCTCACTGATGGCGGCGCTACATTGCGAACAGGCCTCGGACAAAGGTCCCGATTCGTTCGACGCTAATGCGGAGCGACGGCGCTAAACAGCGACGCCTCAGCGACCAACGCCTCGAGCACCTGAATGAGCTTGGAAAGGTCATATTGGCCAGACGCCAGCCCTTTAGCATCCTGTTTCATGAAATGGCGGTCATACGATTCCTTGTGCTCCAGAGCGCCCTGCCACAACCGTATCTCCCGTTTGAAATTGCTCCAGATCACCCGCGCGGGCGGATAGTCGGGTAGATTGAGGTCGAGGTAGCATTCGATCGCGGCGGCGCGACCGTTGATATCGCAATTGCTGAGACCCTCCGGGCCGAGTGCTGGAAAGCTACGCAGCTCTTGGACGTCGGGCAAGACCATGCAGCGCAGGTTCGGCGGCATCTTCAACTCTTTGAGTTTGCCGTACGCATCGATCCCTTCCGCATCATTATCGAGGAGGAAGAGGACTTGGTTCTGGATGTCGATCCGCAACAGTCCTTCGGCAAATCGGACGAGATTGCCGGTGCCCCAGAAGTGATGCCGCTCGTCGCCGTCGATAAAGCGGAAGAAATCCGCCACGTCAGGGCGAAGAAGATCGAGGGCGCGGCGCAGGATGCGAGCATCTGACGCGCCTTCTGTTGCAATCAGGATAGTCTGTCCCCGACTTGCACCGGCAACAAAGGCCTCGCGGCTGACCCAACCCGCGTTCACAATATTGCCGAACTGCCACGTCACCTCGGCATCGGCATTCCGCGGGTCCTGGGCGAAGATCAACAGCATTGATGCGGCGCTGAGGATGCAGACTTTTGACGACAGGTAGCTCGCCTCAGACCAATACATGTCGGAGTTCTCGGTCCAAGGGATGCGCGCAAATCGCTCCGCATGATTTGCAAAGCGGCCCTGCGAAATGAGGTCACGGCCTTCGGTCTCGAATTCAACATAACCGTCAGCAAGGCTCATCAAAGGGAAGAGGTTGGCGAGAGCGCAGAATTCCTCGAACGTCAGGTGCTCCCGATGTTGTCCGCCGGATACTATTTGAGAGCCGGCCAAGACAGCCTCGTACTCCGACCTTGCGGTCTCCAGCGTATGTCCGAGGATCTCCAATCTCGGAACGAGCCGCGACAGCGGGCGGACGAAGGAAAGCTCGCTTTCCGCGAGATCGACTTCCTCCTCCGGATGATCGACATAGTAGTCGTAGTCTATGCCGTCGCACGGTCGACGCGCCAAATCCTGGCTCTGAAAAAGGTAGCCGTAGTCATTACCCATATTGTTCTTGGCATAGTCGAGGGAAACGCAGCCCACCTTCAACTCAATAGAAGTACCCATGACTTAAACCTTGCCCCTCTATCGGCTTCGTGAGATCCCGCTCCCACCAGTGGATAACGTCAGTCGATTTTCGAGCGCAGCCGCCGCCCAGCTCTGGCGTGCAGAATATCGAGAAGGGCCACACGGGCTAACCTAAGATGAAGAGGGGCCGCTTCACCGGGAAAACAGATACACGTCGGCCCAGGACGGCGCGGCGACGCTTGCCTCTCCGGAGCGCAAAATTGCCGGCCTGACTCGTCAGACCGGCAATACCTGCGTTACCCCGCAACATCGGTTTTCGACGATGTTTCCTGGCGCTCCAACTCGTCCTCCGCGTCGTCGCCGACATCGGCGTACGGGTCGCTATCCTCCACTTCTTCGTCTTCGTCCCGATCGACCAGCGGGCTAGCCTTGGTGCCATAGGCTCTGCGGAAGGTGCGCGCCCAAATCACCATCTCCTCATCAATTCGGCGCAGTAAATCCCGCCAGGCTTCAGTGAGACGGGGCTCAACTCCCCGCGCTTCTACCAATGGCTGACTGTCATCTCCGAGCACCTTTGTCAGGTCCGCAAAAGCTTGGTCCACGGCATCAAATGCGCGGCTCAGAGCCGAAAGTGCATTGTCATAGCGGTCAGTGGGAGTATCGCCGGGTCGCGCAGCCTTGGCCTTGCCTGGCGGAGGAAACTCATTGCGAAGATAGATGTCGCTGATGGTCTGCTCTGACGAGCCGTCCGACTGAATCTTTACCTCACCAGACTCGTTAACCGCTCGCAGAGCCCTATTGGTCTCGAAGTCGAGCAGCGCCCGTCCAAGCTGATGAACCCCGTAAATGGAGCGACGCATCGTGTCGAGGATCTCGCCCGGTGTCCGGCGATCAGGCTGAGCGTTTCCTGATGAGCCGCGGTCGGCGTTCAGACGACCCGAAACCACCAAAGGGTATGAGGCGCGGACAGCCAGTTCCAGCGATGATGGCCCTGGTTCCTCCCCCGAAGTGCCGGTCTCAATCGCCTCGCGCACCTCCGAAAGTGCCGCCTGAATCAACTGATCGCTGGTCCTTCCCGTTGCCTCCCACTTCGCCCGATGCGTCGGCTTCCCGAAGGCATGGCGCAGGTAACGCCTGATTTGGTCGACCTTGGCAGGTTCATCTGCTACAGCCCGAAGGATGAGCGCTGTCGCCAGCTCGTTCATCATCTTTGTGGTGATCCGCTTTCGGGTCGACTGGCTTGTCACCGCAACCCGGATCGCCTCATCAAAACGTTCATCGTCATTCGTGAAAAGCTGGACAATCTGTGCTGCACGTAGCACCGGGTCTGTCGGCAGATGCGCTGCCGCCGCTTCTGATCGCGTACACGAGCCAGCAAAATAATCTCGTTGCGTCGATGAGATGAGATCCCGCCGGTGCAGTTCATCGAGCACTTCATCAGCGAGAGACTCGTTTTCTGGCCCTTCACCCCAAGGCTTCGGAGGATCTACGTGCCGCAAAGCAACGAGAGACTTCACCGCGGTCGGGAATCCGGTGCTGCCAGATGCATGCGGGCGAAACCCGAGCAAGATAAGGGCGGGAATACGCTCACAACGCAGCGCGACGACCGTCTCCTTATCACGCTCTCCGCGCTCGAAGGCGTCATTCAACTTACGAATATGAGCGCGGAATCTCGCATCGTTGTCATCGTATGGCACGTCGGCCGAATGGATGCGGAGGAGATTATGGACCGCGGTAGCTCTTGACGATCCCTCGACGGTAGTCAGCGTCGTCGCGGGTGCTGATCCGTCCGCGTGCAGGTACGTCGTCGGGACAAGCCACACGGCCTCCATCACCCCCTGTGACGCGATTGATGCACGCCAGTCGTTCTCCGCGAGAACGAAGGCCGCGGCCTGCTGACTTGCCCAGATCAGCTGGTGCCTGCTCTCGATGTCGACCGCGAGCTCAGCCTTCTCAGGATGGTTCTGATCCAGGCTCCTCGGCTCAGGAACCGGGCGGAACTTCGAATCCTCGCCGCCGCTGCCCGGATCAATGGCGAAGGGGTGACGACGAGAGGGAAGGGTACGCGGATTGCGCGGGTCAGGCATCGTGCGGCGCGCCCACACACTCGTCCGAACGCCGAGAAGCGTTCCGCCAGGAACTGCGATCCTCTCCACATCGGGGTCGGTTGGCTCGCCAATCGACTTCCGGACTTCAGACGGATCCACAACGGCAGCGGCGATCGAGGCTGCCGAGGCTTCAGACAGACCGAAGGCTTCGATCAATTTCTCCGAGAGAGTCTGTCGCGCCTTCGCATGTGCATATTCGGGAAGCCGCTCAACAGGACGCGGCAGGACGTGGCCATCCGTATTTTCAGGATTCATTGAAATCTCCATGCGGGCAATTGCTCGGCCCAAGAATTCATTGTCAGGGAATGAGCCGCCTCGCTTCCATACGAGGCGGCCCCATTCGCGGCTTGATTACAAGATGATCGACGACCGCATCTTCCGCCGAATCGTGGCGAACAAATTCTTCATTCCGCGGTGGTCAGACGGTGTGTCCGGCGCAAAGACCGGTCCGTCCATGTTGGGATGCTCGATCCGCCAGTGACCTCCACGGGTCTTGTTGGCAATGAAGCCCTGACGTTCGAGCAGGCGTCGCGCTTCTTTCATCTGACTGCTTGCAGCCACTTCCATTCTCCATAGGCAGGCGGCCGACAGCACACAGCTCATCTCGGCCGCAACACGGGGTTGAGGTTTCCGAGGTGCCAGGAGAATGGGTAAGATGCTCCATGCGCATCCTCCTTCCGCTTACCGGCAAATTCCGGCGTCACCGAAGGCGGCAACAGCGTGGAAGGAGTTTCCGAGACGTACAGAGCGACCCGGCGAACCGGCGTGTCCCTGCGTAGCCGCCCCTCGCTTCAGAAGTGAGGGTGAAAAACCCGCGTAGCTGCGTCGCGGTGTATTGAGCATGAAGAAGCGCGGTGAAAAGTCAATAGAGGAGTGTCATTTGGATGGAAGGTCCGCGACTGCACTCAACCAATTTGATCCAGATCCGGGGATCGCCCTGTTGGCCGCCGTAACATGGCGGTGCTGGAATCCTTTGTCTATGGCGACCCTGAGGTAGCCGGGGTTCGCAAATTCCTCTCGCTCGACGAAGTGACACCAGCGCTGATGGCCAAGTCCGGGCTGGACAGGCTCTTCGTCGAAACACGCAACGCCCCTCTCTATGTTCGCCTTTTGTGCTTCGATAGTTGCATAAAGGGCATAGTGTAACTGGCTGGGATCGTCACCGCGGGAAATCCAACAAGTCACAGAGCGTCTCCCCACCAAGAGCGCACATGGCACGTTCCACAAGCTCATGCGCGCGCACCGATCGCCACCGCGAACGCAGTTTAAACGCATTCCGACCTTATGGTCACGTACGCTGGCTGAGGATGAGCGGATTCCGCTCTGGCGGACGAGGCGCAATTCATACGGCACTCCTCGCCGGGGGTAGTCGGCCCCGCGTCCCGCCTTCGGCGGCGCTATGCTGACGCTCCTTCGGCTACCCTCTTAACCGGTCTCGTCGTTGCAGTCGGTCCCGCGTCGCGCCTGCGGCGCCGAAATGGCTGACGCTCCTACGGCTGCTTCTTTCTTTGGACAGCCGGGGCACTGCCCCGACTCGACAAATCCAGCACGCTGAGAATCCTTGGCAACATTCGCAAAAAGAGGGGAGAGATGGTCTTGGCCATCTCTCCCCCGCGAATGCCGCCTGCGACAGAGCCGGGCCGCTTGCTCGCAAGGCGGCGCATGATTGTCATTTCTGAACTGATCCGATCCGCCCCGCTCGAAACGCGCAGCCCAGCTCCGCTCGCCGGCATTCGCCCCCCTCTCTGCCGCGCGCTCACGCGCCCCCGGAAGGCATGCCGAGGGACATGCCTTCGGCATGTAACGGAAAAGGAACAGAACCATGACCATCCATTCAAAGAACGTTGAAGCCGCAAATGCCAGCGAGAGCGGCACCGAGGTTTTCATTCCGCTGAACAAGCTGAAGAAGTCGCCTCGCAACGCGCGCAAGACGCCGCACAGCGAGGCGATCATCGAGGCCTATGCGGCGAGCATCGCCGCCAAGGGTATCTTGCAGAACCTCGTGGTTGAGCCCGAGCTTGATGGCGAGGGCGCGGAGACCGGCTTCTATCTCGTCAGCATCGGCGAAGGCCGCAGGCTGGCGCAGCTGCTTCGCGTCAAGCGCAAGCAGATCAAGAAGACCGAACCGATCCGCTGTGTCGTCGATACCAAAAACGATCCGCACGAGATCAGCCTGGACGAGAACGTCACGCGCGAAGCCATGCATCCAGCCGACCAGTACGAGGCGTTTCGGCGTCTCAACGAAGAGCGCGGGTGGGGCGCGGAAGAGATTGCCGCCCGCTTCGGCGTGACGGCTCATGTGGTGCGGCAGCGCCTGCGGCTTGGTGCCGTCAGCCCCAAGCTCATGCAGGTCTACCGCGACGGTGATCTTACCCTTGATCAGCTGATGGCCTTCGCCCTCACCGAGGATCATGCCCGGCAGGAACAGGTTTTCGACGGCCTGACCTATAACCGCGATGCCTACATCATCCGCCGTGAACTGACACGGACCCACGTCGCGGCCACGGATCGCCGCGCCATCTTCATCGGCGCGGAAGCCTTTATCGAGGCCGGCGGCATGATTATTCGCGATCTGTTCACCGATGACCGTGGCGGCTTCTATGATGATGCAGCCTTGCTCGACCGGATGGTCATCGAAAAGCTCCAGAGCGTGGCCGAAACCATCAAGCAAGGCGAAGGCTGGAAATGGGCTGATGTCCATATCGACTATCCCCATGCACACGGCCTGCGCCGAACCTACCCGCAGCCGGTGGCTTTGTCGGAAGAAGACGAAGCCGCCTATGCGGTGGCATTCGAGGCGTTCAACCGGCTGACGGAAGAATGGAGTAGCGCCGAGGAATTGCCTGACGATGTCGACAAGAGATTCGGTATGCTTGAGGCAGAGATCGAGGGCGTCGATGCCCTGCGTCACGCTTACGACCCGGATGTCATTGCGCGGGGCGGGGTGTTTGTCGTGCTTTCCCATGACGGGACGGCCCGCATCGAACGCGGCTTCATCCGCGCCGATGACGATCAGCCGGAAGCCCAAGATGGCGACAATAGTTACACCATCAATGGTGACGGTGAGATCATCGAGGACGGTATCAGTCCTGACGCTGATAACGATGGCGACGACGAAGTTGAGGACGCCGGCAAGCCGCTTTCCGATCTTCTCGTCCGCGACCTGACCGCCCACCGAACGCTTGGCCTTCGCCTTGCGCTTGGCGAGCAACCGGACATCGCCCTTGTCGCCGTCACACACACGCTTGCTGCGCAGACTTTCTATCAGGGCGCGGAAGCCCATTGTCTCGAAATCCGACCGACCAGCCCCTACCTTGCTGGCCACGCGGATGGCATCGAAGACACGGCAGCGGCCAAGGCGCTGGCGGACCGTCATACGGGATGGGCGGCGGACATGCCGGTCGATGTAGCCGACCTGTGGGGCTTCATCGCCTCGCTTGATCACGCCAGCGTCATGGCGCTGTTTGCACATTGCGCCTCACTCACCGTCAACGCGGTGAAGCAGCCTTGGGAGCGCAAGCAGCGCGCCCACGAAACGGCGGACAGGCTGGCAACGGCGGTGGCGCTCGACATGACGGCACATTGGAGGCCGACCGCGCGCACCTATCTCGGGCGTGTCACCAAGGCGAACATCCTCGCTGCAGTGTGCGAGGCAGTGAGCGAAGAGGCAGCGGACAGGCTTGTCGCGCTAAAGAAGCAGCCGATGGCCGAAGCCGCCGAACAGTTGCTTTCTGGAACCGGTTGGCTTCCGGCACTCATGCGCACAACGGAGTATCCGACGCTGGTCGAACCGCTTGACGTAGCCGGTGAGGCAGCGGCGGACCCGGACGGGCTGTCTACGGCGGACCTTGTGCCTGTTGAAGAGACGGACTTGGCCGCAGCCGATAGCGGCAGCGCGGCTGAGGATGGCGAACCCTTCCACGTCGCAGCCGAGTGACACGCAAAGACCGGAGGCGCTTCGGCGGCTCCCGTCAGCCTTCCATCAGCCGTGAAAATCTTCGGCCGCGCGACCCGCGCGGCCCGGGACCTCGACAATACGACATGATGCTACGCTGAGCAGCGGGCAATATTCGTATGCATCGAGAAGATCAGAGGGTAGGGCGCCAGCTGGCCTTGCCTAGGCTGGTCTCGTTCTTGGCTTCTCCCAACGTCGAGTTTCATGCCCGCGACGCAAAGGCCGGCGGCGGACTCTCCCGGCAAAGCACCAGCGAGACACGCAAGCTTTGTGGTTGGCCTGATCACTCGGCACAGCGACGGAACGTCAGGTTAGATGGATCGTCCGCCTGTGGTCTCAATCAGGCTCATAAAGATCGGAGCGGGGAAGCTCGGGTCTTCGGGCTTGACGAAATGGCAGTTGCTGCTCTTCCGCAGTTCTATTTTCCAAACCGCTGAAATGCGATTGGGTCAGGGCAAAGAGCGGGGAAAGCCTGACTTTGTGATCAAGCGCCGCAGGGAAGTCATGCCCGTCTTGCCGGGAGTATGCTTCGCACTGATCCAAGACCCCTTTTGCGATGTGAATCCGAACGGATCGCCATTGCGACGGGTCCTCCTCCTGGCAAACCACGCCCATGGCGTCCTCGAATGGATTGGGTCTGACCGAGGACCGGCCTCGCCTCGATCGTCTTACCACAACAGCGGCGCTGCGTTTTCTTCCCCTGTCCGCTTTGCGGCCATTCCTTGCGATCCAAGAAAGCCTCACCCCGCCGTCTTCCACTTCGTTTCAGTCCCTTTGGGGATGCGGACCGATCGTCCCCGGTCCCACGACCACCATCGAGGTCGCGACGGGCGCGGCTCGATAGAACAGAAGGAACCACAGCAATGGCTACGATCGGCATCTTCACCAGCACCGCAAAGGGCTTCAAGGGCTCCGTCAAGACCCTCAACCTCAACGTCAAGACCGTGGATTTCGTCCCCGCCGAAGGCGACAACGAAAAGGGTCCGGACTACCGCATCTTCGCCGGCGCCACCGAGTTCGGTGCGGCTTGGAAGAAGACTTCGCGCGAGGGGCGCGACTACCACTCCGTCAAGCTCGACGATCCGAGCTTCCCCGCTCCGATCTATGCGAGCCTGGTCGAGACCGAAACGCAGGGCGAGTTCTCGCTCATCTGGTCCCGCCGCGCCGCCGAGTGAAACCGGCAAACAAGACAAAGCCCCGGCGCGACGCGCCGGGGCTTCACCATGCTCACGTCCGCCACCGCCCGGACAATAGGCAATTCACTGCGGCAGGCTAGATCTTGGCGGCAGTTTTGCTCGTTTTCTTGACCGGTGACTTTGCAGTCGCCGCGGTCACGGTCGCTGCAGCGGCGCGAGGTGCCCGTTTGGCCACTTTGGGTGCCGCTGCCTTACGTCCGAGCCCCGACGCTTTCGCCAGGACCGAGCGTGCGGCTGCGTAGTTCGGCGCCACCATCGGATAGTCGGAGGGCAGGTTCCATTTCTGCCGGTATTCCTCGGGGCTCAGATTGTAGTGGACTCCGATATGGCGCTTCAGGGATTTGAACTTTTTTCCGTCCTCCAGGCAGATGATGAAGTCCGGCGTCACCGACTTCCTGATCGACACCGCCGGTTCCTGCTTGACCACAGGTTCCGTCACTGGCGTGCCGATCCCTTGCAGAGCGGCATGGATATCGCCGATCAGCTTCGGCAGCTCGCCGACCGGCAGCGGATTGTTCGATACATAGGCGGCGACAATGTCGGCGGCGATCGACACGATTTCCGTTTGGCCGTCTTGTTCGGATGAAATGGTCATGCAGTTTTCCTCTTGGTCTATCGGACGCACCAAAGACGTGTGATTACCCGTTCCGCCAATTTGGCAAATAGTCCGTTTCCTTTCTACAATCCACTCCTCTCGCCAATATTATAACGGCAAGCTTCGCTTTCATCGTTCTGATCGGCTGCGGAGTACCCTTGCCGATCCATTGGGAAGCGAGGAACTTCCCCTCGCTTCCCCGCCATTGCCGCCTGTGCAGAGCAGGGCCGCCGGCTCGCAAAGCGGCAGATTACGCCACAACTTCCGATCGTTTCCATTCGCCCCGCTCGACCGTGCAGCTCGGCTCCGCGCGCCGGCATTGGCCCCCATCACTCCCGCGCGCTCACGCGCCCCCGGAAGGCATGCCGGGGGACATGCCTTCGGCATTCAAGGAAAAAGGAGTGACCACGATGAACATGATCACGAACACCAAGAGCACTGACAACAACCAGCAGCAGCCTGTTTCCGAGGCCTTTCGCGTCGACATCTCGCGCGGCGAGCGCATCGGTCGCGTCTCGTCGGAATGGTTTTCGCGCCCCGATGACGAACGCTATCTTTCGCTGACAGAACTCTACGACGCCGTGCGTAGCCGAGCGGATCACGCCACCGCCCGCACTGTGGAGAGCCGCGCCATTCGTGTCGAAGCGAGCCGTGACAATGCGGAGAGGCTTTCTCTGATAGTCCCCGGGCAAGACCAGCCGATTGCGCCCACGCATTGGAGCTTCGGCCAGCTTTGCAGCCTTATTGGTGCGCCCGCGACGTACATGCGCCAGCTTCCCGCACCGCTGGCAGGCATCAACCTGCAGCACGGCTTGCTCAATCACCGCGCCGAGCTTGTGAAAACCCTGGAGGCCGAAGACGGACGCATCGAGCTTCGCGCCGTCACTGGCCCTGACTACGGCCGTATCTGGGACCGCGAACTTGTCGCCGCCGTCATGAAGATCGCCGGCAACGGTACCGGCGACACCATGTGGAAGGTTCCCGGCGTGCTGGATTGGGCGACCATGACGCATAACCCGTTGGTAGACATCACCAAGGATACCACCACGCTCTACGCCAGCGACCGAGACGTGTTCCTGTTTCTGGTTGATGACAAACACCCGATCGAAGCCGGACGGCTGCCGAACGGAGAGCCGGATTTGTATTTCCGGGGTTTTTATTGCTGGAACAGCGAAGTTGGCAGCAAGACCCTTGGGATAGCAAGCTTCTATCTCCGCGCGGTATGCATGAACCGCAACCTTTGGGGCGTGGAGGGGTTCGAGGAAATCAGCATTCGGCATTCGAAATTCGCAGCGCAGCGTTTTGTTCACGAGGCAGCGCCGGCGCTGACGAGTTTTGCCAACTCATCGCCGGCGCCATTCATCGCCGGCATCAAGGCCGCCCGCGAAAGGATCGTCGCCCACAGCGATGACGACCGCGAAAACTTCCTGCGCAAGCGCGGTTTGTCCAAGGCCGAGACTGGGAAGATCATCGAGGCAGTCTTGCAGGAGGAAGGCAGGCCGCCCGAAAGCATCTTCGATTTCGTGCAGGGCATGACCGCGCATGCACGAACCAAGTCCCATCAAGACAGCCGTCTCGAGCTTGAAGGAAAGGCAAAGGCGTTGCTTGAGAAGGCAACCTAACGGTCTCGACACTGCGCGGTCGGAGATCCGGCCGCGCACCTCAACGACGGAGTTTTACACCGATCCGCGAACGCGGATCGACTGCCGCGGCCGTCTGGCTAGCGGCCGCCGCTCGCCGGGCTCCGCCCGGCTCGCGACGCGACTTCGGCCACGGAGACGATAAGGAAAGCCAGGTTCACCGCGATTTTGTAGCGCGCAAGGGAGGCCGCTTCAGTAGATCCGCTGCCTCGACACCGAGAACTTTTGCCAGTTTGTCGACGACATCAATCGTCGCGCCATAGATGCTGCGTTCTAACGCACTGATGTAGGTGCGATCGACTTCTGCGCGGTGGGCCAGCTCTTCCTGTGAAAGCCCGGCCGACTGTCGACACCGCCTCAGATTGCGGGCAAATACCTCGCGTATTTCCATGCCTGCGAATGCAAGGCATTGTCGAGTATCCAACCACGGAGTATTCTCTACAAAATGACTTCAAGAAGGGAAATCGCGTTTGCTCAAGCCGCTGCTCGATCCCGATGTCGCTGATGTTGCGCCGGACGTCGCCATCCTGACCGGCTACGACGAGGAGCGTCTCCTCACTTACGTCCGCCTTCTCGATGCCGCAGCCGAGGATGCTGATTGGCGAGAGGTGGCCAGGATCGTTCTGCACATTGATCCCGCGAAAGAGCCAGAACGGGCATTCCGGGCTTGGGAAACACATCTCGCTCGTGCTCGATGGATGACGACCAACGGCTACCGGTATCTCCTGGCAGGCGGTGCACCACACTAGGCATTCTCGAATCCGGAGCTGTGCTGAATCAACAAACCGGTTTGCCGAATCTCTGACTACCCAAGCCAACCGTCGCTTCGGATGCTGACTTCGAAGCTCACGGCCAACTGTGGGCATCGGATGAAGGGACCGTTGCCATGTCGCGAAGCGGTTGGGCCGATCCGGCAGCGTACGAGCATATGCGCGACTATGAAGCCTCGGAATTTGCCGCCGAGTATCTGATCCGTAATGACGCCTTCGCTGCGGAAGCTGACCTGCTGACATCGGCTATGATCACGCCTGGAGAATTGATCGGCCCGCCAGACTTCGCCGGGCGATGGGGCGCGCGATTTCACAGTTGTCGGTGATGAGCCCCTATCACCCAAACACATCGTCTGGACGGAAGAGGCTTCGCCACGGGTTCTTCGCGCGACAAGGTTGGCAGCTTCCGCGGGCTCTTTGCGGCCGGCCATTCGATTAATTCAACTTGGCACGGCCGACATCTGGACCGAGGCGGAGCAACGTCATGTCGTATGGCCAAGCACCTCCGGGAAGCACCACATCCTTATCGATACGCCGGACGACGCCGATAGCATCGATGCCGTCGTATTGGTGCTCGATGAGAACTTCGAAACTCGCCTCGATGCGGCTCGTCGGTTCTGGCGGTCGCTGAACAGTCGCCCGTCTGGCACTTCGTATGGCTCCCTGCCACAACAGACGAAGCTGAGACACATCCTCAATCTGCGCGCCCACGATGCGAAGCGAGCGAAGGCGGCCTACCGTCGCATCGCCGAAGAGCTCCTGTCCAGCGATCCGATAGCTGCGCGCGACTGGCGCGACCATCATCTTCGCCACAAGGTGCGTGCGATCCTGCGCCGTGCCGACCGGCTGGTCGCGGGTGGCTATCGCGACCTTCTCCTCTATCCCCAAAGCCGCGGCCGTAAATCTGACCGCTGAGATCCTTTCGGCGGGGGTACAAAAACACGGCACCGATCTTTGCCCTCCCTTCCTTTTTCTCAATTCGGCCATCGTCCGTTTCGCGCGTCCCGGCAGGCCAGGACGACAGCAGAACCGAATGGAGATCGAGCAAATGTCGAGTGGTCCCGCGGACGCGCACAAAAAATATCTTCGGACGAAGGAGGCTGCTCCTGTCGTCGGCCTTTGCGCCCGTACCTTGGAGAAGCACCGGACCTACGGTACCGGTCCCAAGTACCGCAAGGTCGGCGGCCGTGTCCTCTACGACATCGACGATTTGCACGCCTGGATCGAGCTTGGCGCGCGAACGTCCACCAGCGACACCGACGCTACTTATCTGCCGCCCGCGAAGCCACATGCGGCACGCGCGCCGGCTTATGCCGGCAAGCCGCGCTGAGCCTGGTTCCTGAGAGCGGACATGCGGCCACCTCCAACAGACCTCGAACCCATCGCGCTTTTCCATGCGCGGCCCGGCAATATGGCGTTGCGCGATGCGCAAGACCTGATGGCCTGGCCGTTCTTCTCGCTGGCCAAATCGCGCCGGATCACACCGATCGATTTTCGGATGGGGGAGGTCGCCATCCGCGTCGAGGCGACCGTCGAGCACGGCATGGCAACCATCTGGGATGCCGACATCCTGATCTGGGCGGCGTCACAGATTGTCGATGCGCGTGACAATGGGTTGCGCACCTCACGCATGATGGCGGCAACGCCGCACGAAATCCTGACCTTCATCGGTCGCGGCACGTCCGCCCGGGAATATCAGCTGCTCAAGGCAGCACTTGACCGGCTTCAATCGACCACCGTCGCCACCTCGATCCGCCAGCCCACCGAGCGGCGCATGCATCGCTTCTCCTGGATCAACGAATGGAAGGAGCGGGTCGACAATCGCGGCAGGCAGCTCGGCATCGAGCTTGTTCTGCCGGACTGGTTCTACGCCGGCATCATGGTCGATGCCTTCGTGCTCACCATCGACCGCGCCTATTTCGACCTGACAGGCGGCATCGAGCGCTGGCTCTACCGTCTCGTGCGCAAGCATGGCGGGCGACAGGCGCATGGCTGGTCGTTCGACTTGCGCCATCTCCACGTCAAATCCGGCAGTCTCTCCGCATACAAGCGCTTCGCATTCGAAGTTCGCGGCATCGTGCGCCGCCAATCACTGCCGGGCTATCGGCTCGTGCTCGGCATTTCCCAAGCCGGCGGGCCACTGCTCACGTTCAAGGCCAGTCACCGGGATCCGTTCAGCCGCTTCGGAAAGACGAGGGCGACGGAGGACAACCTGTGAACCAGCACGTCATTTCAGGAACCCGCGGACACGGGATTTCGGGAACCCGATCCTCGTCATTTCAGGAACCCGAACCGCACTCAACCTGTGGAACCGGAAGCCGAATTCGCGCCTCTAACTTATCTAACTTCGAATCCTTCGGATTCTTTCTAACGGAACGTCCGGTTCCGGAGGTCCGTGGACGACTTCTGTCACGGCGCCGTTGGTGCGCGTGCAACAAGATCGATTGCCGACTCGTCACCATACTGAATCAGCTTCAGGCATCAGCTGCCAAATCGACTGGCCACCTCCTGCAACCGAGGGCGGCATGAGCGACCTCACCCATGTCGAACTGCTGTGGCTGAAGAAGCGGATTGAGAACTACATCCGTTTCGGCAAACCCGTCGAAAACAGGATCATCGATAAAAGCCGCCGCGTCGTCGCTTTCGAGGTTGGAAGCATCTTCGCGTTCGTCCGCTGGACGGCCAACGACTTTGGTACAATCGCCTCGCGCATCGACATTCTGCGCGCCGTCGGTGCCGGCAAGCGCTGTTCGACCGTCGCCTATGTGCGACCTGGCGCCGATATCCTTTTGACCGCCATTGGCTGGCCGAAGGTTGAGAAAGTGCTCGAGATCATCGATGCCGTCGAAGCGCTCGGCATCGACGCGATGGATGTCTCGCCGGAATACTGGCGACATGTCCATAGTCGCCTCGCTGCGCGTGAGAATCCAAGGGCTTACACAAGGCAGCGGCACGAAGCATGGCTGCTACGTCGCAGGATCGAGCCATGAGCGCGCGCGGCAAGAACGTTGTGGCAATGCTCGCCGGCGCGGCGCTTGTCGTCTTCCCAGCCTTAAGCAGAGAGACGCCGTGGTTGATCTGGAACGCATCGGCGAGCGTGCCGATCGGACTCTATCGCGTCGAGCCTGGCCGCAAGATCCATGTCGGCGATCTCGCCGCCGTGATGCCGCCCGAGCCGCTGGCGGACTTCCTCGTAGAGCGCGGATATCTGCCGCGCGGCTTGCCGCTCTTGAAGCACGTCCTGGCGCTCGGCGGTGAGACCGTCTGCCGCCAAGGGACGGCCATCATCGCGCGTGGCAAGACCTATGGATATGCGCGCGACCGCGACGGCAAAGGCCGATCCCTGCCCGTCTGGGAGGGCTGCCGTGTGCTTGTCGACGGCGAAGTATTCCTGATGAACCGGGACGCCGCCGACAGTTTTGACAGCCGCTATTTCGGCCCACTGCCAGTCACCGCCATCGTCGGCCGGGCGGTCCCTCTCTGGACCGTCGACCGCATTTCCCCGGCGCCGGATGCTTCCGGCAAACCGGCTCCCGGCGAGCCGTGACGGCTCGTTTCCCTTCACCACGAAAGGACAACTGCATGACTCAGATCGGCACTTTTACCCGCAACGATGACGGCTTCTTCGGAAATATCTGTACGCTGACCATCGACGCAAAGCTCGCCATCCTCGCCGTCGAGAAATCGGATGTGGAAAATGCACCGGAACACCGCATCTACTGCGATGGCGTCGAGATCGGAGCGGCGTGGGATCGCACCGGCGACAAGGCCGGCGCTTATCTCTCTGTGCTCATCGACGATCCGTCGTTCACGCAGCCGATCCGCGCCAATCTGTTCCAGGTTGCCACCGAAAAAGACGTCTGGAACCTGCACTGGAGCCGGCCCTCGAAGCGCGAAGAGCGACCCTGAGTTCGATGTTTCGATCGCGCGTCATCGATCTTGTACTAGCAAACCCTTTGATAGATCGAGTGCCGGTCAAACCCTTCGACCCGATCGCCGGTCAGGCGGCCGTCGCGCGCAGCGGAGGTCAAGGGCGACCGGGCACTTGTCCTTCGATGGGGGCGTTGTTTGCGCTGCCACGCATGGGACCCAGGTCCGGTCGGCGAAGCCTTGCCCTTGATGGAAGCGAGCACGGCGGCAGGCTGTCGGCGTGTCGGGACGGCGGCGCACGCGTCATCGTCCAACAATGCATTGCGATGCTCTCCGCATGCGCATTTATCATACTTGGCTCCGCGGTCGACGCAGCAGAATTGTCGCCGCGAGCGGTGCTCAAACCTTGCATCCGGACAGCGATCGAGACGAGGGGCGACTGGTCCGCCTACGTCTGTGAGGCTGCCAAACGTTTTGACCTTCCCGAGCGCTTGATACGCGCCGTGATGGATATCGAGAGCGTTGGTGATGTCCATGCCTTCTCACCCAAAGGTGCCATGGGCTTGATGCAGATCATGCCTGCCACGTGGCGAGAGCTGCGTATCAAACACGGTCTCGGCAACGATCCATTCGATCCTCGCGACAACATCATGGCCGGCGCCGCCTATCTTCGCGAGATGCTCGATCGCTTCGGTCCGAAAGGTTTTATCGCCGCCTACAATGCCGGACCACAACGCTATGAGGAGCATCTTTCGACCGGTCGTTCGCTGCCTCGCGAGACGATCGACTACGCTGCGAAGCTTATGCCGCTGATCAAAGGCGCGATCGAGATTGCTCCTCGCTCGCAAGGATTGGGAACCAGGTCGAGCGCGGATCGCTCGCAGCTTTTTGAGCGCGGCGCTCGCGCGACGAATGACGCCGTTTCGCGCGGCAGCGGAGGCGTCGAGCGCGTCGGCCAGACTGTATTCACGGAAATCCGTTCAGCCGATGCGCCGTCGAAGATCGACAGCGCGGTGAACGATCTGACGGCGCTTGAACCGCCGCCGCATACTGCGTCCGAAGATGTTCGTCCCACAATGAGGCGGGCTGCGAACAACCTGTTCATCCCACGATCCGCCGGTGCTGCGCGATGACCACCGGATTTGTCGCAAATGGCACTTTGGCCTGTTCTGCCGTGGGATTTGCGGCGGGAGGGGAGCTCATCGGGGAAGTCGGGGAGGGATGGCTAGATAAAAGGCCGCGATGTGCGGCTGTTGGCGGTCGTGGTTTTTCAAGGGGTTACGCAGCAGTTTCGCGAGGTGCGCTGGTGTTGCGCCCCTCGCGGCAATCCGGTTTTCCAATTTTTCTCAGCGACTTGGCGCGATGTGCGCGGCATCTGCCATGAGCGGCGAGGGCGATTTTCGCATTCGGCTAGGCCGCATCCGCTCGACTCGAGCCCAGCAGTCCAGGCCGTTCATTGCCCAGGCACTCGCCGCTGCACAGAAGGCCGGCGGACACGTCTCGCGATCCGGCAGGATCACGTCCGGCAATTGCTCGCGCTTCGGCCGCGGCCAGCGTGCCGCCGTTCAGGCCAACCGCCTGTTGACGGGACGCTCCCGCATCGCCGTTATCAAGACGCGCGTTGTTCGGCACCTGGCGCGATCGGCACCGCTGTCGGCGCACCTCAATTATCTCCGCCGCGAGGGGGTCACTCGCGATGGAGAAAAAGCGCGGTTGTTCGGACCCGAAACCGACAATGCCGACCCGAAAGACTTTGCCGAGCGCAGCGTGGACGACCGGCATCACTTCCGCTTCATTGTCTCGCCCGAGGACGCGGTGGAGATAGCCGATCTCAAGACCTTCGCCCGCGACCTCATGGGGCAGATGGAGAAGGACTTGGGCACGAAACTCGATTGGGTCGGCGTCGATCACTGGAACACCGACAACCCGCATGTGCATATCATCCTGCGCGGACGGGCCGACGATGGCCAGGACCTCGTCATCTCTCGCGACTACATCAAGCAGGGAATGCGCGACCGGGCGCAGGACCTCATCACCCAGGAGCTAGGGCCGCGCACCGATCACGAGATCCGTCGCAATCTCGAACGGCAGATCGAGGCGGAACGCTGGACCAATCTCGATCGCCAGCTTGCGCGCGACGGCTATCGCACAGCCGTCATCGACATGGCGCCAAGCCCAGACCGCCAGCCCGACGAATTCCATGCTTTGAAAGTCGGGCGACTTCAAAAGCTGGAGGCCCTCGGCCTCGCCGATCAGATCGGTCCCGGCCAATGGGTCATGTCTGAGAATGCCGAAGTAATGCTGCGCGAACTCGGCGAGCGCGGCGATATCATCAAACGCATCCATCGCGGCTTGACCGAAAGCGGCATCGAGCGCGGGACAGCGAACTATGTGCTGGCCGGCGAAAGTCTCGATGATCCCATAATTGGCCGCCTGGTCGATCGCGGCCTCGACGATGAGTTGAAGGGAACGGCCTATGCCGTGGTCGATGGCACGGACGGACGCACCCATCACATCAAGCTGCCCGACCTCGACGCCGCCGGCGACAGCGCGCCTGGGTCGATTGTCGAGCTTCGCAAGTTCGATGATGCGCTGGGTCGCCGACGGGTGGCACTTGCCATCCGCTCCGACTTCGACATCGAACGGCAGATCATCGCGACCGGGGCCACCTGGCTCGACCGCCAGGCGATCGCGCGCGAGCCGGTGGCCCTCGGTAGTGGCGGCTTCGGCGCCGAGGTCCGCGACGCCATGGGCCGCCGCGCAGAACGCCTGATCGAACAAGGTTTTGCCGAACGCCAAGGCGGCAGCATGACATTTACCCGAAACCTGATCGACACCCTGCGCAAGCGCGAGATCGAAGCGCTGGGCGATAAGCTCGCCGCCGAGATCGGGCGTCCCTTCAATCGATCGACCAGCGGTGACTATGTCGCCGGCAATTACCGCCAGCGTTTCGCGCTCGCCTCCGGGCGCTTCGCCATGATCGATGACGGGCTCGGCTTCCAGTTGGTGCCCTGGTCGCCCTCGCTGGAAAAGCAACTCGGCCAGCATGTCTCCGGCGTGACGCGCAACGATGGCGGCATCGACTGGACCTTTGGCCGAAAACGCGGGCTCGGGCTGTGATCCACATATCGTCATGAGGAAGGGAAGCGTCGCCATGTCCGCCACCAAAATCCTTTGGGGCCAGATCCTCATCGTCTTCTTGATCGTGCTCGTCACCACCTGGGCGTCGACGCAATATGTCGCTTGGCAGCTCGGGTTTCAGCCGCAGCTTGGAACGCCCTGGTTCAGGCTCGCAGGGATGCCGGTCTACTTGCCTCCAGCGTTCTTCGCCTGGTGGTTCTCTTATGACGCCTACGCGCCGGAGATTTTCACCAAGGGCGCTTACATCGCTACGTCAGGCGGCTTCATCTCGATCGCGGTCGCCATCGGCATGTCGGTGTGGCGTGCACGGGAGGCCAAGAATGCAGAGACCTACGGTTCGGCGCGCTGGGCCGAAAAGGGCGAGGTCAAAGCTGCGGGCCTGCTCGGTCCCGAAGGTGTTGTCCTCGGTAAGCTGGAGCGCGACTATCTTCGCCACGATGGGCCAGAGCATGTTCTGTGTTTCGCACCGACCCGATCCGGCAAGGGCGTCGGCCTCGTTGTGCCATCGCTTCTGACCTGGCCGGGCTCCGCGATTGTCCACGACATCAAGGGCGAGAACTGGCAGCTCACCGCCGGTTTCCGGGCTCGTCACGGCCGCGTTCTGCTGTTCGACCCGACCAATGCGAAATCCTCCGCCTACAATCCTCTCCTGGAAGTGCGGCGTGGCGAATGGGAGGTCCGCGACGTCCAGAACATCGCCGACATTCTGGTTGATCCCGAGGGCTCGCTCGAACGGCGCAACCACTGGGAGAAGACCAGTCATGCCCTTTTGGTCGGCGCCATCCTGCACGTCCTCTATGCCGAGGCCGACAAGACGCTTGCCGGCGTCGGGGCCTTCCTGTCCGACCCGAAGCGACCGATCGAATCGACGCTCGCAGCGATGATGAAGACGGCACATCTTGGGCCAAGCGGTCCCCATCCCGTGATCGCGTCGGCTGCTCGTGAACTGCTGAACAAGTCAGACAACGAGCGCTCCGGGGTGCTATCGACCGCCATGTCGTTCTTGGGCCTGTATCGGGATCCCGTCGTCGCCGAAGTGACGCGCCGTTGCGACTGGCGCATCGGCGACATCGTCGGCGGCAAGGATCCGGCCACGCTTTACCTCGTCGTGCCGCCGTCGGACATCAACCGGACAAAGCCTCTGATCCGTCTGATCCTCAACCAGATCGGTCGCCGGCTCACCGAAAATCTCAACGAGAAATCGGATCGGCATCGACTGCTGCTGATGCTGGATGAGTTCCCGGCACTGGGTCGGCTGGATTTCTTCGAGAGCGCTTTGGCGTTCATGGCGGGATACGGCCTGAAAGCCTTCCTCATCGCTCAATCGCTGAACCAGATCGAAAAGGCCTACGGCCCGAGCAACTCGATCCTCGACAACTGCCATGTGCGCGTCAGCTTCGCGACCAACGATGAGCGGACTGCGAAGCGGGTGTCGGACGCGCTCGGCACAGCCACCGAGATGAAGGCCATGAAAAACTATGCCGGGCACCGTCTGTCGCCCTGGCTTGGTCACCTGATGGTCTCGCGGTCCGAGACCGCGCGACCGCTGCTCACCCCCGGCGAGATCATGCAACTCCCACCGGCCGATGAAATCGTCATGGTGGCGGGTACGCCACCAATCCGGGCAAGGAAGGCGCGCTACTACGAGGACCCCGGTTTCAGGAGCGGATATTGCCACCGCCCGTCCTGCCAAGATCGAAGGCCGCGCACACAGACGACTGGAGCGCGCTGCCGCGCCCCGTCCGGTCGGAGATCAACACGCCTGTCGGCGACCAGGCGCGCGCCGATGATAGCGATCCGACGGAATCCGAGCGCCGGCATCAACCGGAGTTGAGCAGGGTCCGGACCGTCGAGAAGAAGGAGCCAACCGACAACGAGTTCGTGCTCGATCCAGGCGACGACCTGGAGGACGACGCCATCCGCAACAGTCGGATGAAGCGCATGATGCAGGGCGTCGCGCGGCAGGTCTCGCTCGACCCAAATGACGGTATGGAGCTGTGAAAGGCGATGCTGAAGAAGCAGCCTAAAAAACAGCGCCTGTCCGTCTATCTCGATCCCGATGTCATGAAGGCACTGGCGGCATATTCCGCTCGCCGAGATCAATCCCGGTCGCTGATCGCGGAAGCAGCAATCGCCTCCTTCCTATCGCCGGATGCCGCGGAGCGTCAGGAAGCGGCAACCACCAAACGCCTCGACCAGCTCGACCGACGGATGATCCGCATGGAACGCGATCTCGGCATCGCGGTCGAGACACTGGCCGTGTTCGTGCGCTTCTGGCTGACCACCAATCCACCGCTGCCGGAACCCGTCCAGGCCGCGGCGCGGGCCAAGGGCGCCGAGCGCTACAACGCATTTGTCACGGCGCTTGGACGACGACTCGCCAAAGGTCCGAAACTGAGACAGGAAATCTCCGAGGAAATCCCGTCCGAAGATGGCGCGACTTAGTTGTTGCCCCTTGGTCGTCCGCAAGGCGTGCGACCCAGCTGCCTTGTGATTGGCGCGGAAATCACGCCGCGCCGCCTACGGACACAGATGATCCTCCAGCAGAAGCGCAGCTGAGTACAGCCAGCGAAGCCGCCTCCACCGCATTCCGCAAGTCTCTGTACGTCGCTACGCTACTGCCCGTTTTGCTTGTTGCAAGGCTCGCATCGGTGCCTCTTTTAATCATCCCCGTCAGCGGCGCGGACCAACTCGCCGCGCAGAATGGGGATCATCGTGGCGATCAATTATCAGAGTAGTGTAGCGATCTCGCGCGGCGCGCGCATGCTGCGTACCGCGCTCGGCCCGGCCATCGCAGGGTTCCTTGAGGACCCCTCGATTGTTGAGGTGATGCTCAACCCGGACGGGCGTCTGTGGGTCGACAGGCTGAAGGAAGGTCTCTGCGAAACCGACGAGCATTTAAACCCGGCCGACGGCGAGCGAATCGTGCGCCTGGTTGCTCACCACGTCGGCGCGGAAGTGCATTCCGGTTCGCCGCGTGTATCGGCGGAGTTGCCGGAGACAGGGGAGCGGTTCGAAGGCTTGCTGCCACCGGTCGTTTCGGCACCCGCCTTCTCCGTCCGCAAGCCGGCCGTCGCCGTGTTCACGCTCAGGGATTACGTCGCCACCGGTGTCATGACGGAAGCCCAGGCCGATGTGCTGCGCCTCGCTATCGAACGGCGCAAGAACGTGCTGGTCGCTGGCGGCACCTCGACCGGCAAGACCACGCTAGTCAACGCCTTGCTAGCGGAGGTCGCCAAAAGTTCCGACCGCGTCGTGCTGATCGAGGATACGCGCGAACTACAATGCGCCGCGCCCAATCTGGTGGCGCTGCGGACCAAAGACGGCGTCGCCTCGCTTTCCGATCTGGTGAAATCGTCCCTTCGTCTTCGCCCCGACCGTATCCCGATCGGCGAAGTGCGTGGCGCCGAAGCCCTCGATCTCTTGAAGGCGTGGGGCACCGGGCATCCGGGCGGCATCGGCACCATCCATGGCAGCACCGGACTTGGTGCACTGCGCCGCCTCGAGCAACTCGTGCAGGAAGCCGTCATCACGGTCCCTCGCGCGCTGATCGCAGAGACGATCGACATCATCGCCGTGCTGGCCGGCCGCGGGTCGGCCCGCCAGCTTGTCGAGATCGCGCTTGTCGACGGGCTCGATCCCGCCACCGGCGATTACCGCATGCTCGAGGCCAAACTCTAGGCCCAGCCAACCACCCCAGCCTGATTGGAGCTTCAAATGAATCCGAACCGCTTTACGTCGTTGCCTATCCCTAGAATTGCTGCGGTGCTTCCGCTGACCGCTGCGACGATGATGGTCACGGCCGTTATGAACTTGCCAGCTTACGCGGCGGGTTCCTCAATGCCGTGGGAGCAGCCGCTTCAACAAATCCTCGAGTCGGTGGAGGGGCCGGTCGCCAAGATCGTCGCGGTGATCATCATCATCGTCACCGGTCTGTCGCTTGCCTTTGGCGACACGTCGGGCGGCTTCCGCCGGCTGATCCAGATCGTGTTCGGCCTGTCGATCGCCTTCGCCGCGAGTTCGTTTTTCCTGTCGTTCTTCTCGTTCGGCGGCGGGGCGCTGATCTGATGGCAGGGTCCCCGCAGGAAGGCGAAGAAGTCCGCGGCTTTTTTGCGCCGGTGCATCGAGCGTTAACCGAGCCGATCCTGCTCGGCGGCGCGCCCCGCGCGGTCGCCATCGCCAATGGAACGCTGGCTGGTGCGGTCGGGCTCGGTCTGCGACTCTGGCTCGCGGGCATCGTCATCTGGGCGATCGGACATTTTGCGGCCGTCCTTGCGGCCAAGCGCGATGCGCAGTTCGTCGACGTGGTTCGCCGGCACCTGCGCTATCCCACACATTTCGGCTGCTGACAGGTTTTTCCCATGATGAACCTCGCCGAATACCGTAAACGCTCGCAAAACCTCGCCGACTATCTGCCATGGGCCGCACTGGTGGCTCCGGGGGTGACCCTCAACAAGGACGGCTCGTTCCAGCGAACCGCGCGGTTTCGTGGTCCCGATCTCGACAGTGCGACACCGGCTGAACTGGTCGGCACGACGGCACGCCTCAACAATGCGCTGCGCCGTCTGGGTTCAGGCTGGGCGATCTTCGTCGAAGCCGCTCGGCTTGCAGCGCAGCACTATCCGGAAAGTCTCTTTCCCGACAGCGCTTCGGCACTGGTCGATCTTGAGCGCCGCGAACAGTTCGAAGGCGAGGCCGACCAGGGCTCGCCTCAATGGGCCGATCGACAGACGCACGTTGAACTCTTCGAGAGCAGCTATTTCCTGACCTTCGTCTGGCTGCCGCCGGCCGAGGAGGCATCTCGGGTGGAAAGCTGGCTCTACGAGGGCCGGGAAAAGATCGGAATTGATCCTCCGGAGCTTTTGAACAGTTTTGTCGACCGTACCGACCGGGTTCTGAACCTGGTCGAAGGTTTCGTTCCCGATGTCGACTGGCTCGATGACGGCGAGACGCTCACCTATCTGCATTCGACGATTTCGACCAAGCGTCATCGTGTCCGCGTTCCCGAGACGCCGATGCATCTCGACGCGCTACTGGTCGATCAGCCACTCGCCGGCGGGCTGGAACCGCGGTTGGGTGATTTCCATCTGCGGACGCTCACCATCATCGGATTCCCGACGATGACCTTCCCGGGCATTCTTGACGAACTCAACCGTCTTGCCTTCGCCTACCGATGGTCGACGCGGGCGATCATGCTCGACAAGACCGAGGCCACCAAGCTGCTGACGAAAATCCGTCGCCAGTGGTTTGCCAAGCGAAAATCGCTCGCCGCGATCCTCAAGGAGGTGATGACCAACGAGGCGTCGATGCTTGTGGATACCGACGCCGCGAACAAAGCCGCCGATGCCGACGCGGCACTTCAGGATCTCGGCTCCGATCAGGTCGGCGAAGCCTATGTCACCGCGACTGTGACGGTGTGGGATGCAGATTCCTCGATCGCCGATGAAAAGCTCCGGCTGGTGGAAAAAATCATCCAGTCACGCGATTTCACCTGCATTGCCGAAGGCGTCAACGCCGTCGAGGCCTGGCTCGGGAGTATCCCTGGTCATGTCTATGCCAATGTCCGCCAGCCGCCGCTGTCAACGCTGAACCTGGCGCACATGATTCCGCTGTCGGCGGTCTGGGCAGGGCCGGCAGCTGACGACCATTTTGGCGCGCCGCCGCTGTTCTTCGCCAGAACGGAAGGCTCAACGCCATTCCGGTTCAGCTTACATGTCGGCGATGTCGGCCACACGCTTGTGGTCGGGCCGACCGGCGCCGGCAAATCCGTGCTGCTCGCATTCATGGCTTTGCAGTTCCGGCGCTACGAGAACAATCAGATATTTGCCTTCGATTTCGGCGGATCGATCCGCGCGGCCGTGCTCGCGATGGGTGGCGACTGGCACAATCTCGGCGGCAATGCGTCGAGCGGACCGGACCACGTCGATCCGCTGGCTTTGCTTACGCTGGCCGATCTCTCGGATGACGGCGAGGCGGTTTCGCTGCAGCCGCTGGCCGGGATCCATCACACACCCGAACGCGCCTGGGCGGCCGACTGGCTTGTCGACGTTCTCCTTCGCGAAGGCGTTCCTATCACCCCCGAGGTTAGGGAACATCTCTGGTCGGCGCTCACTTCGCTAGCCTCGGCGCCGGTTCAGGAACGAACCCTCACCGGCCTGTCGGTGCTGTTGCAATCCTCGCAGCTGAAGCAGGCTTTGCGGCCCTATTGTATCGGCGGCCCCTATGGCCGGCTGCTCGACGCCGAGTACGAGCACTTGGGCGAAGCACCGGTCCAGGCTTTCGAGACCGAAGGCCTCATCGGCACAGGTGCCGCGCAGGCGGTGCTTGCCTACCTGTTCCATCGCATCGAACAGCGAATGGATGGACGGCCGACGTTGTTGATCATCGACGAGGGGTGGCTCGCGCTCGACGATGGCGGCTTCGCCGATCAGTTGCGCGAATGGCTGAAAACCCTGAGGAAGAAGAACGCTTCCGTCATCTTCGCCACGCAATCGCTCTCCGACATTGACGGCAGCAGAATTGCGCCGGCCATCGTCGAGAGCTGCCCGACACGGCTGTTCCTGCCGAACGAGCGCGCCATCGAGCCGCAGATTACGGATATCTATCGTCGCTTCGGATTGAACGACCGCCAGATCGAGATCGTTGCCCGCGCTACGCCGAAACGCGACTACTACTGCCAGTCGCGGCTCGGCAACCGGTTGTTCGAGCTCGGCCTTGGTCCGATCGCGCTAGCCCTTTGCGCGGCATCGTCGAAGACCGATCAGGCAGCGATCGCGCGGGTCATCGCCGAGGCCGGCCAAGAACGCTTTCTCGAAACCTGGCTTGCCAATCGCGGCCTCTCATGGGCGGCCGATCTCGTTCCTCACCTTGCCAATGTCATCGAGCAACCCACAGTGGAGATTCCATCATGAATCCTGTTCGCAAGTTTCCTGGCCTTCGTCATATGGCGGCGACAGGCGTCATCGCTATCGGCGTCACGCTGTCTTGCGGCCCCGCATCCGCGTTCATCGTCTTCGATCCCACTAACTACAGCCAGAACCTGCTGCAGGCGGCTCGCGCGCTGGAGCAGATCCAGAACCAGGTCACCTCGCTTCAGAATGAGGCACAGATGCTGATCAACCAGGCGAAAAACCTTACCTCGCTGCCGACATCGCTGCTTGGCCAGATCGAAGGCAATTTTGCCGACATGAAGAACCTGCTCGGCGAGGCCGACAGGCTTGCCTATAGCGTCCAGGACATCGATAGCCAGTTCAAGTCGACCTACGAGAGCTTCGGGTCGGATCTCTCCAGCCAGCAGCTTGTCGATGGCGCGCGCGAGCGCTGGCAAACATCCGTGTCGTCCTTCGAGCATTCATTGAAGGCCGGCGCCGTGGCCGTCGACGATATCGAGGGGACGCGGCAGCAGACCAGTGCGGCGGTCGACGCCAGCCAGTCGGCGGTGGGCATCCTTCAGGCAACCCAGGCCGGCAACCAGCTTCTCGCCGTTCAGGCAAAGCAGGTCGCCGACCTTACCGCGCTGATGGCCGCACAAGGGCGAGCCGCTGCCCTTGAGCAGGCGCGCAAAGCCGCGGCCCAGCAACAGGCGCAAGAGCAGTTCAGCCGCTTCATGGCGGGCAGCAGCTACTCCCCATCCTCAGTCCGCATGTTCCACAACTGAGGTTATCCAAATGGATTTCAAGATCGCCGCCCGGGTGACAGTCGTCCTTGCCCTTTGCGCTGCCATGGCCGCCACCCTCATGGTGTTGCGCGGCAACGGCTCGCAGGACGCGTCCTCCCCGCGCTCCGCACATCCGGGCGGCGAGCCATCGATAGCTGAGCTGGCACGATGCCGAAGCATTGGCATGGCAGCCGCCAGCGACCCAGACTGTCGTACGGCATGGGCGCAGAACCGCCGCCGCTTCTTCGGCACCGACACACCGGCCATGCCGGCGCCGGAGCGCTTCGGGTCACCGGCACCAGCAGCGGTGTCGCCATGAACGACACCGGTGTCATCGACCGCTTTCTTGAGACATTCACGCGTTACATCGATTCCGGTTTTGGTCTGCTCGGCGGCGAAGTCGCTTTTCTGACGTCCACCCTGATCGTCATCGACATCACAGTCGCTGGCCTGTTCTGGGCCTGGGGTGCGGACGAGGATGTGTTGCACCGCCTCGTGAAGAAGACGCTCTACATCGGCTTCTTCGCCTTCATCATCGGTAATTTCAATCGTCTCGCCGGCATCGTCTTCGAGAGCTTTTCCGGACTCGGCCTGAAGGCAGGAGGATCCGCGCTTTCGGGTTCCGCACTTCTGCAGCCGGGCCGCGTCGCGCAGGTCGGCATCGATGCCGGCAATCCGATCCTCGAAGCCGCCAGCCAGTTGATGGGCTACGTCTCGTTCTTCGAAAATTTTGTCCAGATCGCCGTTCTGATGATCGCTTGGGCAATCGTCCTGATCGCGTTCTTCATTCTCGCCGTCCAGATATTCGTCACTCTGATCGAATTCAAGCTGACGACGCTTGCGGGCTTTGTGCTGATCCCCTTCGCCCTGTTCAACCGGACAGCCTTCCTCGCAGAAAAGGTGCTCGGCAACATCGTCGCCTCGGGCGTCAAGATCCTCGTGCTCTCTGTCATCGTCGGCATCGGCTCGGGCCTCTTCGGTGAGTTCACCCAAGGCTTCGGTGCGGAACAGCCCACCATCACCGATGCGCTGTCGCTTGTGCTTGGCGCGCTGTCGCTGATGGGTCTTTCGATCTTCGGTCCGGGCATTGCGACGGGCCTCGTCTCCGGCGCGCCCCAGCTTGGTGCGGGTGCTGCGGTCGGCACGAGCCTGGCCGCCGGCGGCCTTGGCGCTGCCGGTTACATGGGAGCGCGTGCCGGCTTGGGCGGGGCGGTAAGCGCAGTCGGTGCTGGAGGACGCATGTCGGCTGCGGCCGCGCGGAGCGGTGCCCATCTGGCGGGAAGCATGTCGACCGCCTATGGGTTCGCCGCCGCAACATCAGGACAGAGCGGGGCGGGCGCCGTCGCCGCCGGTCTTGGCGGTGTCGCGCGAGCCGGGGCCGGCGCCGCAGCTCAGCCTGTCAGGCAGGCCATATCGCGGGCTGCATCGGCGCTATCCGGCGGCGTTCAATCGGGTCGCTCTGCCGCATGGAGTGCAACCGGCGGACAATCGCCGGTCGGCAGTTCCGGGCAAGCCGCAACCGGTCCGTCCTCTGCTAGCCCATCTTCGGGATCTTCTGCCAACGCCGGCTCGCCGCCGGAATGGGCCAACCGCATGAAGCGAGGTCAGACAATGAGCCATGGCGCGAGCGTGGCCGCGCATTCCGTCCGCTCCGGTGATCACGGTGGTGGCTCGATGAGTGTTTCCCTCAATCAGGACGACCGCCGATGAACCTCTTCAAACGACCCTCAGTTCGCTACGGCAAGACGCCACAACCGGAGACGCCTTACCAACGTGCCGCTCAGGCCTGGGATGAGCGTATCGGTTCGGCCCGCGTCCAGGCGAAAAACTGGCGGCTGATGGCGTTCGGTTCGCTGATGCTCGCAGGTGGTTTTGCTGCGGCATTGGTGTGGCAGTCGACGCAAGGCTCCGTGGTTCCCTGGGTTGTACAGGTCGACAAATTCGGCGAGGCTCAGCTTGTCGCCCCGGCTGTTGCCGATTATCAGCCGACCGATCCGCAGATCGCCTGGCATCTCGCCCGCTTCATTGAACAGGTCAGAAGCATCCCGGACGATCCGGTTATCGTCCGCCAGAACTGGCTGCATGCCTATGATTATACGACGGACCGCGGCGCGATCTCCCTCAACGACTATGCCCGCCTGAATGATCCGTTTGCCAAGGTCGGCAAGATCCAGGTCGCGACCGACGTTTCCAGTGTCATCCGTGCCTCGCCAGACTCGTTTCGCGTCGCCTGGAGCGAGCGCCGCTACGAGAACGGCAGCCTGGCCGCCACAGAGCGCTGGACCGCCATCCTCACCATCGTAATTCAACAACCCCGAGATGCCGACCGGCTGAAGGCCAATCCACTCGGAGTCTACGTCAACGCCATCAACTGGTCGAAGGAGCTTTCATGATGGGTGCGGCTCGAATGCACAAAACGACGAAGCCCTTTGCACGCAAGATGACGAGGACGCGTGTGCTTGCCGCGGGGCTGCTCTGCACGACTGCGCTCGCCGGTTGTGCCTCGAAAAAATACATTCCGCCCCAGATCAGCTACGATGACGCCGCACCTGCCGTTCAGAAGATTGATCCCCCCGGCCCAGTGAAGGTGGTGGAGCTGCCGAAACCGCTTCCACTGCCGGGCCAGTTGAAGTCGGTTGAAAGCCGGAAGGCGAAAGCCGAGCCAGCCGATCCGAAGCAGCGCATCAGCCAGGCGAATGAGGCGGCACGAATGCAGCCCGTCCGCGACGGCTTCATCAACGCAGTCCAGCTCTATCCGTGGAGCGAGGGTGCGCTCTATCAGATCTACGCCGCACCAGGCCAAGTTACAGACATTGCGCTGCAGCCGGGCGAGCAGCTCGTCGGTTCTGGCCCGGTCGCTGCCGGCGACACCGTGCGCTGGATCATTGGCGACACGGAAAGCGGGGCAGGGGAGCGGCTTCAGGTCCACATCCTTGTGAAGCCGACGCGGCCAGATCTCCAGACCAACCTCGTCATCAACAGCGATCGTCGCACCTATCATCTTGAGCTGCGCTCGACCGAAAAGACCTATATGGCCTCCGTGTCGTGGCAGTATCCGCAGGATGAGCTGATCGCGCTCCGGCGCCAGAACGCGCAGGCTTCCGCCGCCCAGCCGGTCGCTTCTGGCGTCGACATCCAGAAGCTCAACTTCCGCTACCGTATCGAGGGCGACGCGACACCCTGGAAGCCGCTACGCGCTTTCGATGACGGCACGAAAGTCTACATCGAGTTCCCTTCGCGCATCGATCAAGGCGAGATGCCGCCGCTGTTCATCATTGGTCCATCTGGCGGATCGGAATTGGTCAACTACCGTGCCCGTCAGAATTTCTATGTCGTCGACCGACTGTTCGCCGCAGCCGAATTGAGACTTGGCGACAAGACCAGCGAGAAGCGCGTCCGGATCGTTCGCACCGACGGCGAGCCTCAACACAGCGTGGGGCTGTTCCGATGAGCGACTCCGCGAAGAACCAGGACATCAGGGCGGAACTACGCCTCCGGCCCGAACCCACCAGGGTGACCCGGCTGTCGCGCAAGGTCCTGATCGGTCTTGGCGCTGTAGCCAGCGCGGCTATCTTTGGCACGCTCATCTGGGCACTCGATAGCAAACGGCGCGGCAACGAGCAGCCGTCCGAGCTATTCAGCATCGAAAACCATACGACCGCTGACGGACTGCAGGGCCTGCCCAAGGACTATTCGGATGTCCCTAAACTCGGACCTGCTTTGCCCGGCGATCTCGGACGCCCGATCCTGCGCGCGCAGGAGCACGGACAGTTGATCCAGGTGCCGGATGTCCGCTCACCTCGCACAGATCCGGAAGAACAACGTCGCCTCGCCGAGGTCGAAGCTGCGCGCGTAGCCAAACTGTTCACCGACACGAACGCGCGAGCAAGTCCGGCGGCGCAAGGCGTTGGCGTCGGAAATGCCACCGCCGACACGATCGCTGGTTCGACGCCATCGACCGAAGTACCGGCGCCCGATCCGGGCGCCGCCCAAAACGTGCAGGATCGCAAGCTAGGCTTCGTCAACGCGCCGACTGATCGCCGCACCGTCAGTCCTGATCGTCTGGCCGCGACGGCCTCGCCCTACGTCGTGCAGGCAGGCACGATCATCCCGGCGGCACTCATTACCGGCATCCGTTCAGACCTTCCTGGTACGATCACCGCTCAGGTGACGGAAAATGTCTACGACAGTCCTACAGGATCGTACCTGCTGATCCCTCAGGGCGCGCGGTTGATCGGCCAATATGACAGCCAGATCGCCTTCGGCCAGTCGCGGGTGCTGCTGGTCTGGAACCGGCTCATTTTGCCTGACGGAGCCTCGGTAGTTCTGGAACGCCAACAGGGGGCGGATGTGGAAGGGTTCTCGGGGCTGGAGGATGAGGTCGATCATCACTGGAGCCAGCTTTTCCGAGCTGCCGCGCTCTCCACTCTGTTGGGTGTCGGCACAAGCCTCGGTTCCAGCAACAACGAAAGCGATATTGCCAAGGCTATCCGCGAAAGTGCGCAGAACTCCGCCGGTAACGTTGGCCAGCAAATCGTGGGTCGCCAACTTGACGTTCAGCCGACGCTGACGGTTCGCCCAGGTTTCCCGGTTCGGGTCATCGTCAATCGTGATCTGGTCTTGGCTCCGTATGGCAGCACTAGTAAGGAGCCGTCGTGACCAAGCTGAAGCTCTCCGCCATTCCGGACGACCGCCCGGTGAAGATCGCCATTGAGCTGCCCGCGGCGGTGCATCGCGATCTTGTCGCCTATGCTGAGGTGCTTGGCCGTGAAACAGGTCAGGCCACTACCGATCCTGCCAAACTGATCGCGCCGATGCTTGCCAGATTTATGATGACGGATAGGGCGTTTACTCGAGCTCGCCGCAGCACTAAGTCAGGGTGAGCGCGCCGCGGCTCGCTTCATATCTACGAGATTGAGGCTGACGTCGGGCGTGCTCCGGATGAAGTCGACAATTACTTCCAGGAACTCGCTGATTTGCGCGGGCACGCTGGAGGCGTCGCTACCGGCTTGCTGGCCCCGCTTATCCGCCGTCGCAAGGGTGCCGTCGAGATCTCCCAGAACTCGATGAAGGTCGCGGAGGAGTCGTGCACCGGCCGCAGTTGGCCGGACTCCGCCCGGGTGACGCTGGAAAATCGCTGTCCCCAGCGAATGCTCGAGATCCCGGATACGACGGCTCAGGGCAGAATGGTGTATGCCGGTGCGTCGGGCGGCCCCGAGGAAACTGCCTTCCTCGGCGACGACAAGTGCGCAATCAAGCGTAAGGAGCTGGACCCGTCGCCGCATTGCGCTTCCTTCTCTAGACGTGCCGCCTTGACCGTTTGAGGATGAGGGATCGCAAGGGCCGACCGCAATCGGGCCCACCTAGGAGGCTGCGGTGCGCATTTCGCTTAGCCTGGCGAGCGTGCGTTTATCGAAGCTCGCAGTGACAGCTAAGGTCTCTTCGCCACTGATTATGCGGGGTAGCCCGAGAGGCGTGACCCTGAAATGCAGCTGAACGAGCCTGAGCAACCAGAGCGGGTTCATCTCGATGATGATCGTGTCCACACCGTTGTGGACGCCCCACTCGACGATGCCACTAAGCAGCGTATTCGCCACCGGGCTTAGCATCCGCCCGCGCTCTCGATGGCCGGCCTCGACACAGTAGCGTGTCCACTCCCAGATATTCGGGCCGACGGGTCGATCGACTTCACACAGGGAGGAAAGGACCTCGGACAAAAGATGTGGCTTGGTCGATGGCAGCAGACGCTGATAGCCGATGACACGGCCATCGTCGTCCATGAAGAGCATGTGAACGGCGTGCTCGTTGTCGAACCGGTCGATCTCCCGACCGTCCTCGCGTCGCAATTCCGACCAGCCTCTCTCCTCCACAAAGACCTTGTGGCGAAGACGGAAGGCCTGTTCCATGTCTTCGCGATAGAGGTCGACATTTTCATTTGTCACGATGTGCAGCATCGGTTGTCCTTCCGGATTAAGGTCAACCGGCAGTCTGCCGTCGTCATTCCCGTTCGGGCATCACGTAAATCCGTGGGTCATGTAAGCAAGCCGAGCCTGAATGCTTCGGCCACGGCGTGGACGGTATTCTGGACCCCCAGTCTCTCGCGCACCGCGCGCAGATGACTGTCGGCGGTATGGCTGCTTATGCCGAGGCGATCGGCAATAGCCTCCACCGGCAGCCCCAGGGAAGCCCATTGCAGGACGTCATGCTGGCGGGGTGAAAGGCTGACTGTTCTGCGTTCGCCGGTTCCCTCAGCCAGAATTACGGCCTTTCCGAAAGCATATGCAGCGACGAGGACGAACGCGTCCTGTTCGTCGGGCGGCAATTCAAGTTTTTCGCCTGCAATTGATAATCCGACTCGCCGCCGTTCAACGGTCAGGAATGAAAACGTCATTCCCTCGCGCAAACCAAATTCGGCCGCCTCATCCATGACACGACGGCCGCTGGACCAGATTTCACCGAGGCCACTGAGATCACGCCACGAAAATGGCTGGCTTCCATGCGCGACGAGATGAATGGCCGGATCGCGATAGAGGTAGCCTCTTGAGAAGTAGCGCTCAGACCACTGATTTGGCCATGCGTCCAGAACGATATGCGAAATTTGTTCCCGCTCTAAAGCACCAGGAGGCGGGATCAGGCCAGCAAGTAAGTTCGTCGCTCCGAAGGTCCCAGCAAAATCAAGCAAACGCGCACAAATCTCCGTTGTGGTCGAGCTCATTTGCAGTTTGTGCAATAGCGCATATGTATTATCAAGTGGCCGACGCCACGCGGCAGTCCGGCCACCCTTTTCGCGACGTACTCCGTTACTCTGAATGGGGGCTTTAGAGTCGGACTTCCGCATCGGGAGAATCACCTGCGGGCACTTCGATTGCGCGACAAGCACCGACTTGAGTCAGCCAAGGGTTGAGCAACCCGCCGCGTCGGCTACCCGGGGCCTGACCGGTCCGTGACAGGCGCACTGGAAGCCACCCTCGCCCTCATCGCCATCCAGCCGGTCTAAGTTGGCCCGAACGGATCGCCGCCGTTTGAATGATTAGTATGTGCGCCTTAGACGGACGCCGCCAATCCAAGCGTCCTCCGAGTCAGAACTGGCAAGCGTCTGGTTGAGGTAACCGAGTTCGCCAATTATCTCGCAGCCCTTGCCCATGGCGTACCGAACATCGCCAGTCACCGCCAACCTGCTGAAATCCTTGCCGGCGGCCATGTCGACGTTGACGAAGCTGCCGATCAGGTAGGCCTTGATAGCTGGCGTTAGCTGGGCGCCGACTTCGCCCGTCAACGACCAACCCTTGTTGGTTGCGAAAGCATCGCTCGCGCTGACATAGCTCGCGTCGGGCGTTGAGAGCCCCAGGTAGTTCATAACGCCATCGGCATAGGTGCCTTCAGCGACGAACTCACCGTTGATGGATGGAATCTTTATTGTCGCGCTAGCGCCGGCAGCCCATTTGCGGTCGGTATCGTACCCCGGGGCCGCATAGCGAATTTCATGCAGGGCACCGAACGCTGCTACCTGTCCCCAATCCTGCTGGAGGCGCACAATGTCGACAAGGTCGGGGATCCGCTTGCCGCCGTAACCTAACGATTCACCGCCGATTTCGATCGCGGGGTCCACAGTCGTGCGATGCTCGCCGCCATCTTCAATCGAGATAGTAGCGGAAAAGCCCCTTCCAAAATCGGCCGTGTAGGCGAGCAGGTTCACGGTACTCTGTGACGAGTAGTAAGGACCGAAGATCGAATGAGCGTAGTCTAGGTCATAAATGCCGAAGTAAGTATGCGCGAAGCCGGCAGTCCAGCCGTCCAACTGCAGAAACGCCTTGTCGATGACGAAAGTACTGCCAATCTCGCTTTCGCTGTTTCGCCCCACCCTGGCATTAACCTGGAGGAAGGAGCGCAAGAGACCGTATTCTGTGCGCGTGCGCGCATCGAATTTGATGCGACCTTCGGCTCGGAAGTCGTAGGCGTCCTGCTCGCTATTACGTCCCGCCTTCGGTTTGGTCGTGCTGTAATTAAGTGGAGCGGGCTGATAGGAACGATAGTCGGCGCGGACTTCGCCAGAAATGCGCAGGCAGGTGTCGGTACCGGGAATATAGAAATAACCCTCTCCGAATTCAGTGCAGATTTTCGCGAATTCAATTTTATTGGTCGTCGGGGCCGCGGGGTTCATATCTTCGGCCGCATAGCCAAATCGAGCAGGTGTCACCGATGTTTCTGCGTATGAAGGGATCTGTGAAGTAACAACTGATGCGCACGTAGAAGCGAGAAAAGCAAAGATTTTCATGATGTTCCTCCTTTATATTTCAGATGCTATGAGCCGTGTAGATTGACACTTATGCGTTCAAGTCAGAGAACTTGGAAAAAGCTGCGTCATTCCGCAGGCCATGGCCGCGGAGCAAGGTGAAAATCTTCACCTGAATTAGGAGTCGCTTGGCTCACAGGTTCCCGTCATGGCGGCTGCCTGTGGTAAGTGGGCATTGGCGTCAGAACACAGCGCGCCGCTGACAGACGAATGATGACGTCATCCCAACGGCCCAGTAACTGAGGGTCTCACTTGCTGCCGAAGCGTAGGGAAATAGGAACGCAGCCAGGCCGTCACACCTCTACCCGAACCCATCCTGTTGGGGATAGCTGCTGGCGTGGGCCCAACCGCTTGGCACGTCCGGTCGCACGCTGGTCACCGTATGGATCGGAGGAAACCATCTCTCCATATGAACCTCGGTCCCGGGCATCCCGCAGCAATCCATCTGGTGATCGAACGATCGCTCAGCAAAGGTGCGCCAATCATCTGAGGTTTCCAGTTCCTCATCCTCGGAGGCCGCCGCCATGATAAATCTGGGTGACTTGAGGAAAGCATCTGGAACGGCCTTCATGTGTACACCCCGATGAGACTTCGCTGCATCGCATGATTGTGGATTGGGCAGGGCAGGACTGGTGCTCTAAACATGGCCCCCTCACGCTCCATACCCGCGCGGCACGATTCTTGTGCGAGGTGACGAAGCCTGGAAGCGCTCGGGAAATGCACGAAGCACACTGAAACCGATCGATGCGATGACAAGCATCCCGGCAGCGCCCTCCAGCACTGCGACGTAGGAGCCCGTCAGATCAAAGCACAGGCCATATGCCGTGGGCGACAAAGCGGTTCCGGCGACGACAAAGGCGTAGAGGACACCGTAGACGCGTCCATAAGAGCGCAGCCCGAAATAGCGCGCAACGAGGTAGCTCACGAGATCAATCTCAGCGCCGAAAGCGAGCCCGGCCGCGAGCAGACCGGCGACCGCAAAGGTCGCCCCGCCTTGTGCAATCAGGAGGAACCCAGCCGCGCTCACCAGCATCACGATCGCGGCCACGCGAGGCGCGAAGAAGCGGTCAATCAAGAAGCCCGTGAGCAGCCTCCCAAAGATCAGGAAGAAACCGCCTGCGCCCATCAGTCGAGCTCCCGTGACGGCCGAAACACCTTGGTCGGTGAGCATGGCGATGAAGTGGCTGCTGAACCCGCCAACCGCGAGCGCAACCAAGAAGAAGACAACGCCCATCCCCCACAGCATCCTGTCGGCAAGAGCCTCGTGAATGGCAGAGCCAGGTAGACTCTCACTTTCGTCCATAGCGCGCTCCGACGACCCGAGGAGCAGCAGGATGAAGGGTGTCGCCAATGCCACAATGATCGCCAGCGTCACATATCCGGCGCGCCAACCATAACTGCTGATGATTGTCGCCAGCACGGGCGGTATGGTCGCGCTTGAGAGTCCTGTCCCTATCAACGAAATGCCGAGAGCGCGTCCACGAGCCGCGGCGAACCGTGTGTTGATAATCCGAGTGTAGGTGGGTGTCGCGCTTCCTGCGGCGAGCACGCCGACGGCGATGAAAAGTGCATAGTAGAGCGGCAGCGAGGAACTGATCCGGCTCATTGCCAGGAAGAACAGGCAAAGGCTGCTCAGGCCCGGGAGGATCACGCGCTTGGCGCCGAAGCGATCGATAACAAGGCCCATGAACGGCGCGATCACGCCTATGCACAGGAAAAGCATTGTCGACCCCAGGGACACTTCGGCGCGTGTCCACCCGAAAGTGCTGGTAAGTGGGCCGAGAAATAGTCCAGAAGTCCCGAACGGCAGAGCATGAACCCCCACTGCAAGGCCGATCATAGCGCCGGTGAGAGTCTTCCACCCGTCTCGGAACTCGGCCGATGCGGTAACATTCTTCTCATCCATGACATTCACTCCCTGAACACTTTTTTGTCTCGTCGACGCTCAGATAGGTTCCCTGTCGCACCAAGATCTGCCGTACCCTGGACACGGCGACGTCGCGGGGCTGAACACCAGATTGAACTGCGACCGCGGCGGCCACCCCGGCCGCCTGGCCGGTCAGCCAACACTGGGGAATTTCGCGTAGTATCGAATGGGTTGTCGGATCGCAGGAAACATGACGTCCTGCTGCCAGCAGCCCCTCCACTCGTTCCGGTACCAGGCACCCGTAGGGGATCGAGAGGTTAGGCCATTGCGGCGCCAAGGATGGTGAGACACCGATCTCGTCGAGGGCAGGGTACTGTCGCGTCCAATCTTCCCGTGTAACGCGCTGCATGCCTACGAGACGTCTGGAGTGCCGGACGCCCAATTGAGATCCGGACAAAAGGAGGTCGGCTTGTGCAAATCCAGGCGCATGGGCTCGATAGAATGCGAGATGCGCTAGCATTGCTTCGCGGCTGAGCAGCTCCGCTTCGGTTAGATCGAGCACATCCACGCCGCTGAGACCGGAAAGGCGTGGCCCCATGAACAACGCGACATCGTCACGCCACGACACCACGGGACGTTCGAAGCCGCGCGGGCATGCCCGTCGCCCCTCCGCCATGAAGGCCGCAAAAGCAGCGTGCTCCGTGTAGCGGAAATCCAGCCAGGCCGGCATGTCGACCGAGCCGAATAGCCACGACGTGTTCATGCAGTGGTGGATCGAGCGCTCCTCGATATCGGCGTCCGTGCGTGCTCCCGCCTGAAAAAAGAGGTCACCGTCCCCAGTGCAGTCGACAACTACGCGGGCCTGAATGGCTTTCCGACCCTCCTTGCCTTCGAGAAAGACGCCGGTGACGGCCCCGTCGTCGCTGCAGAGCGGACGCGCGCCCCAGGCGTGCAGGACGAGCGCCACGCCGCTCTCTTGGACGAGCTGCTGGCTTGCGCTTTTTAAATGCTCAGGGTTGATCGTCGGAGCCCATGTGACCACGTTGTGGTGTGCGGAAGAGCGTTGTCGCCAGTGGTCGACAAGCGCTGCATCCCGGCTGCCGAGCGCTTCCCAGTTAGGCCCAGCAATTGCTGAAGGCGGGAGTCGCCCGAGGAGATCTTCCGCGAACCCACGGACAACGAGTTCGCCGGACCAGTCTGTCATGCGGTCGATCCATATGACGAGACCGCCAGTCGATAGTCCTCCCAGATGATTATATCGCTCGATCAACACAACGTCTGCACCAGCTCGTGCTGCGGCGACGGCTGCGGCTGTGCCCGCCGGTCCGCCGCCAACCACCAGCACCTCACATTCGCGAAGGACTGAAATGGTCCGAGCAGGCTCGATCACGACCCCTTCTGATCGTCTGCGCTCGATCCGCTTGGTCGGAAATATGTCATCGTTGTCGGCCAGGCTACCCATGCGCCATTACTCCGTCGAAGCTGTAGAAGGTGGAGAGCGCCGGCGAGCTGCCGGAACCGTTTGGCCGACAAACGCAGTCCCAAGGCCACGCCGATGGCCTGTTAGGTACGGCGCGCCCGGTCAGCTTGGCCAGCCAGCGCCGAACCCTGCCGAAGGCCCTGGCCTTTGCATCGGACGAACGAGAAGCGGCCGAAACACTTTGATCTGGCTTCCTATGCCAAGACCGCAGCGATCGGCTTGCGAAACGCTCCACAGCTTTCCTCCCTTGTATTGGGGCCGTTCACATCGGCTCTTGTTGATGCAAGACTTGTGCAATCGTTATCTCAGACATTGCATAGCTTTTTCCAGCGGTCAACGCTATATTCTGAACCCGATCGGATTCGGCTGGACGGAGAGAATGTCGGATACTTCGAACGAACGCTCGAGCGGGCGGATTACGATGGTAGATTTAGCCCGCCTGGCCGGCGTTTCAGTTCCGACGGTGTCGCGTGCTCTTCGCAATCTTGACAGCGTTCTGCCGGAGACACGCACCCGAATCCACGCGCTGGCGGCGGAACACGGCTTTGTCGCCAACGCCGCGGCGCAGGCCCTTCGTGGCAGGGCCGCGCGCAAGACCGCGATTGTGTTCGATTTTCAGTCTTCGGGACCGGGGAGTACCTCCCCCGACGCCTTCATTTTCGAACTCTTGGGCGATGTCGCACATGCGTTGACCATCCGAGATTTCGAGGTAACCCTGTGTCCGCGCGAGAATTCCGTGGAGCGCTACGAAAGGCAGCTCACCGAGATCGGGGCGAGCGGTGCAATCTTCCTTGGGCAGGGCGGCCAGCATGAAATGTTACAGGCATTGGCCGCGCGATTTCCGATAATCGTCTGGGGCGCGGTACTGCCTGAGGCTCTCTATTGCGCCGTGGGTAGCGACAATTTCAAAGGAGGGCAGCTGGTAGGAGAAGAGCTCAAGGGACGGAAGCGAACATCGATTCTGCTTCTTGGCAATCCGCAGACCGAGCAGGTTCGGCTCCGTTTTGAGGGCTTCAGAGCAAGCTATGGTGTTGGTCAGCATCGTATGATTGAGACGCTGCCTGTTGGCTTCTCCTACGAAGAGGCCTATCGCGCCGTTCTCAATCGCATCAAAGATACGCCCAAGCGCTTGGACGGTATATTTGCGGCCACCGACACCTTGGCAATGGCTGCCATTAGAGCCGTCCGCGAGATCGACCTTGTTGTCCCGGATGATGTCGCTGTGGTCGGCTACAATGATATTCCTCAGTCTCAGGCCTTTGATCCGCCGCTTACGACCATTCGCGAGGATGACCGCCGCGCCGGGAGTCTGCTCGTGGAGAAACTCATGCAAATCCGTGATGGCGTACGGGCCTCCTCTGTCCGGTTGGATGTGACCTTGGTCCGTCGCGCCACCTGAAATCGCGTGCTCAGAGTTAATGTCAGCTAGGATTTGGCTGTGGCGGACCTCCATCATACGCTCGTGCGGACGTTTCAAAGTTCTGTCGCGCCCTGGGGGTCGGGACGGAATTCTTGCTAGTCCGCACATGATGTCATGCCTAGGCATCAGGCCCATATATGGTCTGCAAGATCGGCTAGCCGGTCGACAATCACATCCGGCCGGAAAGGAAAACGAGCGACATCTGCCCGTGCCGTTGCGCCGGTAAGAACAAGTGCGGATCGCATCCCGGATTCAAGGCCGGCGAGGACGTCGGTGTCCATTCTGTCGCCTACCAGCACCGTCTGCTCCGCCGTGACGCCCATTTTTTCAAGGGCGCATCTGGTCATGAAGGAATTCGGCTTGCCGACAAAATAGGGCTTGAAGCCCGTTGCTTCAGCAATGAGGGCAGCGACCGCCCCGCAGGCTGGATGCATTCCCTTTTCGGCCGGCACGGACGGGTCCGGACTGGTCGCGATGAAACGCGCTCCTGCACAAAGCAGCCGCGCGCCGGTCACGATCTCCTCATAGTGATACGAGTCAGCGTCACCGAGCACGACAAAGTCGGGGGAAAACACCGTAAATCGACAGCCCGCTGCCTGCAGCGCCGACATCAGTCCCAGATCGCCGACGGCATAGACCGAAGCGTCCGGAAGCTGTTCGCTAACAAACCGCGCGGTTGCCATAGCCGAAGTGTAGATGTGGTGAGGCTCAATGGGAAAACCCATCCCGAGAAGACGGTGCGCGTGATCCTCCGGGGTGTACCTGGAGTTATTCGTGAAGATTTGAAAGGCGCGCATGTTTTCGACCAGGGCACGGACAAATCCGACCGATCCTTCGACCGGAACTCCCCCGAGTACAAGTACTCCGTCCATGTCCAGAAGATAGGCAATTTCCATTGACGTCTCCGCATTAGGCTCCAGCAGGTATAAACGCGAAGGGAATCGACCTTGAAAGTCGTTGAGGTCTGTCATCTTGGAAATGGGACGTTCCGGCTTGCAAAAAGGCTAGGCTCAGGGACCGGCCAGTCGCAAAGCGAAAGGGCCGATGAGGCGGTAGGCTTTAATCCAACGCACTGAAAGCCCACGTCCTGCTCTTGTGCTCCACCATTATCGTCAACACGGGTTGATCGACCCTTTGTGAGATGCAGAGAGACTGAGTGAATGGAGAAGCTGCTCCTGATCTTTCGGTTCGCCTCACGAGGGAATCTGAGGAAGATGAGTTGGCGAACCGTAGGGCAACCTGCTGATCTACTGAGAGAACGCTGTCCCTCAGCGACTAGAATAATCGTTATGAGTCAAAAGCTGCGAAGCGGTTCGCCAAGTCGACGGGGAGCTGGTTCAGCCACTCAGCGAAGGGCAGCTTTCGCCGCAAAGTGGCCGGTCGACCCTACTGAGTAAACGCCTCAAACACCGTCCGACGCGCCAAAGACCGCCGATAGCAATCTAGGAAAAGCTTTCTTCTAGATAGATGCGGAACTCACGCTCGAACTGTTCCTGGAGCAGGGAGGACATATGCGTGCGGCTGCGCGTCAGGTAAACGTGAGAGGGTACGTACGGGAGGAACGGCTTGATGACGAGCGTTCCGCGCCAGCGTTCGGCCGAGAACTTGTCGACTATAGAAACGCCGAGCCCCTCTGCCACGAGAGCACAGGCTGAGTCGCTGAAATGTGCGTCGAAACGGGCTTCGACGCGAACTCCGGCATCGTCGAAGCTGCGCTCGACTGCCTGACGCGATCCGTCTTCGCGCCCCAGCTGGATGAAGCTTTCGTCGCGGATGTCGGAGGCTTCTATCGTGTCCCTGTCGCTCAAAGGGTGTCCCGCCGGCAGCACGCAGACCGAAGCGGTCTCGAAGATGAGGTCGCAGGTTGTCGCCGGATCGATTGCTGGCATCGTCATCAGGCCGATATCAAGCTGCTTGCTCGCCGCAAGCTCGGCGATCCGAACAGAGGACGCCGGCATCAGCGCCAGGCGCAGCTTCGGATGGCGCCGCGAGAATGCACCGATGAACCGGGGCAATACGATGCTGGAAAGCGCCGGATAGGCGCCGATGACAAGACGGCCGGCCTGCAACTGCTGGATATCGGCCGCCAGCCTCCGCAACCGCGCCATGCCCCTAGCCACATGGCCGGCTTCCTCATGAAGCAGATAAGCCTCGGCAGTCGGAGTCAGCCTGCCGCCTTGCCGCACGAACAGCTGGATCTTCAGAGCGTGTTCCAGGTTGGCGATGTGGGCGCTGACCGAAGGCTGCGAGATGTGGAGGAGGTCCGCAGCGCCGACCACGGTCCCGGCGTCCATCACCGCGCGGAACGCCTGCAGCTGTCTGTAGTTCATCGTAGCCGAGCAGCCAGTTCGCTATAGGAAAAAGCTATAGAGAACGAAGCTTTTCATATTTGTCAATCGCCTCGCGTTTCGCTTAACTGCTGCCTGCCGGGAGGAATTTCCGGCCAAAAGGCGCCAGGACCGGCCATCACGGCGCTGAAAATCACCACTGCGCCGAGACTGTCGCGATTGCGTCATCGCCCCTGATCGACGATCGGGTGGCCGTTCGCGCGCCCAGCCAACACCAAGAGGGTAACAATGAAAACGGGACTGTTACGCTGGATCGGCCTTGCGGCCGGTATCCTGATCTCGCTTGCAGGCGCTGCGCGCGCTGATGATGCCGGGCAATGGTCGAAAATTCGCATTGCGACCGAAGGCGCCTATGCCCCTTGGAACTATATGTCTGCTGACGGCAAACCGGTGGGCTACGAGATCGATCTCGCCCAGGAACTGTGCCGTCGCATGAAGGCCGAGTGCGAGATCGTCGCACAGGATTGGGACGGCATGCTGCCGGCGCTCAACGCCGGAAAGTTCGACGCGATCATTGCTTCCATGTCGGTCACGCCCGAGCGGCAGAAGGTTGCGTCCTTCTCAGTCCCTTATGCAAAGGCGCCCAACGCCTTCATGATGATGAAGGACAGCCCGCTTGTCGCAGAGCTTGGACCAAGGGTCGACTACAGCCTCAAGAAGGATCCCGAAGGCGCAAAGAAGGCCATCGAGGCGATGGCCCCGGCGCTGAAGGGCAGGGTGCTCGCTGTCCAGGGTTCCTCAACGGCAGCCACATTTGCCACCGCCGAACTGAAGGACAAGGTGGAGATCCGTGAATACAAGACCACGGAAGAGCACAACCTTGATCTCGTCGCCGGCCGCGTCGACCTGGTGATGGGCAATATCACCATGCTGAAAGCTGCGATGAAGCAGCCTGATCTCGCCAACGCCACGCTTGGCGGACCTACTTTCATCGAGGGTGTTTTGGGCAGCGGCACCGCCAACGTGGCCATGCGCAAGGACGACACCGCACTCAAGGCCAAGTTCGACGCGGCCATCCATGAGGTCAATGCGGACGGGTTCAACCGCGAGCTGACAGAGAAGTGGTTCGGGGTCGACATCACGCCCAGGGACTGAGTTCGCACCGGGCAGGTGCAACCTTGCGCCTGCCCATCCAACCATCGGAAAAACTGATAGCATGACCCGATTTATCGTAGTGGGGGCCGGTCTCATCGGCTCATCGATCGCATATCGCCTTGCCGAGCGGGGACACCCGGTCACAATCGTCGAGTGCGACTATCCCGGCGCCGGCACCAGCGGTGCGAGCTTCGCCTGGACCAATTCGAACGAAAAGACGCCTTACAGCTACCACCTGATCAATGCGCTCGGCATGCGTGCGCACAGGGAGCTCGAAAACGAGTTCGGGGCTTGCCCCTGGTTTCATGGTGGTGGTGCTGTCGAATGGCGTGCGGACGCGAACGAGGCGCAGGAGCTCGCGGAGCGCGTCCAACGCCTCACCGGCTGGAACTATGCGGCTGAATGGATTCCTGCGGACAGGCTGCACAGGCTGGAGCCCGCCCTGGCGCGGGGAGCGTCGGGTGATGCGAAGATCGCATACTTTCCCGATGAGGGTTGGGTGGATCCTGGCGTCTATATCGAGTTCTTTCTCGGGAAGGCCCGCACGCTTGGTGCGGAACTGTGCCGTGAAACCGTCATCGGCATCGAGCTGAGGGCGGACAGGGTTACAGGCGTCAGGACGGCATCGGGCACGACACTCGGCGCCGACGTGGTCGTCAACTGCACGGGTTGCTGGGCGAACGATCTCGGTCAGGATGTGCGCCTGACATTCCCGCTGGCCCCGACAACCGGCCTTCTCGTGGTGAGCGCTCCGGCCGCACCGGGTATCCGACGCGTAATCCGGACCAGCGGGGTCAATTTGCGCCCCGACGGTGCCGGCAGGATCATGCTCCACAGCGAGCAAGACGAGAAGCGCTTCACGCCGGACAGCAGTCGCGAGGAGACAATGCCGGTGGCCGCCGCGATGGTCGAACGGGCGGCAAGGCTCTGTCCCGACCTTGCGGGCGTCAGGCCGGAGGCGATGCGCCTCTCGCGCCGGGCAATCCCGGGTGACGGCGTGTCGGCCGTCGGTCCGGTTCCGGGCATCAGCGGCTACTACGCTGCCGTAACGCATAGCGGGGCGACACTGGCACCCTGGCTGGGGCAGGTGGTTGCTGCCGAACTGGGTGGTAGTGCTCGCGAACCGGCGCTTCAGGATTTCCGGCCCGCACGGTTCTTCTGACCAACCACTGGCGTCTTTCAGCGCCTAGCACAGAAAGGCCAGCATGTTTCGGCGGCTTTGGACAGATGCTCTTCGCCGCTCGAAGACGGCCCGCAACAGATCCTCTACGGCTGTAACCCATCATCGAAAACGCCGGCGGTTGTACTCATTGTCCGCTACATAGCGGTAGCGCTTGCCCACAACCCTCTCCCCAGGGAAGTATGCCGGCGACGGATGTTGAGCACAAGCTTACGCTAATATGCGTGAGGCGAGAGGGGTTGCTGATGCTCAAGCCAAGACGAAAGCCGCCGAAGGCCTATCCGAATGCCGATCGCTTCGGAGAGGATGGGCGGCGCCTTTATGCGCCTACGACGCAATGGCCGCTCGATCCGCTCGGCAAGTCTGGGTCAAACGCATAACGCTCGCCGCAATCGTTCTGGCGCTAGTCGCCGCGGTTCTTGTGGTCGCAGTCTTTAGCCTGTTGCCTCACTGAGCCTACCCGCGATCCTATGTGAATCGCCTCGCTAGGCGTCATCACACCACCCATCAGCGACCTATTCATCTGATACTGCTCGCAGGCGGCTTCGGCGTGCTATCGAACGACAGTCTCTCGACCGTGGCAACAATCGCCACTGATAATGCCTCGGCCTCGTCGAGCAACGTCGGGCCATAGTGGCCGTTCACCTGTTCCTCGAGCATGATGCCGATGGCTGCGTCCCTCGTCATGAAGAACGTCGCCTTACCGCGTCGCGGCTGACTGTTATCCCGAGATGCTCGCCGCTCACGGTGACGGTGCTTTCGTCAACCCGCGTCACCTCGCCTATGAGGTCGACCTTCTGACCGCTGCTTATGCCGGGAGTCGTGTCGACAATGCTGTGAGGCTGGTTGTACGATGGGATCAGGACCGCCACGCGGTCTTCCGTCACGCGCTTCCGGACGGTCGCGGTAATAACCACCTCATCGCCGACCTTGAAAGAGCCCTTCGCCATACCTGGAGTCTGGGGCGGTGAGCGGCTTAGTCAAGCGTTTGCTAATGGAACATAAGGCTAAGGGTGAAGTTGATTAAACAGTCGGCGCGCTCAGCGCACGTCGCGTCGGGCGGGGTAGCACGTAACCAGGCCCACTCTGGATAAGCGTGTCCGCAGGGAGGCCCGATAAAGAGCCCGTCTGGCACCCATGGCAGGCGGGCTCTTTCACTGCCGAATAGACCATAGCAAGTAGCGTAATGGGACCTCAGTCCTCATTGCAGCACGAGGGATTATCGAACAACTTTTACTTACCGCCGAGTTTAAAACCACTTCCCCCCGGAATAGGTGAGGCGGCTAGGCCCGGCTCGCATAATCCTGTGTCACCCTCGATCTGCGAGCCGGGCTTGCGCCGAAGCAGTTCATTATTTGGCAAAGTCCTTTGGCGGCTCTTCTGCAATACTGAATTCGTGGACGGTGCCTCCGCGTTCGTCGACAACCCGAAACCAGTGCTCTTGCAAGGCCTTGGTGGAGATCGTCTTTCCCGTCAGGGTCTCTGCGGCGCTGAACGCATCAGGGGCCTCTGTAGACGTCGTGGCAACGAGGCGTTCGCCATAGAACTCTTCGACTTGAAAACACGCCATCGGAAACCTCCTGAATCCAATGGCAACGCTTCGCGAAAGAGAAGGTTCAAGGTCCAACTAAGATCAGCGGAACCTAATATGCGGATCATGCTTATGGAAATGATGAGCACGCGCGGCATCAACTTTCTCGATCGATGGATGTCGGAGCATCTGCCAAACGCAATGACAGACGACCCGGCCGCCATTTGCGACCTGGTCGGCCATGTGATGAAGGCCGCAAAACGTGAAGGCATCGACCCGGAGGAAATCAGCGAGGAAGTTGGTAGTGTCTTTGGGGTGATCTTCGACGCGATGCAGCACCGCGAAGGCAGCTTGGCCGAAGGCGATGGAAGCGACAAGACGGCAGAGGTCGCCCTGGATCTGATGGCCGGACGTTTGGTGAGAGAGACGGGCATTACCCACGAGCAAGCCGAAGAGCTGATAAGACAGATCGGAATCGACTGGGACTCCCTGCGTCGTGAGGCTAATTTCTTGAAGAGATGATGAGCGCGTCGACCGCCGCCGCTCCCGTCGCCGCTGGTACATCCGCAGCAGCGACGGGTGCCGGAACGATCGGCCGAAGAAGAGGAATGCCGATCTTCTCCCAGCAAACTAGCGGGGTGTGCGGCCGAGGTCATCCTTCAAAGAGAGGAACGATGTTTGCTCCTCCTCTTGCGAACGATAATCACCAAACGCCATATGGGGCTCGGGTGGGGCGACCTCGTAGGAGATCGCCATGGGCAAGGAGTATCCGTTTTCGGAAGGCACGCTCGGCGGCAAGCTTGCGGCCGGCACAGGCCTATCGGTTTATTGTCTCACATGCAGGCGAAGGGCGGTGCTCGACGTCGCCGCGCTGGCCAGGCGGTTCGGGCCTGACCAGCCCTGCCTCCACTGGGATCTGCTGAAAATTATCTATTGCCATGAGTGCCGCGCCGCCGGCCGCAACGACCGAAACCTGCAATTCACAAACCACGCGACGACGCCAGAGCAGCGAAAGCGGTGATAGCGTCTCAATTTGAAATTTAGTTGGAACTAAATCAGCTCGGCACCCGTTGCTTTCAATCGCCGGTAACCATCCACTGGACACCATTGGCGCCTGAGAGACGCAGAACGCGCTCCCGTCTGATTACGGGAGTGCCCTGTGGTCCGCGATGGCGAAGAGCGTGCCGCTCACATACTGGCGCAAAAAGAGTTTCGGGTACGGTTTCTCATGAGGGAAACCAGCATCACCGAAGCACAGGCGCGCGATCTAATCGACCTGATCGGCAATGATTCTAATTCGCTTCTTCGCGAGGCGCGGCTCCTGAATAAGCTCTAATCGGCCGTCCGACCTCAGTCTCATCGGATTAGGGGAGTGGAGTCCAATGTCGGAAGCCCCAAAATATCTCGACCACCTACTTGAATGCCCGTACTGCCACACAGTGCGGCTACGAATTCCAACGGATGCCGGTCCAACCACTCCAATCACCTGTAGCGATTGCGGCCGATATCTCGGCGCATGGGACGAGATACAGACCGACTTTGAGAAGCAGGGCGGCAATGACGGGGTTTTCCGTCTCGACAAGGGTCGCATCAAACGCATTGAATAGCCCTTAAGCGCTTCCGGGCTGAGCAGGGAGCGCTGGCGCATTCCCGCAGCGAAGGACGCCTTGTCCCTGATCAGTACGTCCTCATAGCCCGACGTGGCATGCCGGCTTCCTGAAACTCGTCACCATAAGCGACAAAGCCAAGTTTCTCGTAAAGCGTGGTCTTGTCGGCCTGGGCCGTAAGAAAGAACCTCATTTCCCCACGCGCCCTCGCAAGTTCCATTCCCAAATGCATCATCTGGGTGGCAATGCCTTTCCCGCGTGCCTATGGCAGCACAGCGACCCGCCCGAACTTGGCATGCTAGGGCAGAAATACGACCCGCAGCGTGCCGACGACATCGCCGTTATCAATTGCCACGAGGTGAAGCGCCTCAGCATCGTAAGCATCACGTTCGATCGTCTCGGGCACGCTCTGGCCGACAATGAAAACCTTGCGCCGGATTTCCAAGGCGAGAAGCCCCAGGTCGGAGGCAATTGGGACGGGCAGAATGGTTAGAGCAGCCATGGTGGTTGGCCAATGATATCGGCAAAAATTGACCGGCGCCACGCAGGCTCAGTTGAGGCTTGCCGATAAGCCGCGACTTATGCAACATCCGCGGCATGCAGGATCACGAACTTGTCGAGCGGCCCGGCAAGGGCTGGTCACCCTGGAAGGAAGGCGCCGGCCTGGCCAACATAGAGGCGGTCTGGTGGGATGCTCGGGTACTGTTCGCCAAGCTCAATTCTCATGTGCGTTCTCAGGATCCGAACTCGTCGGCATAGAGCATTGGGGCTACGGCGGCGATAAATGGACCATGAAAAAGCCGCCGGTCGAGCATCCACCGCTGCCGGAGGAATTCAGGCTCGAGCGGGAGAGGGTGCGGGAGGAGAGGCTTGCCCGAGCCAAGGCAGAGGCCGAGGCACGCTTCCTTGCCGCCTGCCAGAGGCGCCAGCAAGCGAAAGGCGTCTCGGCAGGTTGTAGGACAGCGCAACGGGGAGACGCGCGTTTGAGGCTCAGCCGGCGAAATAGATCGATATCCCAGCACCTATCACGGACAAGCCTAGCATGAAGGCCATGAACGCCTCAAAACCATCGCCGCGGTTACCGGTTCTGTCCATTGCGATCCTCCCTTAGACGCTCAGCCGGGTTCTAACGTGCTTCGCGTAAGAAGGTTGCGAGGCGAACATCGATTGGTCGCTGCAATGCATGGCCTTGGCCAGGGAAGCCCGCCAGAGGGCGATCGAGGTAAGACCGGTGTAGGAGAGCGGCGAAGGGAAACGCGCGCTGGTGCCATGTGGGGCGACTCTCACAGGCGGCCCGGCGCTCTTCTCCTGGGGTAGAGGGGCATGGGACACCGGGCCTAGCCGGCTGGAACTTCGAGGAGTGGGCTCAACGGAGTGCACCGGCTGGCAAAGATGTATGCTCTTCTGATGCAGGCGAAACATGCGAATGGAGGAAGGCCGCGCAAGGGCGATGCGAGGAAATGCAGATCGTCCCAGGGCGGTTTTCCCGCCGCTTCATGCTGCTTGGCGCCGCGGCCTCTGTTCCGGCCCGCCCGTCGGAAGCTTGAAGCCCGTCGGCATCCCTGCCGGCGCAGATCCGCGCTCATGGCGGCAGGCGATCGAACAGCAGCTTAACGACCCGTTCGACCGCGCCACGGCGTTGATCACCGCTCTCGACGTCATGGAGGCCGATTGCGACCTGGAGGACGGTGCCGACGCCGCGCCCTGGTTAGGATGGGGCGAGCGCGGACCGAAATCCGTCAGCAGCGTATTCACGGACGGCCGCGGCAGTTCCCACTGCGATCGGGAGCTTGAGGACGAGCATGGCGGCGATATCCAGGACGAGCCGCATGACGAAGAAGAGCGCGAAGGCGACCACGCCGACATGACAGCCCGGCTTTATCGAGGGCGGGCAGGGCCTCTGAAATTTGCCAGCTGACGAACTTGGCCCGGCTGCTCGGGTGGCCGGGTCCTTAGTCTTTATGAGGAACGATATATCCGACGGAGCGGCCAATCCCGCGTGTGACCACGACAGTTGCAAAACCGGCCGGCAGCGAACCTGTGACGGTTGGGTCAATGGGGCGACAGCGGCCTATTAATTTCCCATTGGGACCGTAGGCAAGCCTGTCAGCCAATGACGTTCGACATTGCTCCATCGATGCAAACATGGGGGACGTCGTGTCCACGGGTTTGCAAATGGAAGCCGCGCCCGGGCTGCACGAGAGCAAAACCATCACTGCCGCGGTTGCCGAGTCCATCGTCTAAGCTCCCTTGTGTGGAAGCTGCAACGCTCGCGAAATCGCTTTGTTTCACATTTTGCTAAAATTAGACACACAGGCCCGGAGGCTTAGGCTTCCGGGCCTTGTTCCGACCGAGATCGATTTACTCAGCGGTGCTTTTGACAACGACTCGGTGATGATGCCTGTGATGGCCTTTTTTGATGACCAACTTCGTGGTGGAGTGATGATGCCGCTTGCCGTGATCATAGAAGGCGACCGTGCCGTGGCGACGGTGATGGAGACGATGCCCATCCTTAATGACAACGGCTGTGCTGTGGTGATGATGCCTGTGATGCGTCTTGACGACCACATCTGCCTCGGCAGCGGATGCGACAGCCGGAGCGGCGATGCAGAACGCCAGAGCGGCGAAAAGCACTGTTTTCATTGCGATTGAACCTTCAGGTTGGATTGCCCCTTCGTCGCAACAACTCGGCTCCTGGCGGACTTGTTCCAAAGGCGCTCTTACAGTCATTACGGCATGGTGAATTTTCAGCGATGCGGGCGCCTAGCCTTCGGCAACCATTTTCAACGCCAACGATTGACGGAATCCGGTAGCGGGCCGAGAATACCCCCCTCTTCTTGCTTTATTCCCATCTGCCCGGCTGCTTCGGTGGCCGGGTTTTTTCACGCCTGCGTGAGGGCGGGAACGCGAAGCCGGGATGCCGGTTCTCCTGTCAGGGCCTAGGCATTTCCCCAACAGATATGGCCCCTCGGTCTCAGGCAACCGACGACCTTCCCCGTCCCCCGCTCGCAGAGCGTCGGTTGCCGGCTTTCTGCGTTGGCTTGTTTTGCGCCTGGCGGCTTCGGCTTCCGGACTCATTTCGTGTCGCGTTTTATGTCGCGTCCAGTAGCCGCGCATCAGTGAAAACCGTTGAAAACTGCGGCGTGCCAGTTGCAACATGATGCAACATGCTGACGCCGCATATCTCTCACCAACTCCTTGATTTTGTTGGTGATCCCGCCAGGAATCGAATCTGTGACCTACAGATTAGAAATTTGTCAGACGGGCTTTCCTGATGTTTCTCGTTGCACGCCCAACACCGCGCTTGGGCTTTCGGATTTGGAAGGATGGTTCACTCAGCTCGCGGCTTTGAAGAATCCTGTCCGGCGGGAGTTCCATCTGTTCATGCTGCTTTCGGGCCATCGCCCTGAAGCGATCAGGAAGGCACGGTCGAGCATGTCGATTTTCCTGCCCGTGTCCTGCACATACCCCGACCGAAGGGCGGCGAGGTCAAAGCATTCGATATCCCGCTTTCGAACGCCATGATCCGTTGTCTGGTTCGCGCGATGCGCATTGGTCGGGCCCTCTATGAAGAGCAATCCCGGGATTGGCTCTTTCCGGCCGACAGCGAAAGCGGTCACATGGCCGAACACAAGGAAAAACGCCACGATCTGTCGAAATGGGGCAATGACCTGCGGCAGACTTTCCGCACCATCGCCCAAGCCATTCCGGGCCGGTCGATAATTGTGATCTCGCCGCGCTTGGCATGGATCAGCCCCCTGGAACGACGGACTTCCCGACCTGGCATCTGCTTTCCCTAAAAGGATGATGGCAGCCGCATTTGCCCGACGACGGGTACAGATTCCTATCGCCCCATCAATTTCGGTAACGCCCGGCGCCAAGTGAATGCGTGTCTGCTAATATAAGCGGTTTCGCGCACACACGCGCGTGACGAACAGGGAGGATGCATACCATGATGATTTCGTCGCGATCTAATGGCCGATCAATGCTCCTTTTGCTCGGACTGGCAAGTGCGGCAGCCCTTGTATCTGGAAGCGAGGCACTGGCTGCTGAGGGTCAAGAAGGCGTAAAGACAACCCCCGTCCTAACGACCGACAGTCCTGACCTGAAATGGCAGGACATCGGCGACCTTCCGCCTGGCGCAAAAGTCGCTGTGCTGGCGCAGTCCGGCGACTGGAGCGTTGCCCGTGTAAAATTTCCACCTCACTACGTCGTTCCGCCGCACAGCCATCCCAACGCGGAGGCCGTGTGGTTGATTAGCGGTCAGGTTGGGTTCGGGTTTGGAGATAAGGTCGACCAGACCGGCCCATGGCTTAAGCCGGGAGCGTTTTTTGCGTTACAGCCTGGAGGCAAGCACTACGTGTGGACCGGAGATGAAGGGGGGATCATTGACGTTCAGGTTAGCGCCCCTGGTGGCATCACTTTCGTCAACCCGGCTGACGCTCCGAAGAAGAAGTGAGAAAAGATGAGAGCCAAAGGGCAGCGAAGAAAGCGCGCCGCTGGTTTTCTGCTTAAACACGGGAGCGGCCCGGTAGTCAGCTCAGGAGGGCTACCGGGCCTAGCCCGGCTGGAACTTCGAGGAGTCGGCTCAACGGAGTAGCAGCGGCTGGTAAAGATGTATGCGCTTCTGCTGCAGGCGAAACATGCGAATGGAGGAAGGCCGCGCAAGGGCGACGCGCAAATTTGGTCTAACCCTCGTCATCGTCGGCAAGGTATTCTCTGACGCTTCCGAAGTCGCGGTACATCCCGCCGTCTGGATGCTTTTTCTCATGCCAGGCGATCGACCAATAGCCAGTGTCCTGAAGATCCTCCATTGCGCGGACTCGATCAGCAACAAATGGGAATTGCTGTTTGAGAAGCGCGTTGACTGCATCCACCCCGCCCAGTCGAAAGGTTTGCAGGCATATGTCGTGAAACATTGTCTTATCCCCGCAAAACTTGCAGGAGCAGCATTGCGCAACTATTGCGCGCGCACAAGCGGGCCCTTCCTCGCACGTCCTAGATTGGCAACAGCAGCACCAGCACCACGAAGACGGCCCCTAGAAGACAGCTCCACATTCCGATCAAATCCCGCCGCCGGTAACTCCAGACTGCACCAACCAGCATCAGGCAAGCCAAGGCGTCGATTAGAAGCGTGCCCATCAAGAGGACATGTAGCGCAAAGCAGTCTTGGCAAGCGCGAAATCCGCCGACAACCGGGCATCAAGACGGTGCCGGGGTTCGGCGGACGCAAGTTCGGCCTGGAGAAGGCCGCACTGAACTAAGCGGCCTTAATCCCGGCGACGCAGGCCGCTGCGTCGCCCTGCTCTCTGGCGGCGGACAACAACTCGCCAGAGAGCAGTCACATAGGGCATAGGTCGCAACGGAAGCCGCGGTTCTCGCTGAACCCATGCTGCCCCACGCCGGTCCAGCTCACGCCAACGGCGCAGCGCAGACGATGGCGAATTGAATGCGGCCGCGGTGCGCCGCCTGTCACGAAACGTCGGTCCGAACCGTCAGGCTGGTAGCTAAGGTGAAGTTCGGCTCGGGTCAGGCAGCCAATCTCGCAGATTGCACTTTCCAATTCCACGGTAGGAGTTCAGCCAAGCCTAGGGCAGCCTTGTCACCGGCTTTGTCGCCAGCGCCTTGGCACTGGTCAGCGGCGCCTGGGCGGCACTCGCGCTGCGCGTGCAAGGATGAAGCGCTTGCTTGGCGTGCTGTTCTTCATCCCCAGTGCGGTTCCTTCGATGGAAAGGTTGGCAATTTGGTCCAAATATCCCGAAAGCACATGTTCAGCTTTCAGCCCATTCCAGACATTTCTTGGCGTCCAATTCGCCTCAGGGTGCGTGCGACGCATCAAGCGTCGCCGAGTTCGTGAATGACTGGTTGCATGTGGCTAGGCGTGACATCGACCGTCGCCAACGTGATCGGCAGCTTGAAGCGCCGCTGGCCGGCGCTGCCGGGATTTAAGTAGAGCACCCCATCGACAGTCTCGATCTTTGGAATGTGAGAGTGGCCCGAGATTACCATGTCGATGCCAAGCGCGGCCGGCGAGATCTGCAGCGTCTTCAAGTCGTGAAGCACATAGATCGTTCGCCCCGCAAGCCGCACGAGCTCAGTCTCAGCGTACTGCGCGGCCCAGGTTCCGGTGTCCACGTTTCCTCTGATGGCGGTGACCGGCGCAATCCTTCGAAGCGCGGCGATGATCTCTGGCCTGCCTATATCTCCGCCGTGAATGATATGATCGACACCGGCCAGGCGACGCTCTGCCTCGGGCCTCAACAAGCCGTGTGTGTCCGAAATGATGCCGATCCTGAATGTCATCGTTCGAGCTATGGGAACCCAAAGTGCTTTGGGATCAGATACGATCGATCTAGGCCCCGTACCCGGGGGCGCGAGTCCACTTTACCTTTCAAAAGCGGACATTCTGAATTTATGAATACGCGCCCCTAGACCGTAAGGATTGTGAAATCCGTTGCGACCGCGGAGTTCGCAAACGTCTGCATGGCCTCGGCTAGGATTTCCTCATCAGAATAGCGGCCGGAGATGTGGGTGAGAACGAGTTGCTTCACATGGTTGTTCGCCGCCACCGATGCGGCTTCCGCCGCTGTGAGATGGCCGTACTCGCGGGCCATGCCTGAATCTCGTTGAAGGAACGTGGCTTCGATGACCAGCAAATCGGCGCCGCGTACCTGTTCTCTCAAACCATCGGTGGTCTCGGTATCGCCGATAATGACGAGCTTCTTGGCGCCTTCGGGCTGCCCAAGAACTTCTTCAGGTGCAACCGCCTTGCCATCGCAGAGGATGATGGAGCGGCCCTCCGCCAGTTCCTTTCTGATTGGACCATCCGGCACACCCAGCGCCGCCAAACGGTCCGGGCGAAGGTGTCGACGCGGCGGCGTCTCGAATACGAACCCGTAGCTATCGGTATCGCGATGTCGGACTTGGAAGCAGTCGATCCTGAACTCATCTGCGTCGACGACCAAACCCGGCGTCAGCGGCACGAGATCCAAAGAGATCGGCGCCCGACCTTCGCCCCATAGACCCGCGAGCATGCGGGCAACGACGTCGAGGGTTTCCCGGCTTCCGTGAACGGACACGAGTTCTTCGCTCTGCCTGAGCCGAAGTGTCGAGAACAGCCCCGGAATCCCGAGCACGTGATCGAAGTGCGCATGCGTGAGAAGCAGACGGTCGAGCCGCCTGAAGCCGGCTCGGGCACGCAGCAGCTGTCGCTGAGTACCTTCGCCGCAATCAACCAAGATCCGCTGGCCTCCGGATTCAATGAGGAGACTTGGATGATTGCGTTCGGCCGAGGGCACGCTCGCCGAGGTGCCAAGGAATGTCAGTTTGAAGGTCATGAGGCCAGTGTAACCTCATGAACCACCAAGCAAAGGGTCTGCGGGAACACCCTTTGATACGTGAATCGATCTCATGGACGATGGCCTGATCATTTGCCGGGGCCACTTCAAACGGCTGCTTTGCGCCGCATGGTAGTCGTTCCGGCTAGTGGTACAGTTTCCTAAAAGCGGACGCTCAGACAGCAGTCACGTCGCCTTCGCCGCGTCCGCTGGCGTCGTCCTGGCGCTAGCTTGGTGGCCGTTTTAAAGCATCGAGCGGCCGAGACTTAGGGCTCCTTCCACGTCGCCCGGAATGTCCTCGACCAACATGGAAATCGCAGCACTGATTTCGATCGCGACCATGGCTTATTCGGTCACATTGCTGTCGGCAGGCATACGGCTCAGGGCTGACCTACGGCCGCCGCTATTCGATCATGGCTTTGCTGGGCCTCACGGCGAAGGAAGAGGACGACGACGTCAGAGTGAATACCTTTGTGGCGGGCAGGCATAGGATGTCTCCGGCAATTAATCGGGGTATGAATACGTTCCTGATTTGTTCCGCTAGAGTCGACCTCTTACAAAGCCACCGGTTTGCTCACATATTATTGCAAGGAATTCTGACGGGGGCGTTGGATGGTCGACACAGGCTTTCTCAACAAGTTTGAAGAGTATTTTTGGCAGACGCGCAGCCAAAGCGGTGGTCCGGCATCATTGGCGCCGGTGCGATTGTAGTAGTTCTCGGTACCGCATGGAGCGACGTCAGTCCCATCGTGGCATGGGCCAATACAGACGGAATTAGCTGGTCTGTATTCGCCTTCCGCGTCCTAGGCTTCCTTATCTCGATTGGTGCGCTGATATCGGTGGGAACCGTGTTCGCGCAGGCCACAGCCAATCGAGCCCGTCAACACCAGTTCCTCGCCGACTTCGAGACCGTGACGGAGAAGCTGGAGAGTTTTTCAAAGGGCATGGACAAGGCGATAGGGGTCCAAGAGGAAACCATGGGGATCTTCGCCGAGTCCGTCGCGATCCTGGACAATCTGAAGGCCAAGAAAGAGGCCCAGACCCTTCGGGAGACCATTAAGAAGAGCAAGGCCAACCGCGACCAGATGCGCCGCATGAGCGACCAGGCGCGCGAAATGGCAGCCGACCTCATCGGGGGGAATCCGGTCAAAAGGTAGGACGCCCGGCAGCTGTCCGATCACATCAAAATTAATTGCGGACTTCACATGCTTGTCGCACTCTGCGGGCTTCGTAGCTTTCGAGGAGGAAAGGCTATGTTGTACCCCGGCCAAATCGTCATGGACGACGAACTTGCGATGCTTGCCCGAATCCATAAAACCCTGTGCGAGGAGCGCGGGATTTTGCTCGACAGCACGCGCGGCCAGAAACTGGCGGCTCACCTTTTCAAGCTGTTCTTGAACGGGCTCACTGAGGAAGACGAGATCCTGTACGCCGCGCGGAACCGAGGCCCTCTGGTGCTACCGCCCGGCCAGGGTATCGAGCATTCTTTGGCGGGTTAGCACGTTCGAGCCAATCGCCGGCCGAACATCCCCGATGAACACGGCCAGCGACGGCAGCTTGTCACCACCGAGTTCGTCGCCTTCACGGAGCGCAGTCGAAGTCGTTGAGCCACACACCATAAGCTCGATTGGCGAACATGGTCCACTAAAGCTCCAACTGTCAGCGAGATGAAGCGAACGTCAACTCTCAGGAACCTGCCGCAGTGCCTCGAATGGCCGCAATGGGTCGGCAGCAGAACGGCAGCTTGTCGCTAATGCCGGCCAATACCTGACGGTCCGCTGTCGGCCCCCAAGCTGCCGGTCGGCAATGCGCCTTAACTCAGACGTAGAGCCCGCCTTTGCGATATCCCGTAAGCGGACACATGTGCGCGGTGTGAGGTCGCAAACTGCCAGAAGGGAGACTGACACCCCCACCATGGGGCCACCGCGATGACGGTTAGATGGGAAGATGGCCGGCGGCCGACCCCGCATGGGAGAATTGTCGCATGTCTGAGAAATTGCTAATATAGCAATCTCACCCCTGGAGGGGCCGGCGGTGTCGATCCACGAGGAACTGCAGATTTTCTGGAATGCCTACGTGGCCGCCTATCGGGCCGGCGACGCCAAAACATGCGGCGCGATGTTTACGGCCGATGCCGAATTACATTCGCCTTATGCGCCTCCTGCTCGGGGCCGCGACGCGATCGAAGCCCTCCACGCAACCTGGACGAACGGGCACAGCGAGGCGACCGACAAGAAGATGACAGTGATGCACGCGGGCAAATCTGGTGACTTGGCTTGGTGCCTGGCCACGTACACCGAGGGGCTAGAAGTCGGCAACGGTACATCAGTCGACGTGTTCGAGCGGCAGCCCGACGGGTCATGGCTCATACGCGTGTGCAGCCTTAACAGCACCGACTGAGGCATTGGTTCGTGTCGAATCGGCTGCGGCCGTGGAGGCGGTGGGAATGAAGCAGATCGACTTCTTCTATTTCTTCGGGAGCGGCTACGCATATCTGTCGGTGATGCGCATTGCCGCGATGGCGAAACAGTCGGGTGTTGCCGTTCGATGGCGCCCCTTCAATGTCCGAACCGTGATGGCCGAGAACAACATTGCCCTCCGCACTCAGGCGGCAAAGGTGAAGTACATGTGGCGCGATGTGGAGCGGCGCGCGGCGACGCACGGCGTGCCTTATGTCAAGGCGCCCATCTGGCCGACCGATCCGGACCTTCTGGCCAACCGGATCGCCATGGTAGCGGCCGAAGAGGGCTGGTGCGAGGCCTATACCATCGCAAGCTTCTCGGCATGGTATCTGGAAGGCATGGAACTGGGTAGCCGCGCCCATTTGGGCCATGTGCTGGCCCCCCTCGGTCAGGATGTCGATGATGTGATTGCCAAGGCCGACGGCGCCCGTGCCCACGAGCGGCTCAAGGCTGAAACCGATGCGGCCCGCAGCTATGGCATTTTCGGTTCCCCGGCCTTCGTCGTGGATGGCGAAACGTTTTGGGGTGACGACAGACTCGAAGAGGCGCTGGCCTGGGCCGTTGGCCGACATGATCTGCAAGCGTTGAACAATGGTGGACGGGACTGAGCCCGCGACGCATTTGGTGAAAACCATGCGCCGATCGTCAGTCCTAGGGAGGATTCAAGTGCCGCGCCGCTGGACCATTCTTGCTGTCTTGTTTGTCGCTCGTGCCGCCTTCGCGTTCCAGTTTGGCAGCGTAGGGGCCGTAGCGCCGCAGCTTAGCCAAAGCCTCGGTGCGAGCCTGGCCGACATCGGCGTCCTTATCGGGGTCTATTTTGCTCCGGGCGTCCTGCTCGCCTTCCCCGGTGGTACCATCGGACGCCGCTATGGCGACAAGGCGATGGTTCTTGCGGGACTCCTGGCGATGCTGGCAGGCGAATTGCTGATGGCCTCGTCGGCGTCATGGAGCGTGCAAATCGCAGGCCGACTGATCGCCGGCGCTGGCGGCATTCTCCTGAGCGTCCTGATGACCAAGATGGTCGCCGACTGGTTCACCGGCCGCGAAATTGCAACAGCGATGGCCATTTTCGTTAACTCGTGGCCGGTGGGCATCGCAATCTCGCTCATGCTCCTGCCATGGATCGCAACGAGGTTCGGCCTTCATCTCGTCAACCTTGCTGTCGCAGGATGGATTTTGATCGGCCTTGTCCTCATGGCCTTTTTCTACCACGAGCCGGAGGCGGCCGCCTCCGTTGAAGGCGAACGAGGAAGTGTGACCTCGGAAACGGTCTGTGCGGTGATTGCCGCTAGCTCGATCTGGTGTCTCTACAATCTCGGTTTGGTGATGATCTTCAGTTTCGGCCCAACGATGCTCGTCGAGCAAGGTTGGTCCATGGCTGCAGCTGGACCAACGATCAGCATCGTCCTCTGGCTCACGGCAATTTCGGTTCCCGTCGGGGGCTTCCTCGCTGATCTGACCAAGCGCGGCGAAGCTATCGTTGTCGCAGGTTGCATTGGCTTTGCGCTGTTGACGGTTCTTCTGTCGCGAAGCGACCAGGTGCTTCCCGTCGTCATTGCCGTCGGGGCCGTTTGCGGCTTGCCTGCCGGGGCGATAATGAGCCTTCCTGCGCGTGTGCTCGAGCCGAAGACACGGGCGGTCGGAATGGGGATATTCTATACGGTTTTCTATGCTGGAAGCCCGGTTGGTTCCGCGATCGGCGGAAAGCTTTCCACGTCGTTCGGTTCCGCAAGCGCCGCGCTCGACTTCGGCGCCGTCATGCTCCTGGTCTGCCCAGTCATTCTGTGGTTCTTCCGCCGTATCGTTGCAGGCCAATCGGCTGGCACTTCCCTCGACATAGAACGCACAGGCAAACCTTAGGTGATATCCCAGGCCATGGTGTTGCTGCATAGCGCGGTGATCACCAACGGTCCGCACGGCAGACTTGGTGGGTGGATTCGTCGCCGGCGCGGTGATCGGCGCATCAATCGCTTACTACTGGTCCCAGTGACTGCTGCCACGGCAGCTTCGGCGATGTGCTGCCGATATTAGACGGTCCGTTCTCGGCCCCGAAGTGACCCGCCGCAATGGACGCTCTAGTCGGTCGCGCTTTGACGTGGCTATCGATCTGGTCGATGACCGCCTGCCATGCATCGTCGCTTATTGAATTGAAGGCCAGAACAGAATTATGCCGCAATCCAGAAATGCGATCAGTCCGATTGGAGGATGCATTTGAAGCAACGGAACGTCAGATTGTTCGTTTCTGCCGCGGTATTCGCCGGGGTCGCTATGGCAAGCTCGGCGGACGCGAAGTGTCTCGCCCCGAATGGTGAGTTCGAGTTGGGCCAGTACTCCTGTCTGGCGACAGGCCCCAATAGCTATCTCGCTCGTTGCGAAAACGACCAGAACGTTTTTTCCTGGGACAGGATCGCCGATTACTGTCCTGGCGGCGCTACCCGGATACCGAGGGCTGCCTCAGCCTCGTCCTGTCGAGGTGACGGTCAGATGTTTCCCGCGGGAAGTTTCGCTTGTTTGGCCGTGGCGGGGCAAGGTCACCTCGCGCGTTGCGACATGGTGCTTAATAGCCCTTCGTGGACGAAAATGCAGGAAGGGTGCTCAGCACTGCCATTTCAGAAAGCCGCGGAAGCCCCGCGACGCAACTGGCTTAAGAAGGCATTGGACCTTCCCCGTGGCCTGCTGAACCAGTTCTGATTGCGGCGCGAAGCGTCAGTCGGCACTGCGCCTGGATCTCGCCGCCCGCCGATTCTCGCCAAGCCTGGAAGTTGCCGTACTTTCACCTTCGGCCGGCGGCCAACATGGGCATTTCCCCCGGCGGCTTTTCACGCCGTCGATTGGACGAAGATGAAAATCCGTACGGACCAGGCAGCCCTCGCGAAAGGCGACATCAGGTACGCCAAGGTCTGGAAATGCTCGACGACGAAGCGACACACGCCAAAGCGCGGACGGCACCCCCCAACGTGACCTACGCGGCGCGTCGTTGAGCGAAGAGGCGACCCGGCCGGGCTCGACGAGGATCGAGGGCAGTCACGATGCTGTGGTGGTGATCACAGTAGACGCGATCCGCCGAAGTTGGCCCAGCACAAAAACGATAACCGCCGGGCACTGATGGGTCTTCGCTTACCGGGAAGCGGCACTGATAGACGCCTAGTTGGATGAGGGGGACGTCTCTCGAAGTCAGTCTGATATTTTCACGCATGATGGTCTTCAGGTTCCTAGTTCATAAGCCGATACCGGACTGACGGCCGCAGCGCGACCGCTCCGAGGCGAGCTTCTCTCGTTTTGAAAGGCTATGGGTCGTCATATGGTGTTGGTCGCGGCATCAATGAAGCCCCAGGCCCTGCTATACGAAGCCGATAGTTTGCGACTTAAGGCCACACCTTCGGCTGCCGAATGGCAGCAAGTCGCTGAACTCCCCCAATGGCGGACGGTCGGCTTGCGGCCCCAAATAGGCCATTCGCAACATCGCGAAACTGGTCAGGTTGTTACCCAGAGTTTCGGGCCAAAGCCCCACACCATCAGCGGGTATTCCTCCCCTTGCTCAGATCCAGCCTCAGCCCGTAAGCCGGACTAGGTGGGCCGATATGACGCGCGTGACCGCATCAAATTTCAGCTGACAGACATCGAGGGTTGACATTCTGGGCTCGCTCGCCATGCTGCAGTGCAACATGAACGATAGCCTTACGGATTCATCGCGAATCGAATGCCTGGATGGGCTTCGCGCTACCGCCGCGTTGTGGGTGCTGGTTGGTCACTGCCTGCTCCTGACAGGCTGGCATCTCCCGGTGCTTGGCGACCCTGCGCTGGGCGTCGATCTCTTCATCATGCTGTCCGGCTTCCTGATGGTGTTCCACTATCAGTTGCGCCAGGACAAGGAGCCTTGGCAAAGGCCTGAAACCTGGCTGAAATTCTGGACGCGGCGTTATTTCCGCATCGCGCCGTTGTTCTACGTCATGATGTTCTTCGCGCTGGCGCTCGGCCCGTATCTTTATGAATCGCGGACGGTCATCGACGCATTCCTGGGCCGTGTGCCGCAGGCGCCCGAGCGCTTCCTCGACAGCAGCCTGAAGAACATCGCCGCCCACCTGACATTCCTGTTCGGCCTTTCCCCGAACCTTGCCTACCGGACGCCGCTGCCCGACTGGAGCCTCGGGCTGGAAATGCAGTTCTACGCGGTCTTCCCGGCGCTCATGCTTTTGGTGCGCCGTTTCGACTGGGTCTGGAGCGCGATAGTCGTGGCGGCTCTCGGCGCCTTCGTGGTGATGATCCTCAATGCGATCTCGGTCCATTTCCCGATGCCGTCGTTGCTGCCGCTGAAGATCCAGGTCTTCCTGTGCGGCATGCTTCTGGCGGGCGTCCTGGGCCAGAGGCAACCGCGACCGCTGCTGCATCTGGCGCTGGCCATGGCGCTTGCGGCCATTCCCTTCGGCGACGGCTACGGCCTTTCGAAGTTCGTGATACGCGAAGCGCTGGTGCTTGGGTTCTTTGCCCTCGTCCTCTATCGGATGCTGCCCGGCACGGCGGGTGCCATGGCGCGAACGATCGCCATCGCATTGGGCGGAGGCGTGTTCCGTGTGCTCGGCGAACTGTCCTACAGCATCTATCTGATCCACCTTCTGGTTCTGCAACCCGTGGCGGCCCTCGTCATTGCCCATTATGGCGACGGCCTCGCGGCGCCGCTGCGCTTCGCCATCGTGCTGGCGATCGTGCTGCCGGTGGTCTGCGTCCTGTCCTTCGTTACCTACAGGGTCATCGAAATGCCTGGCCAGCAACTCGGTCGCACGGTTCTGCGCCGGTTCGCCCGCAAGCCGCTGCTGAAGCCAAGTCCTGCCGAGTAGCATCGGCGGCGCATCGTCGATCGCCGCCGGTGCGGCAGGACTTCGGCTAGAACTGCGTCACGCCCTCGCGTGCGCGCCGCAATGAAAGCAGATGCCGCAGCAGCGTCCGGACATTCTTGTCGTAGACATAATGCGCGAACGCCGAGACCGCGATGACGAGAATGGATGTTCCCACTACGAATGGCAGGCCGTGCTGATTCCACTGGGTTCCAGTGACGGATTCGTCCAGGACATTCACAATCCTGATCAACGGCGTGTGAAGCGCATAGATGGCGTAGGAGATGTTGCCCGAGAAAAGGGCGATCGCGCGCCAGAAGCCCGAGAGCCGCAAGCGGGAAGCCGTGAGAACAAGCCAGGGCCAGACCAGCACTATAATCGCCAGGTCGTACGATTGCGCATTTCCGGCGGGACGGAAGATCATCAGTCCCGCGCAAAGCGCCAGCAGGATCGGCATGTAAAGATTGCCATCCCGGCTGTCTCCGGTCGCATATCGCCGCAGATAAACGCCGAGGAAGAAGGAAAAGGCGATCCGGGCGGGAGCCGCGATCGTGCCGTCCCAATGGGCCCCGCCACCCAGGATGACGCCGTGCCAGGCCATCAGCGCCAGCGCCAGGAACCCAAGGCTGAAGATAGCAGCCAGCGAGCGGCGAGCAAGCTTCAGGGCCAGCGCGGCGAAAACCGCGTTGGCGACCAGTTCATAGAAAAGCGACCATGCCGGACCGTTCAGCGGGAAGAGCACATCTGGGCCGACCGACAGCGACGGCGGCGTGGGAAGGAAAAGAAGGGAAAACGCGAGGCTCGCAAGCAAATCCAGCCGGGAATACGAGCTTAGCCCCTGCGTTGCGATGACCGCGCCCACGCCGACCATGGCGACACCGATTGCGGCGAAATATAACGGGTAAAGCCTGAGGATACGGGCCTCCGCGAATTCCCAGAAAGACATCCCTTTCCGGAACTTCTCGTCATAGGCGTGGGCAATCACGAAGCCGCTCAGCAGAAAAAACAGGTCGACGGCCAGGAAGCCTGACGGCGCCAGCTCAAGATGCCGCGCCGTAAGCTCGCTGAAATGGCCAAGCATCACAAGAACGGCAGCGATGCCTCGCAGTCCATGCAACGCGTCGAAATGGCTCGTCTCGGGTCTCAGATTCCGCTCTCCGGTCGTCCTGACCCCGCCAGCGTCACCCAAACCCATCTACGCATCGATTGTTGCGTCGCACAAGAACCTTTTTGCGGCGCACGCGACCGACAATGCACTCATACCCCGGACCTTCTCCCCGCGAACGGGGAGAAGGTGGCTAACGATCAATAGTTGCCGTTGTAATACCGGTCGTCGCAGGGCGCGGTGTAGATGCGGCCGTAGCGGTCCTGATAGCGGCAGAGCTGGTCGCCGCGGCGCTGCGGGGTGGTGGCCGAGCCAACGACGGCGCCGAGCAGCGCGCCGCTGGCAGCACCGATTACCGTGCTCTTGGTGTTGCCGCCGATCGCCTGACCGACCAGTGCGCCGCCGGCGCCACCGATCAGCGCGCCGGTAGTGGCCCGCTGCTGGCCTTCGGTCTGCGTCTCGCAGCCGGCGAGTGCTGCGGTCATCAGCACCGCCAGAATAGCCTTCTTAATGATCATCACTAGAACTCCTCTGAAGCCCCAGGGACTGGAAAACGGGGGCGGAATCGCCAAGTGCGGTCGCATTGCGGCGGAACGGCGGCGCGCCGGCTCACGAAGTGAATCACGGTTTCCCGGCAGTTGAACGCCATGGTTGCCAAACGGGAAAGGCGGCTCTCTTGGCAGTAACCTTTAGCGAATCCTCAATGGAACCATGATGGTTGTGATATCTCGACGGCCGGTCTGCCTCGATTTGTGCAACGGAGGTGGGAACGGGAAGGGCCTCGCCGTCATCGATGAGACCTTCAACGTGGAAAGCAAGCGCCTGTTCGGCTAGCTCGCGCGCCTCGGCGAGACTTGCGCCAGCCGCGACAACACCGGGGAAGTCAGGGAAAGACACTCCGTAATCACTGGCGTCCTCTTTGTGGATCAGCCCGACGTACTGACGCATTCCGTTCCCTTGCCGCACGGTCATCGACCGCTATTTTAAAGCACCAGCACGACGGTGCAAGGCGATGGATAAGGTTGCAACGGCCCGCGACCCTCCTGCCGGGAGGCGCAGGGTTCGCGCGGCTCAATATCTTCGTATGTCGACCGAGCACCAGACCTACTCGATCGAAAACCAGAGGGATGCCATCCGCGACTATGCGGATATCATGGGCTACGAGATCGTTGCCAGCTACGAGGATGCGGGGCGCAGTGGCCTCAATCTCGGAGGCCGCCCTGGGCTTCAGCAACTTCTCGCTGACGTCGAGAGTGGGAATGCCGATTTCGAGACCGTCGTGGTGTACGATGTGAGCCGATGGGGGCGCTTCCAGAATATAGATGAGAGCGCTGCATATGAGTATCGATGCCAGATGGCTGGCGTCCGGATCGAATTTTGCGCCGAACAGTTCGCAAACGACGGCAGCATCGGATCTGATGTGCTCAAGGCGATCAAACGCAGCATGGCTGCGGAGCACAGCAGAATGCTGTCGCAGAAAGTCTTCGTCGGCCAGGCGAGGCTAATCCGGATGGGTTTTCGGCAGGGCGGCAAAGCGGGATTTGGCCTGCGGCGCCTGCTTGTCGACCAACATGGGCATCCGAAAGGTATCCTTTCGTCATACGAGTACAAGAACCTGCAATCCGATCGCATCGTTCTGATCCACGGGCCGCCCGACGAGGTCGCGACGGTACGATGGATTTTCAAGCATTTTGTAAGAACTCGAAAAACACAGCTTGAAGTCGCCCGAACGCTCAACAAGCGCGGCGCGCTGACCGACCTGGGGCGCCCATGGACGAGGGAATCGGTGCACTCGCTGCTGACTAACGAGAATTACATTGGCAACAGCGTCTGGAATAGGGGATCGACCAAGCTCAAAGGCCATCGGTTCCACAATCCTCCCGACCAGTGGCTCCGTGTAGAAAACGTCCTCGAGCCGATCGTCGACCGCAAGCTATTCAAGCGAGCTCAGACTTTGCTGAAGACCATCCATCGCCACATGTCCAATCAGGAGATGTTGGACGCCCTAAAGGCGCTGCTGGCACGCCGTGGCGCTCTGTCAACCTTCATCATTGATGGCGATCCCGATTGCCCGCCGGCCCAACGATACTGGTGGCGTTTTGGATCCCTCGGCAAGGCCTATGAGCTGATCGGATACCAAGCGCCCAAGAATTACCGCCACATCAGCGTCAATCGACGACTGGACACCGTGAAACTGCAGGTGATTCAGGATTTCTTGGCCGAAGTTGAAAAGCGGGGCGCCGTTGCGGCCTATGAGGCGGAGACGGGCCTCGTGTGGATCAACGAGGAGATAACCGTGGCGATAGCAATAGCACGCTGCAGGGTTTCCCACTTCGGTTATCCGCGCTGGTTTTCGAAGGCTGATCGGCAGCCGCTGTCGGACATCTTTGTCCTGATCCGGATGAGTCCCGGCGACCTGGCCATTCGAGACTATTTGATTGCTCCCGTGGGTGAGATCGCCGGCAAACCTGATCTGCACGCCCATAACGGGGCGCGTCTGGATTCATATGTCTTCCCTACGCTCACCCCGCTGGTTGTGTTGGCGGAGCGAGCGGCCGTCGAGATGGCAATATGACCCCAAAGCGGCTGAAACGAGAAGTTGCCTACCAGCTTCTCCTCAACAACGACCGCCGGCATGCGGGGGCGTTGGCCTCCGATCAGATGCGCCCGAAGATGCGCCGTTCCACTCCCGAGTTTCTGAAGATTTACGACGCGGAGCGCACACGCAAGCGTGCCTTCATCGCAGAGGTGGAGGAACTGGAGCACCGTTTGGACAGGATCGTCGTGACGGTTCGCCTGATAACGGGCGACCGGCGATTCCGTGCGCTGTTGGCATCCGAAGGCCTTGCAACAATGCCGAATACATTGGGGCTGAGAATCAGCGGCTTTCCACCTGCGCGGACCTCATCGCAACCTATCTCCGGGGAGGCCAATCCGATTTCAGCCGGAGAGATTTGCCCAGAAGTCCTCAGTCTGCTGAGGGATTGCACCGGGCCGGCAGGGCTTTTCGCATTGCTGCGGGTGGTGCTTCCGGTCAGGCAAATAGAGATTGCTCGCTTGATGATTGCCAGGGGGCCGGTCAGCGTCAACTACGTGAAGATGCTCGTCGCTCTCACGCCACCGTCGTTCCTGGTTAAAGATATCCATCCGCAACCTGAGCTCGCCAGCCTTTCCAAGGACCGGAGGGCAGAAATGGTGTCCGAATTGGCCGAGATTAACCGCGCATTCTTAAACGCGCTCGACCGGCGCGGCCCGTTGAGCCTGGAACTCATCACCGCGAGCCGGTATTTCGGCCGGCTGATGGATAATTCCAAGGTGGTGCGGTATCTGGCACGCAATTTCCCTGGCCGCTTTGAAGAATTCCACAACTTGACGGTGCTTGCCTTCTAGCGGGTCTATTCATCTCGCCAGATCACACGCTTCTCCCAGCGGATTTGGACTAGGCGCCTATACCGGATCGTGTGCGCCTGCTCTCCGGTCGGATGGAACAGCTCGGCGTCCATCCATTCGCTGCCGCATTGCTGGCACCGAACCTTTTCCCGAACCTCATCGATCGTGACATTGCCGATGACCTCGCGCAGCTCTAGCGGCTTGTAGAAGCGCTTGAGATTGCACTTACCGCAGCGGATGCCGCACGCTTGCCCCGCATCATGGGCATGCGTCAGCGTCCAGACCGCACCTCGCGGCCACTTCTCTGGTTGTTCCGGCATATGCTGAAATGAGGAACATATTCCTGTGACGTCAAGAGGTCTCTTGATTCAATGTTCTCTTTTCGTTCACTGTAGGCGAGATGGAGGAATTTCCAATGAAGCCCCTACGTGCCATCGAAGCCGACCAACCCGAAATCTTCGCTATCATCAAGCGCGAGTTGCCCGCCATCCATCTCGCGTCACGCAAGATGGGCAAGCAGTTGCGCGGCCTGTCCGATGTCAGCCAGAAAAAGGCCATTGCGGAACTGATGGCATGCTGGGTCGCGGCGTGCTACCCAGAAGACTTGGAGTTGCAGCTGTCGCTCGCGGAGGCGATCTGCGACCAAGCCGAGATCAATCTGACGGAAGCCGCCCGAATGAAGGCGCGCCGCCAGCAGCATTGATGGTCACGCGAAGCCGCGGCATCCCGGCGCCTACGATCATCGACCGCGAGATGCCGCACCAGGCCGCCCTGCCCGACGATATCTGCACCGGTCACAATTTCACGCTGATCCGGCGCTTCCTCGAAGAGCACGGCCTCGAATGCCGGATCAGGTCCGTAATCGCGATCTGGGAGGACGGCAAGCAGGAACAATGGCGGCTGCACTGCTTTTCCGATAGCGCAGCCGCAGCGGCCTTCCTTGACCACTTCGGCGGTATCAAGTTCGATCCGAAGCGAGACAGGAAGAACGGTCGCGCGCGCGGCGTATGGTGGCGCTCCGGCGCCTATGAACGAATTCTGGAAATGGGGCCGCTCAGCGTGCCCGAAGCCCTGCGGAGCTAGGCATGTGCAATCTCTACAACATCACGACCAGCCAGGAGGCGATCCGCCAGTGGACGCGGACGCTCCGCGACATCTCCGGCAACTTAGAGTCCTCGATCGACATCTACCCAAACCAATTTGCTCCGGTGGTTCGCAATGCTGCCGACGGCAGCCGCGAGCTCGCCAGGCTTCGATGGGGCATGCCAACGCCCCCCGAGCGGATGCGCGGCAACGCCGATTCCGGCACAACCAATGTCCGCAATCCGCAGTATGCCCACTGGCAGCCCTATCTCGGCGTCGAGAACCGCTGCGTGGTGCCGGTGACGAGCTTTGCCGAGCCGTCGCCGACACCGGGCGACAAGGATCCAGAAACCGGGATCCAGAAGAACTTCTGGTTCGCGGTCAGCGAGGAGCGACCACTGTTCTTTTTCGCCGGCCTGTGGACGCCATGGCACGGCGTGCGCAAGGTGAAGGAAGGCCCCGGCGACCACGAAATCTATGGTTTCCTGACGACCAATCCCAACGCGCTCATCAAGCCGATCCACGAGAAGGCAATGCCGGTGATCCTGACCACGCCGGAGGAAACCGAATTGTGGCTCACCGCCCCCTGGTCGGAGGCGAAGAAGCTACAGCGGCCGGCGCCGGACGACACGCTGGTGATCGTTGAGAAGCCGGAAACGCAGATCAAGTTTCCAGGCGAGCCGCCAGCGCAGGCTTCCTTGTTCTAGGATAACGGCCATGGATCACATCGTCAGGTTGGACAGCCGCCAGGGAGGCAGCGCTGCAACAGGTTGCCGACAAGTTCATCAAGCTTCACGGCGGCGACACCGTGAAGGCGCTGAAGGAGATGATCGTGCTCAACGGCCACCTGCAGGATGAATTGGACAAGATGAAGGGCAGCCCGCGCGGTCGGCGCTACGGATGAGCGACGAGGCCACTCGCACCGGTGAGACCATCCAGCAGCGCCGGCGCGGCCCGCTCGGGCACGCTGCGAGCATGCCGAATGCGGCAAGGATGCCGGTTGGGGTTTCGGGCGGCCGAAACAACCATCGTACTGGTTCTGCTACGAGCACCGTGGCGAAGGGGAGAAATTCCTATGATTGAAGTGCTGTATATCATCGACGGCCGGCTGAACGCCAACCTGGAGGAGAGCCAAGACCGACCGCTGGCGCACTACATGCCGAGCGTCTGGGCTTTTCCAGACGGTTGAACAGCTTCAACGAGCAATTCCGCCGCCGCCTCGACCTCGTCCGCCGCGTGGTCTGTTCGCTCCATACGCGTCACAACCCGTTTGTGCAGCATCTCCAACCTTGCGGCATGGTAGAGGGCGCTTCGCGTTCGGCCGTCCGAATTGAGCGGTTCAAACAGCATGGCAAATTCCCTCAATAGCGTGCTTCGGGATTGAGCTTCATAAAGCGGGCGCGCGCATCGATCACGCGCTGCTGTTCGACGCGGATGCGGTTGCAGAGAGTCAGGTTGATAGCAACCCCGCCGCACTCGTCCGCCAACTCGTTTGCCCGGCTGAGCGAGCGGTTTGCTCGATTGATGCGCTGACGCGCCCTGGCAACTTCCAGATTGAGCATCTCGACCATAGTTCGGCATCCCTTAAGTCTGCCGTCCCTTCCCAAAATCAACTGAAGTCGAGCGATTTCGTTCCGAGGGCGGAATGTCGCGGCCGAGGCGATCTTCGTTGAACTAGCGCTTCGACACCGCGCCTTTGTCCAGCTCGGCTTCCAGTCGATCGCTCACCGGCTTGGGCTCAGCGCTGAGCGACACCCTGTCGAAACCCTGCAACCAAGCTTCCGCATGCTCGACCCAATAATCAGGCACAGCCCGTTCCTTGCCGTCCTTGCGCGCCTGCTGGCCATACATCCACGCGTAGCCGACGCGCTCCTGATCCTTCTTGGCGACGGCCATCATTCATCCTCCCAAAAATCCTTTAACGAGGCGTGCCGCAGCATCTCCTCGCCCTTGAGGATATTCACTCTACCGACGAGGCCGGGTTTCAGCCACTCCGCCTTCTGCTTCTTCAAACCCCTCGGCGGCGGCGCGCCACCTTGCCGATGAATGCGGTTCCACAGCGCCTGGCGCTTGTCAGCTTTGAAGGTGACGAAAGCGCCGCCCATGTAGTGGCCCTTGTCAGCCATGAGCACCATGGCCGGCTCACCGGCCCCTCGCTGCACGCCGAGGATGTCCATCTCCTTCTCGACGTAGCACTTGATCTTGCGCCAGTTCATCGTTGGGCCACTGCGGTAAGCGCTATCGATCCGCTTCGATCTGATCCTTCGAGGTTCGCCTCGCACGCAGGGTGGTAGACGGCGTCGCTGGTGTGCCTGGGAGCGCCTCGCTGAATTGGATACGGCCACCGGCCGGGATCAGCGCTTGTAAAAACTTTGCGCCAATCCCCATGGCTTCGCCCTTCGGCGGCAGCTCGACCAACTCTGGTTCCATCGTGCGAATGAAGGAAGCCGATCCCCGCCGGCAGACTTGCGCATAAGCGCTCTGACGCAGCACGAATTTGATTAAAATATCGCAGAACCGTAAGCATTCCGTTAGAGAATTCTAAAACGCGGGAACATTCGATTAATGCCGCTGTTTTCCTGCCAAGGAGACAGCAAATGACCGATGACAAGAACAAGCGAGATTTCCGCGACCGCGACCGCGTGTCAGCCGATGAGGATTATGAGGTCCGCAACTTCGCCAAGCAGCATCGCATCACGCCCGAACAGGTCAGGGCACTGATTGGGGAGCACGGCAACGACCGTAAGATTTTGGAGCGGGAAGCGCGAAAGCTGCGCGGGTGACAAAGCTTTCCGATTTGGGACCGCCTATCGTTGGCAAATTGCGACTTAAGCCTGAGCCCACCGAGGAGGCCCATTTCCAAGTTTGCCTAGCGTGCGGCCAGGCGGTTGATAGACGCGACCTTAGGCAGGTCATTTGGCACGAACAACCTGGTCACCAGCCTTTTGAAATGGACAGTTAGTCCGGAACGCGGCGATACCGGAAATGATTGCGGATGTGGTCGTTGAAATAGCGGCCCTTGACGAAGGCCGACCGGAAGGCCGTGTAGGTCTCTGGTGGCACCTCCTCAAAGTCGTAGCGCTTGCCGCTGGCCACAAACCACACCGAGAGGATTTTGCTGGCCGGATCGTATTCCGTTTTCCTGATTGAGGTAGATGGCATGGGCAGTCGCTAGCGGCCTGTGCGACATCAGTGGAAGATCACGGCCGACAGCACTGCTATGCCGATCGAGACCGGTATTGCTGCCAGCAGGCAAGCTTCGACGATTAGGGTTTCTTTGTCGCTGAACATGGAAAGGCAATGCTTTTCCGTGCTTTAGGTTCCGGGTAACAAAAAAGCCCGACGACCGGAGCCGGCGGGCTTTACCGTTCGCCTGAGCCATCTTGGCATCAGGGCGGCGGTAGAGGCGGGGGCACGGAAGGTCCCACAACGATGGCAGAAAGCTTCGCCTTGCGGATCCCCGATTGATCCCTCAAACGCCGAGAAACTGGCCCGCTATGGTGGGTTGTCAAGCCGCCAAAAAGCCCGCCAGCTGGAGCTGGCGGGCAGGTATTGGGGACCGCCCGGATGCGCTGGCAACGTGTGCGCGACGGGCTGTCCTGTAACAGTAATGAGCCTGGCTGGTTCCTCCACGAGCCGTCCCTTGCCCCTCAGTCCTACTATCCCTGAGACGAACGTCTTGCCACGTCGCTCATAGGTCCCAGCCGTGAAACCATTTCCGGAAATTTCTCTTAGGGTGGGCTGGCAAGAATAGTCCCTTCATTGCCAGCCCGTGGATGCCCAGCATCGACCTGCGATGATGGTGGGCATCCACGTAACTTGATTGCGAGGAGAGTGCCCAATTGCCGATCCCGGAAAGTCTCAATGATCATCAACTGAAGTTCGATTGCCCACGATGCTCGCATCCGATCATTCGCCGTGGCTCATGGTTCAAGGTCATTTCCACTTTCAGGTGTCCGGGTTGCAACGGGACGCTCCATCTCGGCTATCCCGAAAAGGTCCGCATCTTCGAAAGTCACAAGCATCTAGCCGGCTAGCGCGAGTAGCCTGCATCTTCATTTACCGCTTGGCGCGCCTTCGGTGCGAGGAGCCAGGGCGATGAGGAGGCCTATCGCGCCTGGACGGCGACATCGTATCCCACAGAGAGCGGCGGCCCGGACGCGCGGTGACCGGCGCGTCGAAGCTTATCCTCGCGGGCTTAAGTAGATGCGAGGGAACTGAAGGGAATAATCCCCGTTCATCATCCATCCAACCTAACTTAGCAGGCGCTCATACGTCGTCGGTGAGCCCTCGACCGAGGTCGACCCTTCGTTGCAGGGCCATGGGCATGGAGGACCAAGACGTGAGCGATGCCAGTTCGGGAGCCTCTCGCGAGCAGAGCAACATGATCGCGAAAGGGCCGTTTCAGCGGTTCCTGCGCACTATCGGGCCGGGCTTTATCACCGGGGCTTCGGACGATGATCCCTCAGGTATTGGCACCTACAGCCAAGCGGGAGCGCAGCTCGGGTTCACTATCGGCTGGACAATGGTTGTGGCTTTCCCACTGATGGCGGCCATCCAGGAGATTTCAGCGCGGATCGGCCGCACGACGGGCAAAGGGATATCGGGCAACTTGGTCCGCTACTACCCGCGGGCCTTGCTCTGCTTTATCGTCACCCTGCTTTTTATCGCGAATGTCATCAACATTGGCGCCGATCTCAGCGCCATGGCCGACTCGCTGAAACTGCTGGTCGGAGGTCCAAGTTCGGTCTACGTGATCGGCTTCGCCTCGGTCTGTGTCGCGGCAATCGTGTTCCTCGACTACAGCCGCTACGTCACCATCCTCAAATGGACGACCCTCAGCCTGTTTGCCTACGTGGTGGCCATGTTCGCGGCCAAGGTCTCTTGGAGTGATGCTGCCAGAGGGCTCATCCCGCAGATCCAATGGAGCGGGACGTTCCTCACCACCCTGCTGGCCATTCTCGGCACCACCATCTCGCCCTACCTGTTCTTCTGGCAGGCGTCGCAGGAAGTTGAGGAAGAGGAAGCGAAGCCGGCCGCCAAGCCGCTAAAATGGGCCCCCTGGCAGGCAGCGCGGGCGTTTCAGCGCATTCGCGCGGACACGTTGGTGGGCATGGCTCTATCCAATCTCATCGGTCTGGCAATTATCTTCACGACCGCGGCAGCGCTTCACAACGCCGGGGTCACCGACATTGCCTCGTCCACCGACGCGGCCAAGGCTCTTGAGCCGGTGGCGGGCAAGTTCGCGTTCATCATCTTTTCCGCCGGTATCATCGGTACCGGATTGCTCGCCGTCCCGGTGCTTGCCGGATCGGCCGCGTTCGCCGTCGGCGAGGCATTTCACTGGAAAGTTGGCCTGTCGCGCAAACCTAAGGAGGCGGTGGCGTTCTACGCCACCCTTGCGGCGGCGGCCGCGCTGGGCACCGGTATCATGTTCACCCCTATCGACCCGATCAAGGCCCTCTACTGGAGCGCGGTGATCAACGGTATGTGTGCTGTTCCCGTCATGATCGTCATGATGTTGATGGCCGGACGCGCCGACATCATGGGCAAGTTCCCGGTGCAGGGGTGGCTGCGTCTGCTCGGCTGGCTCTCGACAGCGGCAATGGGGCTCGCGACGCTCGGCTTAGCACTGCAGTGGGTGATTTAAGCCTTAAAAATGCGCGTTTCTACAAGCCGCTCGAGCTACACGAAGTGATCGCTCGACAGCGGAACATTAGCGTTTTCTAAATGTTATTCTTCTAGGAGGAGATAGAAATGCATAGCATCATTTACCTCGTTGGGCTCGTCGTCGTTATTCTCGCAGTCCTGAGCTTCTTTGGTCTGCGGAGATAGCCACGTTTACAATCTTTGTGCGAGCCGGCGCCCCGTCGTCCTCGCCGATCAGGCCTCGTGGTGTGTCAGAACAGGGCGTCCACGGCCCTGCCCGTCCATCGCCAAATTGCGCGATGCTTACTTCTTCTTCGGAGCATCCGCTGGGTTGCTTCCCCGTTCGTCTCCGGTCCCCCTGTATTGACCCTCTGCAGCCCGTGCCGATCCGCCATATGTCAGGCCTCCCGCACCGGTTAGGCCGAGCACAATCGGTCATGAGACGCTGATAAAAACTTCATGTTGTGGTCGAAAGCCATCGCTGACAGCAGCCGCAAATCGAAATCCCCTAGCTCACCGCCTGTGGCCCGCGGGTTCCTTCCTCGGGGACTTTCGTACGTCTTCCGGCGCCGAAACTCATCAAGTAGCGGAAAGGCGGCTTTCGGATTGCAAGATACTTAATCGGACGCCCGTTCACCAAGAGTCGATCGTCTCCGCGGGACCGTGCCTACCGAGATTGAAGCCTCCTGGAGTCGACTCTAGCTTCCCGGATCAGGACCGATCCCGCTAAGGACGCTGCTTAACCTTTGGACGCCGAGCTATTCCACCCGACCGGAGAGCAGGCGCACACGATCCGCTACCGGCGCTTGGTGCAAATCCGGTGGGAGAAGCGCGTGATCTGGCGAGATGAGTAGGTAGCTTTCCCCTGCGACGCGGACTAGCGAAGAACATGCGCGGTGGCTAATAACGACGAAGGGGCTCCGGATCTCGATCCGAGACGATGCAAAGCTTTTGGAACGCCTATGCCGCCGTCTACTCTGCTGGCGACGCCGCGACTTTCGGCGCTTTGCGGCACAGCGAACGGATCGACAGCATCGTCCGTGAGGCCGGATCGAGCAAGGAAGTGGGAGCCAACAACAATCGAGCAGCTTCCTCGACATCCGATTGCTGGTCGGTGCGGACTGAGGCACGGAAGCTAACCGGCATCGTTCTGGTCGCTCGAGGTGGACCCGCTCAAATGGTTGCTGATGGCCGCCATGATGACAAGGAACGCAGCGCCATATTTTGCAAATCCGAAAGCTTGCGCGGCCCAAATCTTCGCACCCCTCGAATGTTGAGAGATGAAGTCGCCTGCAGGTCTACTCAGTTCGGACGGGATATTGGCCATCAGCTCTTTCTCTAGCGCCGTCGACCTGAAGCCGCCGCTTAGTATCGAGCCGATCGCCAGCCCGCCTGCAAACCGAGCCACCGCGCCAGCCCGAGCAAACGAACCAACCGGCGGGTCCGATCGCTCGTATGGCGGCTCGGTTTCCGGGTCGCTCGCATGGTCATCAGAATGCCTGGAAGTATTTTCGGTCGCGCTCAGCCTTCCGACCTCGAATGCGGTAATTGCCCCCAGGCCGATTAGCCCTGCCGTCCCACCATTTTCCTTCACGGCATAGGAAACGTTGCCGAACGTCTCTTCCATCTTCTTCTTCGCGATGGCCATGGCGCCGTCTGCCAGCTGACGGGGTTGCATTCGGCGAGTAATCTCCGCGACGCAGCCAGCTAGCGCGTGTCGCTCCAAGGCAGCTCTTGCCGCCAAGGCTGCAATCTGCTCATTGGTTGGCGCCATGATGGAGTCCTCTCTTCAGCGCGGTGAAATCGGCGGTTGCCTGGGCGATTGTCTGCTCCGGGATCGGCGTCCAACCTGCGATGGCCTTTTTTGCGAAATGCAGCGACGCCACCCCCGCGACGGACAGCACAGCACCGACGATCAGACACGCGAAAACGGCACTGATTCCAGCCAGCACGATGGCGAGTATCAGGCACTCCACCAAGGCAAACGACCCCAGAACAAACAGGACCGCCGCCGCGATCCCGTAGATCCCAGACGCCATGATCGTGGAAGCTTTTGATTTCAGCTCAGCGTGAAAGAGTTCCAGGTCGAGACGAGCCAAAGACGCTGCTCGGTCTCCCGCCTCACGCACAACGCCTCCAAAAGAACGAACCTCCGGCCCATTGTCCATGTCAGCCCTCCTGGCCCTGACAGATCAGGAGTTGGAGTTCCGCATGAAGCGCGTCAGCACGATACCAGCGAGGATCCCGATGCCAAAGAAAGCGGCGGGCTGGCGTTGCGCGAACTTCGTCACCGAGTCGACCAGCTCGCCGACATTACGATCCCTGATGTCGGTCGAAATCCGCTCCACACCCTCGGCGGCACTGCGCACTATGCTCGCCACTTGAGGCGATTTCTGCTCGATGCCATCTGCCGCTTCTTTGACCGAGTGGGCAATGTTTGCGATAGCGTCGGCCCCGGCGGTCTTGTTTGTTTCCACCGCCTCTTTGAAAGCACCCGCGGCATCAGCGGCCACGCCCCCCGCATACCCTCGGGCATCTGTTGAAACCGCAGCCGCAGCATCTTTCAGGTCGCCCAACGCGTCGGAGGCACTCGACTTCAGCTTATCGATTGCCGCTCCGGACTTGCCTGCGGTGGCAGCGCCGGACGTGCGATCCCACGCATCGCGGTCGGATATGGAACCGGTCAGATTATCTTTTTCGGACGGGGTCATTGGTTTCTCCTCCATGATCGAAAGGGAACTCCATGCATCGTTCGAGGTTCCAAGCGCTGGCTAATATAAGATTGGAGGAGGCAAACGTAGACGATCGCCCAGCCGTCGCGGGCTAGATCATAACCTGACGGATCTGGGAGAAGTAGCCGGCATCTCCTATCCAACATGCTGGCACCACGGCACAGATGGCGGCGGGCACGACCAAGGCAGAGGACAGTGTCTTCCTTGAGCACGGTCTCATAGCTGATCAATCGCCGGAAACACGCGAGCTTGTAATCGAATTTCGGGCCTGCGGCAGGATTGCCACCCAGCCAGTGGAGGCAGCCAATCAAGCTCGCCGATCTGGGTTCGAGTAGCGGCCGGGTCAGTGTGTCGACCGGATCGCCGGGCAAGCCCTGTCTGCGCTCCACTGGTTGAGCGCCCCCCGGGCGAGAATTGCCACGCCGGGGGCAAGATTCCTGACCGTGCCAGATGGCACCGTGGCCGGCTTGCCCGATGGCATCGGCGGGGAATTTCTCGTCGGATGAAGTGAGCTCCTGCAAGCCAACGATCTCATATCGGGTTTCACCGAGCCATTTGAGGAGGGCGGGTGTTACGCCGTGTACGTTGAAGGTCGCGATGGTGGTCATGGTCTATTGCCGACGATCTCTTGCGAGAAGCGTATCGATTTCGAGCTGTGCGTCAGGGAGTGCGAGATGCGTAAAGAGGTACGCCGAACTCGTTATGCGATTACGGGAAAAACGACCGTTACGGTGGTGCCTTTGTCAGAGCTTAACAGCTCCGCCGTGCCGCCAATCTGGCGTGAAAGTGCTTGAATGAGCTTTTGTCCCGATCCACCGGGTCGCGGGTTCCGCACGCCATGTCCGTCATCTGCCAACGTCAGTCGCGCCTCCCCGTAGCCGACGCCGGATTGCAGGCTAACATTGATGTTGCCTTTACCTGTGCCGAAGGCATGCTTGACAGAGTTCATCACGGCCTCGTTCAAGATGAGGCCCAACGGAACAGCACGCTCCATCGCGAGTTCGACTTCGTCGGCGTTGATCTCGATCGTCGCGTTCTCCATCTGCGCCTGCAGTGATGCGCATAGCGCGCGCAGATAGTTCGCCACATTGACCGCCCGCAGATCCTGGCCGGGTGACAACTGGTCATGGGCAAGCGAAATAGCGTTCACGCGGTTTGCCACGTGCTCCAGAACGCGATGCACTTCGGCGCTCTCGAAGCGCCGTTTTTGAATAGCAATGGAGGCCAGGATAAGCTGGAAGTTGTTCTTCACCCGGTGCTGCATCTCCCGCAGCAGCACCTCGCGTTCCTCCACCTGACCGATGGCGGCTGCTGTTGATTGCGCGTCGGCGGAAGCAGTTGGTCTCTGCAGTGTTGAAGAGATAACGGCCGCAGCAGCCATCAGAAAAGCGATAGTGTCGTCGCCGAACTCGCGCGTGACTGTCGAATCCACCTCGAGTACGCCCCAAGCTGCGCCCTTGACGAGGATAGGTACGTTCGCAAGGGACTTGATATTGTGCTCTTTAAGCACCTCGGAAAAAACGAAATCCCCCCGCTGTTGCGCAGTCGCTCCGTCTACTATCACCACCGGCTCACCCGTCTGGTATGTTCGTCCAGGTGGCGACCGCAGGTCGGCGGGAAACGTCGCCAGACCCACCACGCCGTCCTTCCAACCAAACCCGGCCTCGATGAACAAATCAGCTGTTTTATGCCGATATCGCAGGGCCTTTACGTGGTCGATCTCGATCGCTCGAGCAACTTGCACGCAGGCTTGATCAAGGAAGCGAGAGAGCGTGGTTTCTTCTCCGGCCAGCCGGCCGAGGTCCACAAGAATGCGGACATGTCGGCGCAGCTTTACAAGGCCATCAACGTCGTCCAAAGGCACGATCCTTCAGGTCAACGTTTGATTAACGCCCGAGTGCGGAAAATGCTCCCGAGTGCCCGTCGGTGTCTCCCGCGATTGGAACCAGGCCTCCAGTTCACAAACCATGCCGTTGGAGCAGCGTAAGCGGTGGACTCCCGGCAGCAAGCTTTCATATCAGCAAGCTTGAATGCGGCCGAGGAGCAGGCGCCTCACATTGGCAGCCAATGCCGAACTACCTTTGAAATTCTCCGAAACGAGCAAAGCTAGGTGATACCTGGCTCGATCTCGACAACCCCAGCGGCTGCGAGGGGAAGCACTGAAAGCATTGCATGAGATTGCCATCGACGAATGGCTTCACGCGAATTGGACGTTAGGGGCGCTGTGCGCGATGAGACCGGCAAGCTGCTTTATTCTGCCTCGCTCAACATTGCCCGGCCATTGGCGAGCTAACAGGCCGCTGAAGAAGTCTGTAGCAGCGCCGTCGGACTGGGGCGAGTTCGTATTCGCTTTTTGGGACCTATGTCTTTGGCATCGAGTTAACGTCTCAGATGAGCGCTATCGCTAAGTAGCGGACCACAACATTATCCTGTTTAAACCGGCGCTCCAGATCGCCACGTCGAAGTTTCCAATCTGAAACGTTCACCTCTGGCGTCATCACCTCGAAGATAACAATCTCGTCACTGTCTGTTTCTCCACTGTCTTTCCAAAGACCCTCCGCGGGTGCCTGGAGATAGGCGGTGACGCCTTTGAAACGAACCGCGAGTTCTTCTTTCACATCGTCGAACTCCTTCCCCGGAAACGGCTCACCTTGGTTGTCGTTGCGAGGCAGCAGGATCTGGACAAGATACATGGCAAATCACCGCGAAAACGCTATAACCGTCGCCGCTAGCAAGCGGTTCCCTCCAAGGGTCGTCGGCGCGAAAGCGAAAGCCCCTCTCAGGAAGCATGATTAATATCTCGGGCCCTTCACCCCTTGGCTCCGGCCGGGGGGTTTTTCATGTCGAGCCAGAGCCTTCTGGTTCCTTGGTAGAGGGAATATATCGCGCGGATCCCGAGGGAACCTTCGCCCCAAATTGAAGGGTGAACAACAGGCGGTCTTCGCTGTCCGTCACATTCATGATCCAGGGCGTCATATGCTCCCAGAATGACCGATTGCTCTCGTTGATTATCTCGCCGGCCGCACGCACTGCTTCCCGCCGCGCGGCAGTCAAATCTGGCAGTTCGATTCCGTTAGGGTCTGGGGTGAATTCGCCATTGTCGACGTGGAAGTGATAGATTGGCATGTTGTGCTCTCGCTGGTTGCGACAATCCAACAGCGACGCCACGACTTCGTTCCCGGCGAATGGGAGCGCAGTAGCGTGCCGCTTGACCAGCTGCGAACGCGCAGTCCAGTTTCGCGCTGTTTGAGGGATCAACCGGGGATACCCCTGAAGAAGCCACACGAGAAGTCCGCCCTTGTCCACAAGGCGAAGCTTTCTGCTATCGTTGCGGGACCGTCCGTGCCTCCGCCCTGATCCCAAAACGGCTCAGGGGAACTGCAAAGCCCGTCAGCTATCGGCTCGAAATCACTGCTCGGCTTAATCGGAGCGGTCATTTAGCTGTCTGGATGTTCGCCAGCTGTGCTGCATGAGCTGTCGCGAACAGAGCCGGAAGTACGCTGCACTGACCGGCAGATGTCGCTGGTTGTCGGGGGCGAACCGGCGGGTCTCATCCTTGCTAGGATGGACCTATTTCTGCCTCGGTTCTTCTAACGTCGAGCCGGCTATCCTTATTCTACCGGCTCGCTGGTCCATCAGCGCTTCGGCAAGCGTCAAGGCGACGTTGCGCACTTCGCCCTGGATGGCTTCGTCAGTGTCCAGTTCCTGATGATTGGTGGCGTAGGGTTTCCAATAGCCGATGTAGCGGTCGAGCTCGGCAGCCGGCCCAGCTGGCGCAAGGTTCATGAAGCGCAGCCAATCGGAAACCGAACGGCGCACATTCTCGGCGCCTTCGACATCGCCATGAACGACAATTGAAAACAGTCGGCCAGCTAGGTGACGCGGATAATCCCAGCCGTCGAGTTCGACATGCTTGGCTTTCTCAGCGTCCTTCCCCCCGGTAAGTGTCGGATCCGGGTTTCCACCATCCGCGCAGACGAGGCGGTCCATCATCAGCTTTAGGGGAGATGAAACCTGGTACCAGTTTACCGGCGTGATCACCATGATCCCGTGGGCAGCCACCCAGAGCGGATAAATATCGTTCATCCAGTCCTGCACCTGCCCGAGCGAATGGTTCGGATAACAGGAACAAGGCCAGTGACAGAGTGGAGCTGCGGTTGAGAAACACGCCTTACATGGATGAATGCTGCGCCCGTATTCTGACGCGAGCCGTGATAGATCGAGTATTTCTGCCGTTAGCTTGCCATTGCTCTCGATCGCATCCCGCGCCAACTCGGCCAACCGGAAGCTTTTTGACATTTCCCCCGGGCAGGTATGTTCGCTCCGCGATGAGCTGTTGATGATGAGAACGTGGGGCGGCATGGCCCGGTTCTCGTAACGCTGCTGAGCATCATCGATCGCCTGCCGCGCTGCGATCCAGTCCACCGAGAGGTCGTAATCGGGATCTGCAAACCCCGGTCCCGCCTTACGGGTCCGCGGACTCTTGCGGCTATCGGCATAGGCCTGCCAAGCCACTTCGGCAATGTCTCCGAGTTCGGAGTCCAGCTTGTCAAACGCAGGGTCGGCAAACTGCTGTCGGTAACGCACCTTGAACTCCTGCTCGCCAAGCTTTGGGCTGGGCATCCCCTTCCGTGGCGTCGTATTCCCCGGGGACTTTTGTGTTCGCTTTGGCATTGCGGTTGCAGCGTCAGAGGAGCTTATCGAGCGAAACGCGGGGATCTTCGGAGAGCGCCATAGATGCGCCGTTGACGCTCAAGGACATGATCACCTCGCTGCGAGCTGGGTCTACTTCAACTATCTTCGGTTCGACCGGTTCCAAGGCCCGCTTCGTAAATCACACTGACAGTTGAGCAGTGGCGCAAGAGCCCAGCGGGGTGATTGGGAATGATACCATCGTCCCTGAAGAAGAAAGCGTTCGCCTCGCGCGCGCACCTGACGATCGAGCTCGCCGCTTGACGGCCGCTCCCAGCCCGTAATGTTCTCGACGATCTTTTTACCGCGCTCGAGTAAGGGCATCAATCTCTCCCGCGGACGCGTCCACTGGCCGGAGAGGATCAACGGCCGGCCCGTTGAGCACAGTGCCATCGGGAGCAAAATGCGAGCCGTGACAGGAGCAGTCCCAGCATTGCTCGGTGGAATTCCAGGCGACTTCGCATCCGGAATGCGTGCAGACGGCGGAATGCAGCTGCAACTTTCCGGCTGTGTCGCGGCAGGCGGCAATCTTGCTCAGGCCGTTGCGAAGAATCCCACCCTGACCGGGCGCAAGCGCGTCAAGTGACTTCAACTCGCCCGGAAGCAGGTAAGCGGCAAGATTTTTGACGGCGGACACGTTTTCCCGGACATAGTTGATCACCCCAGAGGGCGTCTTGCGCGACGGCTCGTAAACCGTCGCCCAACGGTTCTCCTGCCCCGAAATCAGGTCCTTCAGAAGCAGGCCGGACAGCGCGCCATGTGTCATGCCCTGTCCTGAATCACCGGTGACCACATAGACCGACTTGCTGCCGGGATTTGGACCGATGAAGGCGCAGTAGTCGATCGTGTCCAGAACCTGCCCTGACCAACGGGTGACCTCCTTGCCCAGCGTGGGAACGAGTTGGCGTATCCAGGCCTCGATCGCCTCGAAGCGGATGTCGCCATCGTCGGCTTCGCCCGACTTGTGGTCGGCGCCGCCGGCGATCAGATAGTCGATCGAGCCTGGGCCGGGATTCATTCGGACGTAATGATAGGGATCGCCGGTGTCCCAGAACAGCGCATCCGGCAGATCGCCACGCGGCAGGGTGAAGGCCATCGCATAGGTGCGATAGGGCGACATCTTTGTGTGCAGTTGGAAGCGATCGTTGATCGGGGAATTCGTGGCGACGACGGCTGCGGCCGCTTCGATCACGCCACCGTTCTCCGTAGAGATGCGTACGCCATCGGGCAATTCTTCAAAAGCAACCACAGGGCTGTCCGCGAAGATTAGCCCGCCCCTGACACGGATTGCGCTAACCAGGCTACGCAGATAGCGCAGTGGATGGAACGTGGCCTGATTGGGATAGCGCAGGACGGGCGCCTTCTCGAAACCCTTTAACGGCACTCCGGTCACGAGTTCGACGGGCGCGCCCAACTTCCGCGCCGCGTTGAATTCCTCACGGCGCTGGTCGCGCGCCTCCTTGGGATCCAGCCCCATCGCAGGAAACAGAAAGGCGTCCAGCCTGCGGAAATTGCAGTCGATCTTCAACTCGGCGACGTTTTCTTCGATGCGTGCTACCGCGGCTTCCTGGCTTTCCTGGAAGAGCCTTGCGGTTTCTTCACCGCGCAGATTGATCAACGCGCTCAGGCCGTCGTCGCAAATTGGCGCCAGATGCGCTGTGGTGCGGGACGTCATTCCGCCGGCGATCGATCCTCGATCGATGACGATCACCCTTTCACCGATGCTGGCCAACTCGTGTGCGACCGACAGGCCAGCGATGCCCGATCCGATGATGACGGTGTTGCAGCTCTTCTTTCCCGAGAATTTCGGCGCGTCAGGATAGACGTCGACCTTCATCCAGAGCGATCGGGTCTGTTCACCGCGCGCATTCATGCAGAGATCCCTTCGGAGAGCTGCCGCTCAGCCGGATGCCTTTTGGTTGACCTTTCGCTGCGCAATGGTGGTCAGCTTCTTGTCTGCCGCCTTTTCCTCGCTGAGCGTCGTTGTAAGAAGCCGGGCGACGGCTTCGTTGCCGCTCTCCTGCGCCCACGCAATCAGCGTTCCGTACCGGGTGATTTCATAGTGCTCGACGGCCTGCGCCGCGGTGATCAAGGCGGCGTCGAGCACCTTCTTCTCTGCAACCTCGCCGGCGATCTCGTTGGCCTCCTTGATGATGCCGTCGATCGCCGGGCAGGTTGTCCCCTTCGCCTTTTCGCCAATCAGTTCGAACGCTTGCTCGAGCCGCTGCACATGTTTTTCCGTTTCAAAAAGATGCGCCTTAAAGACAGCCGTCAAATCGCGATTGGTCGCCTTTTCGACCATGTCGGGAAGCGCCTTCAGGATTTGCTTCTCGGCATAGTAGATGTCCTGCAGAACATGCAGGAACAGGTCGTCCATCGTCTTGATGTCCTTCGTAAACAGGCCCACGGCTCACTCCATAATCTGAATGCTGAATATGCCGGAACAACGTGCAGCGTCAGTTCCCGTTCCAGCCGCCCGCCACGCCGATGAATGCGGTATGAGCGTGACCGAGGCTGGGCCGCCCATGCCGCAGGAACGAATGTCGTCTTCTGGCGTTGCGGCTTGTCGGACCAATTTCCGGCTTGCCCCGTATCTATGGAAAATCGCCATATGGAGATGGCCGCGTTCCATTCAACAAGTACAAGTCTGCGCAGTTAGTTGTCAGATCCAGCCCCGGCATTCCTCCAGGAATGTTGAATGTCGCGTGCAGAGGCCGGACACGATTTGCTGGTCGGGCCTAGCCGATCTATGGCGCTCGCATGCGCGAAAGGCAGCACACTGCATACCGCCCGCGCGGACGCTAAGCTGCATTCCGCTTGAGTATCACAGCGAAGTGGTGCGCATCCGTGGCTCGACGAACGATTGATGGACTTGCCGAGCCTATTTCATTGGGGGGTTGATCCGCCGGCCGCCAATCTTGTCGGAGCCGTCAGGTGCGCGCCCGTCGCCGGTCTCGCCGCGCTCGCTGCCCCAGGAAAGGGCCGACGTACCGACCGTCTTTTATCAATACTTCACCATAGGGGCAGCGGTTCCGGAACCTTTCTGATTGCCACGGACTTCCGGGAGCCACTGTGAATCCCAAATGAAGGAATGTCGGCATGAAAGTAACCGCAGCAGGCATCGACCGCATCAAGATCGGTAATGCGGACGCAACTGGCCACGGCGCGCATTTCGTCGTTTGGCTTTATCTCCAGGTCGACGAAGGCGGCACGCAGACCGGTCAGGAACTTGTGGTGTCGGTCCCGTACGACGCGAAGATGACCTTCGACGATATCGCCACCCAGGCCTTCGAGAAGGCGCACGCCATGCTGCTCGCTTGCTGCGAGATAGACGAGTCCATGTGGTGGAAGCAGTTCAACCGCAGCCTTGCGCCGCTGCCGGAATGGACGCCTGGTGCGCAGTAATTGGGAGGCGTAGCGTCCCAACAGGGCCCATGCCAGATTCTGAATAATAGGGCCGAGACTTGGGCACTTCGCCAGGCAGCACGGTGGCCAGAGAACGAACCCGTCGTGCGGGCTAGGCCGTGAGGTGAGTTAGGACCACGAGCGGGACGTCGCCAGGCGTCCGGCTCGCGGTCAGCCACTCGCTTTGCGCCCGCATACAGTTCGGGGGTCGAGGAAGCGGTCACTCATTCCGCCCTCCGGATGCGTTCACGCGTGTAGCGCAGTAGGATGCCAGCTCTTTAGCCGGAGGACGCTGGATGCGTCTTGGCTCTAGTATAGCGGCTGTCGCTCTGGCTAGCATGATGGCGGGACGATCAGCAAAGGGAAGAGCGGGCGATCCGAGCCGCAAAGGCGCGAGCTGGCACGCATGTTGGCTATCGCATGGAGTCGCGACGCCGAGCCAGCGCTCGGGAACTGGCGGCGGCCCATGGCCGCTGGCATCGTCTCATCGAGGGCGTCGGACGCGCCCAGGTTTACAGCATCGACGACGGTCAATCCGTTAAGTTAGGATCGCGGGTGTGATCCATCATTAGCATTCGGATGATTACATCATTTCGGAAAACGCATTTGGCTAAGCTGCGATGTCATCATGAGCCTTGAGCGAAAGATCGTGGCGTGCCTCGGATCGAGCAGCACGGCAGGCAAAGGACAAGCATTTGATTGGATCGCTGAGCTTCGCCGCCGGCCGCGCAACGGCCGATTTGAGTTTCGGAATTTCGGCGTCGGTGGTGACTTGGCCTATAACGCGCTGCAGAGGTTGCCAGACGTGGTTGCCTGTCGGCCCCACAAGGTTGTCGTTTGGGTTGGCGGCAATGATGTTCTCGCCGTCGTGTCAAGCAAGGCACGGCGTTTCTTCGCTTTATCGAAGCGCCTCCCATGTAGTCCGTCACCAGACTGGTATCGCGAAAACCTCGTCGAAATAGCCCGTCGACTAAAGCGGGAAACTGAGGCGGAGGTGGGGCTTTGCTCGCTCTGTCCCATTGGAGAAGCCTTGGACTCGGATGATCCGTTCCAGAGCGAACTCAATCGCCGGGTCGAGGAATATTCCGGGATCGTGGCATCTGTCGCGGATGAGGAACGCTGCGTCTACATTTCGCTCTATGAGGCGATCACGGAAGCAGTTCATGCCTCGCCCGGTCGGGCCTTCACGGCGTTCAGATTTCTTCCATTCTACCGCGATGCGTTTCGCGTACTGGTGATGCGACAGTCTCCCGACGAAGTCGCACGCAGAAATGGGTGGCTTTTTCACACCGACGGCGTGCATTTGAACAGCCGTGCGGGGCGGATCGTAGCTGATTGCATACAGAAGTTCATCGACGCCTGATTAGCAGCGGTTTGAGAAGCCCATCATCTGCAATGAAGTCACGATTGCAGTTTGATGGCTGTTTCCGACCGAGGAAGCATTGAGGCTGATCTGGATCAGACTGCCGCCCGTAGGCGAAGGGTTGGGCGTCGCGATCTTCTTGATGATCGCTTTCATTCTTGTCGGTCATGGTATCCTCCTCGTGCAATCATGCCTCGCGCTACGATTTGCGAAACGGTTGCCTCGACGCCGTTCAGCGAAATGCCGAAAGAGAAGCTCGCGTTAAAATCCACGCCGAAGGAGGCTCAGGGCGGCCGGTGGTCGTATTGCCGCGGCCGGCGATGCGTTCCGTTCGGATCCTTTCGGAAGGCTCGAGCTATGGAATCGGTCTGGTTTTCGGGAGGAGGAGAGGGCGTTTCTGGCTGTCTGCGCTTATTCGGTCGGGGAAGCCGATTGCTTGGCCAAGGTCCAATATCTTTTGGAGATCGAGGCGCGCGGCCAGCTCGACCTGCCCGAGCACATTCAGGCTCTTCTTGGCTCGATGATGCCGAAGCCACGAGACACGCCGCCGGACAGCTTCGGCATCATCAGCAGCTTGCCGGAAAGGTTAGTTATGGGACTGAACTGGTGCGCCGCGCGGTGCCTGGCTGCCGCTGCCGGCCTATTCGCCTGATCTCAATCCAATCGAAATGGCCTTCTCGAAAATCAAGGCGCTGCTCAGAAAGAAGGCCGCGCGATCCTTCGACGCTTTATGCAACGCGCTCAGGACCATATGCGACCTGATCGACCCGCTACAGTGCAGAAACTTCTTCAAAGCCGCCGGATATGAGGAGAGCCATCGGGAGCGGAACCTAAAAGGACGGGGAAGCATTGCGTTTCGTTCAGTGACAAAGAAACCCTAATCGTGGAAGCCTGCCTCCTGGTAGCCATACCGGTCTCGATCGGCATGACCGTCCTGTCGGCTGTCATCTTCAACTGATCAGCACGCGCGGCATTCGGCTGCATTCAAGAGGCGTCGGGCACGATGGTGAGCGGCTGGTTACTATCCGCAGCCAAATTGGCGGCAAGGGCTTCGAGCGCTTGAACGTCAGGCGCGTAAGCAGCAGCATGCGCAGGATATCGTCTCTGCTGCGCGCGGTAAAAGTCCAACCATTTTGGCAAGTCGGCGATCGGGAACGTTCCTCGCCATATGTCTTTCTGGAGCGTGAATGTGCCCGCCCTCGAATCGTAAGTCGCTATCGTCTTCATGCCAGCCTCATAGCATGGCTCGACCGGGAACCATGCTCGGCGCTAACTGTTCCTGTGTGAATGCATCGGTGAGGAACAAGGCATGGCAGCGCCCCGCGCGGTTTGGAAAGGCTTCCTGAAGGTCGGGTCGGTGTCCTGCGGGGTGAAGCTGGTGGGCGCGACCACCGAGGCCGGGAAGGTTCATTTCAAAATCCTCAATCGGGAAGACGGCTTGCCCGTCAAAAGCGCCTATATCGACGAAGGAACCGGCGACGCCGTGCCGACGGAAGACCAGATCAAGGGCTATGAGGCCGAGAAAGGCGATTTCGTTGAGATCGAGCCGGACGAGATCAAGAAGCTGAAGCTGACATCCCAGCATACGCTTGACGTGGAGGGCTTCGTCGCGATCGATGAGATTGACACCCGCTACCTTGAAAAACCCTATTACGTCATTCCCGCTGACGGTGCCGCCGTAGAGGCATTTTCGGTGCTGCGCGAAGCCATGGCCAAGAAGCGGGTCGCGGCACGCTCCTGTGTCGTGCTGTACCAGCGGGGCAGAGAGGTCATCATCCAGCCCTTCGGCAAAGGAATGCTGTTGACTGAGTTGCGAACCCACAACGAGATGGTTTCGGAGCGCAGCGTTTTCGACGACCTGAAGAGCCCGAAGTACGACAAGGATCTGCTCGAAATCGCCGGGTTGTTGATCGACAAGAAGGTCACGAAGTTCGACCCGTCGAAGTTCGAAGACACCTATGAGGATGCGTTGATCGCAATGATCGATGCCAAGCGGAAGGGCAAGAAGCCGCCCGAGCCAGCGCCAAAGCCCGAGGAGAACGTCGTCGACCTTGCCTCCGTTCTGAAAAAGAGCTTGGAGAAGGAAGGGATCAAGGGCGGCACGAAGGCGAAACCGACGCGCAAATCGGCTTAGTCGCTTCGCTTAACGTCTGTGAAACCCAGAGGTGGTGCTTGCGTGCAAGGGTAGCCCGGGCCTTCGGCCCGACAGCTCCGGTCAGCGGGCTTTTCTATGCCGCCGCACGGTTGCGGTGATGACGTTGATACCTTCGACGTATTCATGGTCTGGACCAGCGAAAGCCTTCGTCAGGCAAGTGGTCAACCCAGTCGCTGAGGGAAATCGCAGGAGCCCGTCGCCAATCTCTCCCGAGCAAGAATAGTCCCTTCATTGCCACCCCGTGGATGCCCAGCATCGACCTGCGATGATGGTGGGCATCCATGTAACTTGATTGCGAGGAGAGTGCCCAATTGTCGAACCCGGAAAGTCTCAATGATCATCAACTGAAGTTCGATTGCCCATGATGCTCGCATCCGATCATTCGCCGGGGCTCATGGTTCAAGGTCATTTCCACTTTCAGGTGTCCGGGTTGCAACGGGACGCTCCATCTCGGCTATCCCGAAAAGGTCCGCATCTTCGAAGCTCACAAGCATCTAGCCGGCTAGCGCGCAAACCCCATAGCGTAAAAGCCTCGCGCCGGCAGCGGCTAAGCTTCATCCGAAGCGGGCGCCTTAGCGTGCGATCGGAAGGGTCGGGAAAAGCGGTTGGAAACAACGCCTCCTTTCCAATTTGCTCTGCGCGGCAGTTTTTGCTCATGTTGCGACGGCTATCGGGCCTTCTACGGAACTGGCACATGGAAATTGAGTTCATCGATCTGACACCGGAAAATGGCCTCGTACCAACGTCGCCGATCGCTCGCTTACATGGTGGATGCGCTAAGGGGGCTCCGCAGCGGATCTCAAGAACCCACGGAGCGTCGCTATCACGCTTGCCCGGGCGGACTTCGATCCCTTTCTGTTGGCGCCGGCCGGAATGATATTCATCCCCTGCTGTCGTGGTGAGCCCCAACGAGGCGGAGAGCGCCAAGATTACGATATGGCTGCGGGGACTTGCGTGCTCGCCAACACGCTTGTTGAGCTTGCTAATCTCTGACGAAAGCGGCTGGCGGCCGCCACCGAGGAGGCGATGAAGGATCACGTTCACTCCCACCGATAGCTGCGCGGTAAGCCGGAACTTTCGTCCGTGCCCCTCATTGTCAGTGCAGGTATTCAACAGAGAGGAGCACCACCATGACCACCCCGTCCGGGCATACCGAAGCCATTGCGGCCTCGCGCGTCATCGGCACGTCTGTCTACAACACCGAAGGCAAGAGCATCGGCAGCATCGAGGACGTCAT
>NZ_JAVIIV010000017.1:0-153455 GCF_033977215.1 Mesorhizobium humile
GTCTGCGCGCGTCGCTTCGCTCCTTGCTCCGCCCTGGAATGACGAGGTTCAGGAGCCTTCAGCTCATCGCCAGCGCTTGCGCTGACTTACCCCAGCGGACGTTGATAGCCTTGCCCGACAAGCCTGCAATCTTTCAAATCACTGTGTTGAGGAACTAGCCGTTAGCCACCGTTGCAAGCTTCCGTAGCTCAGCTTCGTACTTGTCCATGACAACGCGAGCGGCGTTCATTTGCCGTTCGCGGCTGTCGTGGCGGACTGGCCTTAGAATGAGGCCGTCGTCGGTTTCAATGATCTGGAACTCATCGCCAACCTGAAGGTTCAAGCTGTCGAGCATTTCGCGCGGCAGCAGTACGGCTCCTGATCCGCCCTCAAGTCCATGGATGATTGTCTTAAACACCGTCGCGCCCTGGTTGTGTCGATTGCTATAGAACAACCTTTCAGGCAAATCGGCAAGAGCCTCACCGTTCGGCCAGCAGCCGATCCATCAGCCGGTTCGCCGCTTCCGGGATGACGGTCCCCGGCGGGAAGATCTCCGCCGCGCCTGCCGCCAGCACCGCGTCGTAATCCTGCGGCGGGATGACGCCACCGGCGACGATCAGCATGTCGGCATAGCCGAGCTTCTTCAGCGCTTCTTTGAGCTCGGGGATCAGCGTCAGGTGCCCGGCGGCCAAGGAGGAGGCGCCGATGATGTCGACGTCATGCTGCACCGCAAGCTTGGCGATCTCGTCCGGCGTTTGGAACATCGGCCCGACGGTGACGTCGAAGCCGAGATCGGCAAAGGCGCTGGCGATCACCTTCTGGCCGCGGTCGTGGCCGTCCTGGCCCATCTTGGCGACCAGGATGCGCGGCTTGCCGCCGGATTTCTTCTCGAACGCGTCGATCTTCTCCTGCAACCGCTCAAGTGCCGGATTGTCGCCGAGCGCGTCGCGATAGACGCCCGAGATCGTCTGCACCGCCGCCGTATGGCGGCCGAACACTTTTTCCAGCGCCAGCGAAATCTCGCCGACCGTGGCGTTGGCGCGCGCCGCGCGGACAGCGAATTCCAGCAGGTTCTCATTGCCCTCGGCGGCATGGGTCAGCGCCGCCAGCGAGTCCTCCAGCGCCGCGACGTCGCGCGTGCCCTTGAGCCGCTGCAGCTTCGCCAGTTGCCGGGCCTTCACCTCGGCATTGTCGATCTTCAAGACATCGACTTCGATATCGGCCTCGGGACGATGCGCATTGACGCCGACCAGAATTTGCTCGCCGGAATCGATTCGCGCCTGGGTGCGGGCGGCGGCTTCCTCGATGCGCAGCTTTGGAATGCCTTGCTCGATCGCCGCCGCCATGCCGCCGAGGCTCTCGACTTCCTCGATATGGGCAAGCGCGCGCGCCGCCAGGTCATGCGTCAGCCGCTCGACATAGGCCGAGCCGCCCCACGGATCGATCATGCGCGTGGTGCCGGATTCCTTCTGCAGGATGAGCTGCGTGTTGCGGGCGATGCGCGCCGAATGGTCGGTCGGCAGCGCCATCGCCTCGTCGAAGGAATTGGTGTGCAGCGACTGGGTGTGTCCCTGCGTCGCCGCCATCGCTTCGATCATGGTGCGGGTGATGTTGTTGTAGGGGTCCTGCGCCGTCAGCGACCAGCCCGAGGTCTGGCAATGGGTGCGCAGCGACAGCGAGCGCTCGTCCTTCGGCGCAAAATTCTTCTTCATCAGGCTCGACCAAAGGAGCCTTGCTGCCCTGAGCTTGGCGACCTCCATGAAGAAGTTCATGCCGATCGCCCAGAAGAAGGAGAGGCGCGGCGCGAAGCGGTCGATGTCGAGGCCTCCCGCAACGCCCGCGCGCGCATATTCGATGCCGTCGGCGATCGTGTAGGCAAGCTCGAGATCGGCGGTCGCGCCGGCTTCCTGCATGTGGTAGCCGGAGATCGAGATCGAGTTGAATTTCGGCATATGCCTGGAGGTGTAGGCAAAGATGTCCGACACGATCCGCATCGAAGGTTTCGGCGGATAGATGTAGGTGTTGCGGACCATGAACTCCTTCAGAATGTCGTTCTGAATGGTGCCAGTGAGATCCTTCTGCGCGACGCCCTGCTCCTCCGCCGCGACGATGTACAGCGCCATGATCGGCAGCACGGCGCCGTTCATGGTCATCGACACCGTCATCTCGTTCAGCGGAATGCCGTCGAACAGCTGGCGCATGTCGAGGATGGAATCGATCGCCACGCCCGCCATGCCGACATCGCCGGCGACGCGTGGGTGGTCGCTGTCATAGCCGCGATGCGTGGCGAGATCGAAGGCAACCGACAGGCCTTTCTGGCCGGCGGCGAGGTTGCGCCGGTAGAAGGCGTTGGATTCCTCCGCCGTCGAGAACCCGGCATATTGCCTTATTGTCCAGGGTTGCTGGACATACATGGTGGGGTAGGGGCCGCGCACGAAGGGCGGCATGCCCGGATAGGTGTCGAGATTGGCGAGCCCCTCGAGGTCGCCTTGGCCGTAAAGATGTTTTACGGCGATGCCTTCCGGCGTCATCCGCTGGCCTTTGAGCTCGACCTGCGCGCGACGCGGCGCCGACCAGCCGATCTGGCTGAAATCCGGGATCATGATCCGGCTCCGATCGACTGATCGATGCGCACCGGAAACAGCGGCTCGCAGGTCGCAACGCCTTCGGTCAGGGCCGGACACCGCTCCTGCGGCAGAGTCTCGACCGGGCGCTCCGTTCCGACGCGGTAAAGCGTCGTGCCGACAATGCCGCGTTCGCCCGACCGGTAGGCGCCGTTGCGCTTGGCGGCGGCGGTTTGCACGCGGTTCTGGATATAGCCCTGCTGCAGGCTGGCGAGCACGCCGCCTTCGGCCTCGATGCGCTGGAATTCTTCCCAGGCCGCAGCGCAGAGACCGTCGGTCAGCGCCTCGACCGCGCCCGAGCCGCTGGCGGGGTCGACAACATGGCCGATATGGCTCTCCTCTGCCATGATGAGCTGCGCATTGCGGGCGACGCGGCGGGCAAAGCCGGCCGGCAGCCCATGCGCGATCGTGTGCGGCAGGATCGAGATCGAATCGGCGCCGCCGGTTGCCGCCGCGAAGGCCGCGATCGCCGTGCGCAGGATATTGGTTTCCGGGTCGGCCATCGTCATCATGCGATATGAGGTCTCGGCATGGACGCTGGCGGTCGAGGCCGGGATCGAGCAGGCTTCCTGGATGCGCGCCCACAGCTTGCGCAGCGCCCGCACCTTGGCCATCGACAGGAACTGGTCCTGGTCGACGCTGAGCGCGAAGCCGATATGGGGTGCTGCATAGACGAGCGGCTGGCGCGCCTTCTCGAACATCCTGAGATAGGACACGACGGACGCCATCATCGTGCCGAGCTCCTGCGCCTCGGTGGCGCCGGCATTGTGGAAGACGCGGCCGTCGGCCTCGAGCAGCACGCCCGGCACGCCCATCGAGAAGAAATGCGCCAGCGATTGCGGCATCGATTCCTGCAGCGCCTCGATCGAGGTGCGCAACCGCCCGGTGCCGGCGAAGATCGCCGCCGGGTCGATGCCGAAGGAAAGGTTGAGCTTGGTCGGATCGGAGCGGCGGCGGCTCAGGAAAGCGAGCAGCCAGTCGGCCACCGCGCGGCTCCAGGGATGCGCGTCGATGCGCACCTGCACGCGGTTGAGCGGCACACCGTCGAGCACTCTTTCCAACGCTTCCGCGGTGCGCGGCAGGCCGTAGCCGAAGGCATTCGGCGCGCCCTCGAAAACCAGCGACAGGCCGGTCGCTCCCTGCTCGATGTCTTCCAGGGCTTGCGCGCCGGCTCGGGCAATGTCCGGGTCGTCGACGCGCTGGCTGACGATCCAGGGCGCGGTCGGATTTGTACGCGGCAATGGCTCGGCGGATGTCGAACGTTGGCTGAGCGGTTCGATACGGATGCCGTCATCGGTGTGGGAGACGAGTTTTTCCTCGAAGGAACCGCCGGCAAGCGCCTTTTCCGCCAGCGCCTGCCAACGCTTGGCGTCCGGGTTCGGAAGGTCGACATCCCTGGTCAAGGCGCCGGCGCCCATCGCTCTCCTCGCTTCTCGGCCGCATCAGCCGGTCCAGCCAATCTAAGGTCAGGAACCGGATATCACAATGCGTCATCCGGCCGGGTTCTCTCGCGGCCTGCCAACCGATTGCCAAACATGCGCGCAATCCGCAAGCGCCAAAGGCCAAATTCGCTGCGCCCCAAATCGATACCGGGCATTGCCGCATGCGGCTGGCGTTACTATACCTCGGGTTGAGGCCTTTGAGCGGAACAGATTGCGGAGACCAGATATGGTTGACGAGACCAGCATCTTCATCGGTGCCAGCCGCAAACCCGACGATTCCTACCAGCGCGCCGAAGAGTTGCTGCTGCGTTACGGCAACCGCCACGGCCTTGTCACCGGAGCCACGGGCACCGGCAAGACCGTCAGCCTGCAGATCCTTGCCGAGGGCTTTTCGAATGCCGGCGTGCCTGTCTTCTGCGCCGACATCAAGGGCGACCTTTCCGGCATATCCATGATGGGCGAGGCCAAGGATTTCCTGGTCAAGCGCGCCGGAGAGGTGAAGCTCGATCCCTATCAGTTCCAGGAATTCCCGGTCATCTTCTGGGATCTGTTCGGTGAGCAGGGCCACCCGATCCGCGCCACCATCTCGGAAATGGGGCCGTTGCTTTTGTCGCGGCTGATGAACCTCACGGAAGCGCAGGAGGGCGTCATGAACATCGCCTTCCGCATCGCCGATGAAGAGGGGCTGCTGCTGCTCGATCTCAAGGACCTGCAGGCGCTGCTCGCCAACATGGCCGATCGCGCCGACCAGCTCAGCGCGCGCTACGGCAATGTCACCAAACCTTCGGTCGGGGCCATCCAGCGCACGCTCCTGGTGCTCGAGAGCCAAGGCGCGGCGAACTTCTTCGGCGAGCCGGCGCTGCGCATCGCGGACATCATGCGCACGACACGCGACGGCCGCGGCGCAATCAGCGTTCTGGCCGCCGACAAGCTGATGATGAATCCCAGGCTCTACGCCACCTTCCTGCTGTGGCTGATGTCGGAGCTGTTCGAGGAACTGCCCGAAGTCGGCGACCTCGACAAGCCGAAGCTGGTCTTCTTCTTCGACGAGGCGCATCTGTTGTTCGAAGACGCGCCGAAAGTGGTGATCGACCGCGTCGAGCAGGTTGTGCGGCTGATCCGCTCCAAGGGCGTCGGCGTCTATTTCGTCACCCAGAACCCGCTCGATATTCCCGAAAAGGTGCTCGCCCAGCTCGGCAATCGCGTTCAGCATGCGCTGCGCGCCTATACGCCGCGCGAGCAGCAGGCGGTGCGCACGGCCGCCGAGACGTTCCGGCCCAACCCCGATTTCGACTGCGCCACCGCGATCACCCAGCTCGCCACCGGCGAAGCGCTGGTCTCGATGCTGGAGGACAAGGGCGTGCCGGCCATGGTCCAGCGCACGCTGATCCGCCCGCCGTCCTCACGGCTCGGCCCGATCAAGCCCGACGAGCGCCGCAAGATCATCGCCGAGAGCCCCGTCGCCGGCCAGTACGACCAGGTCGTCGATCGCGAATCGGCCTTCGAAATGCTGCAGAAGAAGGCCAAGGAGGCGCAAGATGCCGAGGCGCAGGCAAAGCAGCAGAACAGCGGCGGCTCGCGCTGGACCATTCCCGGCTTCGACGATGTTTTGGGAACAGGCAACCGGCGGTCTTCCAACCGCCAGACCGTGGCCGAAGCCGCCATCAAGTCGGTGGTCCGCTCGGTCGGCTCCTCCGTCGGCCGCGCCATCGTGCGCGGCATCCTGGGGAGCCTGGCCCGGGGGCGGTAGGGTCGCGTCGCAACCAGGGCGGCGCTCAGCCGATCTCGATGTTCATCTCGGCGATCAGCCGCTCGCGCCCGGCCAGCGAGTTCAGCGCCTTGTCGCCCAGCTCGCGGGCGACAAGGTTGAGCAGCGCCTCGCAAAACACGACATAGGCGCCCATGCTGTTCGAATAGAAGCTGCTGGCATGCGGAATGAAGAAGGCATGCTCGGCCGGAGGTACGAGCGGCGAGGATCGGGAATCGGTGATCGCGATCACGCTCTGGCCGTTTGCCGCGGCAACGCGGCCGACCTCGGCGACGCTGCGCGTATAGGGCGCGCAACTGGCGATGATGACGACGTCGCCCGGCTCAAGCTGTGACAGGGCTTCGGCGACGCCGAGGCGCGGCGCGTCCAGAAGCGCCACGTCCGAGCGCACCATGCCCAGGCAATAGGTGAGGAAGCTCGCCAGCGAATGGAACTGGCGAACGCCGTGGACGCGCACGCGGCGCGCGCTGGCCAGCAGCGCGGTCGCGCCCTTCAGCGAGGCGCTGTCCAACTGGCCGAGGAAGCCGTCGACATTCGCCGCCGTTTCGCGCGCCAACTGCTCGAAGACCTCGATTTCGGCGCCGCCCGCCGATGGCGTCGCCATCAGCCTTCCGGCCTGGCGGCTGTAGAAATATTGCTGGTCGTTGGCGATGGCCTTGCGGAAGACCGCCTGGAAATCGCTGAAACCTTCGAAGCCGAGACGCTTCGCCAGCCTGGTCAGCGTCGACGGATTGATGCCGAACTGATCGGCGAGTTCCGAGATGGTGCGGACGGCCGATTGCTCTGGCGCCTCGACCAGCTTGGCGAAGACATCATGCGCCTTGGAGCCGAGGGAAAAGCCTGCTTCGTCGCGGCCGACCGAGAGCGCCAGTGCCCTCAGATCCTCGATGGTGCGCGGCGGCTCCGCAACGGCTTCCTCTGGCATCGTTCCTGCTTACCCCGCGACAGGGACCAGCCCCTCCCGCATCTCAAAGCGCGCTGCTTCGTATGCTGCATCGTAGACAGCCCACTCGACCTTGTCAGCCCCGACGCGGAAGACAGCGCTGGCAAGCGTGTTCTCGACATCGCTATCGGCGGGGTCGGTGCGATAGATCGGCAGCTCCGGGTCGGCCGCGTCCCACAATATGCCGAGCGCGCGGCCTTGCGGTTCAGAGTGAGGCGTCTGATCCAGCAGCGCTTCGCCTCGGCGCTGGCGCACGCCGGACGAGCCGGTGACGATCTGCGACATTCGCCCGGTGTCGGCATGGATGAGGTGGTTCGAGTGGACACGCGCCGCTTCGACGCGATCGATTGACAGGGCTTGGGCGGTGAACTCGACGCTGAGCAGCCGCTCGTCGCCCGCCTGCGCCAGGGTCAGGTGAAAGGCGCCGGCGCGCGGCGCCGATCTGAGCAGGGCCATCGCCGCGTCGAGGTCCGGTGCGTCGAGCACGGCGCGGGCGAGCACCATGCGCGGCACTCCCGCGCCGCCGGCCAGCGGCCTGATGTTGTTGACCGTCTGCAGCAGCCCCGCCGATGTCGCCGCGAACGTATGCCCGGGCAGCGAGCCGGGATAGACGAAGGCGGTGAACTGATTGCCGCCCTCGGACGTCACATGGGCCAGCGCGCAGTGGCCGGCGAAATCAGGGTCGCCATCCTCATTGTGGCCGATGACATGGGGTGAGCCAGGCAATTGCACGGTCGTGCAGCCATCCGGCGCCATTGCCCAGATGTCGCCGCGGCAGTTCCACAGGAAGACGTCGTCGAAAGCCAATTCGAGCCCGGCGGCGAGGCCCTTTAGTTCGGCCCAGTATCGTGGAAACCGTTCCCGCACGATCGTCGCCATCGTGCCGATGCGCGGATCGGCGCGCCGCGTGCTGAGCTCGCGCCATGCGGCCGACGTCTGGAAATGGTCGTTGAGCGCCGTCCGGCCGAAGCGCCCGAGGGCGGCCCCGACATCATAGGGCGACCCCGCGACATCGATGAAGGAAAGCCGGCGGCCGGCATCATGCGACATGCTGGAGAAACTCTTTCAAGCGCGGATTTTGCGGGTTTGCAAGCAGCTCCCGCGGCTCGCCGTCGACGGCGATCTTGCCGCCTTCCATGAAGATCAGCCTGGTTCCGACCTTGCGGGCAAAGGCCATCTCGTGGGTGACGACGATCATCGTCATGCCTTCCTCGGCCAGCGCCTGCATCACGCGCAGGACCTCATGCCGCAATTCGGGGTCGAGCGCCGAGGTCGGCTCGTCGAACAGCATCAGCTTCGGCTTGACGGCAAGCGCACGCGCGATGGCAACGCGCTGCTGCTGGCCACCGGAAAGCTCGCTCGGATAGTGATGCGCGCGATCGGCAAGGCCGACCTTGGCAAGCATTTCCAGCGCCTGCTTGCGTGCCTCCTGCCGCGTTTCGCCACGCACGCGGCGCGGGCCGAAGGCGACGTTCTCGATCGCCGTCATCTGCGGAAACAGGTTGAACTGCTGGAAGACCATGCCGGCTTCCTGGCGGATCAGGCGGACCTTGCGGCCGCCGGACTTGACGCTGATGCCGTCGACGACGAGGTCGCCGCCATTGATCTCCTCCAGCGCATTGATGCAGCGAAGTAGCGTCGATTTGCCGGAGCCGGAGGGACCGATCAGGACGACCTTCTCGCCGGGCTCGATCGACAGATCCACCTGGTCGAGTATGGTGACCTGGCCGAAGCGCTTGGTGACTTTCTCGAACGCCACGATGCTCACAGGATGCGCATCCTCTTTTCGGTCAGCCTGAGGATGAGCGTAAGCGTGCCGGTCATGATCAGGTAGAACATCGCCACGGCCGACCAGATCTCGACGGCGCGGAAGTTGGCCGCCATGATTTCCTGGCCTTGCCGGGTGAGTTCGCCGACGCCGATGACGATGAACAGCGAGGTATCCTTCAGGCTGACGATGAACTGGTTGCCCAGCGCCGGGATCATGCGGCGGAAGGCGAGCGGACCGATAATGTAGAAAAGCACTTTCCAGAATGGCAGGCCGAGCGCCAGGCCTGCCTCGCGCAATCCGCGATGCACCGAAAGGAAGGCGCCGCGCACGATCTCGGCGATATAGGCACCGGCATTGATGATGATCGCCATGATGGCGGCGGCCAGCGGGTTGATGCGGACATCCGCCAGGATCGGCAGCGCGAAATAGATGAACATCACCTGCACGATGATCGGGGTGCCGCGAATGATCTCGACATAGATCATGGCGATGGCGTTGAGCACGATGTTGCCGTAGGCGCGCGCCAGCCCGGCCGCAAAGCCGATCACCAGCCCGCCGGCGAGCCCGGCGAGCGCGATCAGCACGGTGAGGCGGGCGCCTTTAAACAACTCCGGCAGGGCCTGCCAGATGACGGACCAGTCGAAATCCATGAGAGCCATCCTTCAGGGAAGGCACGCCGGCCATGCCGGCGCGCCAGGAGATCCAGGGAACCCCGGTGATCAGATCCAAGGGGAACCCTTGTGATCAGCTCTTCGGCGGCTCGGCGCCGAACCACTTCTTGTAGATGTCGGCGTAAGTGCCGTTGGCCTTCAGCTTGGTGATCGAGGCATTGACCTTGGCGACGAGCGGGCTGCCCTTCGGGAAGGCGATGCCATATTGCTGCGCCATCATCTGCGGGCCGACGGTCTTCACTTTCCCCTGGCCGTTGGTCTTGATGTAGTAGAGCACGTTTGGCGTGTCATGCATGGCGGCGTCGGCGCGTCCGGTCGCGACCTCGAGATAGGCGTTGTCGCTGTTCGGGAACAGGCGCAGCTCCGTGCCCTTGAAGTGCTCCTTGGCATAGTCGGTCGCCGACGTGCCGGTCTTCACGGCAAGCGTCTTGCCGACGAGATCATCCGGACCCTTGATCGTGCTGTCGACCGGCACCATCAAAAGGAAGCCGCTGTCGTAATAGCCGTCGGAAAAGTCGATGACCTTCTTGCGCTCGTCCTTGATGGTGATGCCGGCCAGCCCGACATCGACCTGCTTGGTCTGCAGCGCCGGGATGATGCCGTTGAAGTCCATCGGCTGCAGCGTGTAGGTCACGCCGATATCCTTGGCGATCGCGGCCCACAGGTCGATGTCGAAGCCGACATATTTGTCGCCTTCCTTGAATTCGAACGGAACGAAGGCGGTGTCCGTTGCCACGATCAGGTCGTCGGCAAAGGCCGGCTGGCCGAACGCCAGCGTTGCCGCGAGCGCCGCGGCGGCGGTCAGGCTTGCAAGTGCGAACTTCATTTTCGGGTTCCCCTTTTTGTTGGAATTGCCTGGGAAGCGTAACACCGCCAAGCCAGTATCGCAAATTGAAAATGCATTTTTAAACAGAATGCATTTGATATTTGCAAAACGTGGCAATGGAGTGAGCCAGCCGGCGATGCCCGTCAGCAAACTTCAGATGCTTCAGGCGCCGCCCCACTGGCCTCTAAGCGTGTCTGCGCTGGCGAGGGGGAGTCCGCAGGCTTCGACTGTCCGCCTTGTGGCCGCTACGAGATCCTGATTTCCGGCAGCCAGGACTCCGTCGGGCAGGAAAAGATTGTTCTCGAAGCCGACGCGCGCATGTCCGCCGAGCAGCGCGGCTGCCGTCACGCAGGCCGTCTCCTGGTCGCCGAAGGCGCAGGCCATCCAATGGCCGAAGGACGGACTGCCGGGCGCCAGGAACGGCAACAGGTCGGCGGGGGAGGATTTCTGCCCGACCGTGTAGCGGCCGAGCACATAGAGAACCGGCAGATTGTCGAAGGGGATGTGGCCGCGCTGCTTGAGCGTCGCCAGATAGGTCGCCTCCTCGGGCGTATAGAGGATGATCTGCGGTGCGACCTTCTCTTTGCGCAACTGTTCGAGGAAGGCGGCGAAAGCCGCTTCATGCGTTTGGTCAGGCACGAGCTCGCGCAAGGCCAGCGAAACCGCTTCGGGGCGTACTTCCAGCACCACCCGCATCTGCTGTTCGGGCCGATAGAGACCCAAGGCCTCGCTGGTGATCTGGAGGACGAGCCTGTCGCCGACACCCGTCCTGATCGCCGCTATCGCCGCCCGGTAGGCCTCGGCATCGAGCAGGTGGCGTCCGTCGCGGTCGCGGACATGGACATGGATCATGGCGGCGCCGGCATCGAGCGAGGCGGCCGCCACATGCGCCAACTCGTCCGGGCTGATCGGCAGGGCAGGATGGTCGGCCTTCGTGCGTCGTCCGCCGTTCGGCGCCACGGCGATCGCGACCCGATTTTGATCCGGCATCGATTGCTCCATTTGTTGCAAAGATTCAATATATGCCACATATATTGCATGATCCTGCATATGCGTCTATGGTTGCGGCATGATCCGCGCGCCGCTCACCGATGCCATTGTCGAGGTCTTCGAAAGCTTGCCCTCGCAGTTGCAGGGCGCTGCCCGCTATCTTCTCGACAATCCCGAGGACGTCGCGCTGTTGTCGATGCGCGAGCAGGCGCGCCGCGCCGGCCTGCAGCCCTGGACGATGGTGCGCCTGGCCAAGCGGCTGGGCTTCGACGGCTACGAGCCGCTGCGCTCGCTTTACGCCAATGCCATGCGGCAGGGCGAGCTTGGCTTCGCCGGCAAGGCGGGCACACAGCTCGCGCACCAGCAGGAAGTTGGCGACCGGGCGTTGGCCGGCGAGATGGTGCGGTCGCTGGCGGAGCAGATCGCAAGGCTTGGCGAACCCGAACAACTCGACACGCTTGCGGCGGCGGCAGAGCGGCTCCACGCGGCGCGTCGGATATTCTGCCTCGGGCTGCGCTCCAGCCACCCGGTCGTCGCGCATTTTTCCTACGTCATGTCCTTCCTCGGCGAGAAGGCGGTGATGCTGGACGGTGCATCGGGAGCCGGCACCGACGCCATTCGCCTCGCGACCGCCGAAGACGTCCTGTTCGTTGTCAGCGTCGCACCCTACACCAGGCTGACCGTCGATCTTGCCCGCCGCGCGGCGGCTGGTGGTGTGCCGGTGATCGCGCTGACCGACAGCGCCGTGTCACCGCTCGTCGGCTTGGCTGCCCTGTCGGTACTCGTGCCCACGGAAAGCCCGTCCTTCTTCCATGCCATGGCGCCGGCCTTTGTCGTCGGCGAGATCCTGGCGGCGCTGATCGCCGGCAAGGGCGGGGACAAGGCGCTTGCCGCCATTCGCCGCACCGAGGATCAGCTCTCCCAACTCGACATCCACATCTTGCCGCCGCGCGGCCGGAGGAAATCATGACCCATATCCTGCATCGCCAGATTAACGCCGTGCTCCCCGTCGCCAGCGGCGGCAAGGGCATCGAGCTCTTCGACGGCAATGGGCGCGCCTATATCGACGCCTCCGGCGGCGCCGCCGTTTCCTGCCTCGGCCACGGCCATCCCGATGTCATCGCCGCCATGCACCGGCAGGCCGACACGCTGGCCTACGCCCATACCAGCTTCTTCACCAGCGACGTCGCCGAAGCCTTGGCCGACCGGCTCGTCGCCGACGCACCGGCCGGCATCAGCCATGCCTATTTCGTTTCCGGCGGCTCGGAGGCGGTCGAGGCGGCGCTCAAGATGGCGCGGCAGTATTTCGTCGAGGTCGGCCAGCCGCAGCGTCGCAACGTCATCGCGCGCAAGCAGAGCTATCACGGCAACACGCTCGGCGCGCTCGCGACCGGCGGCAACGAATGGCGCCGCGCCCAGTTCCGGCCGCTGCTCATCGAAACCCATCACGTCGACCCATGTTTCGCCTATCGCTTCCAGGAAGCCGGGGAGACCGATGAAGATTATGCGGCTCGCGCGGCGCAGGCGCTGGAAGACAAGATCATTGAGCTCGGACCGGAGACGGTCATGGCCTTTGTCGCCGAGACGGTGGTCGGCGCGACGGCGGGCGCCGTGCCGCCGGTGGCGGATTACTTGCGCCGCATCCGCGACATCTGCGATCGTTACGGCGTGCTCCTGATCCTCGACGAGGTGATGTGCGGGATGGGCCGCACCGGAACGCTGCATGCCTGCGAGCAGGATGGCGTCGCTCCCGACCTGATGACGATCGCCAAGGGCCTGGGCGGCGGCTATCAGCCGATCGGCGCGGTGCTGCTCAGCCGGAAAATCTTCGACGCCTTCGCCAATGGCTCAGGCCTCTTCCAGCACGGCCACACCTATATCTGCCATCCGATGGCCTGCGCTGCGGCGCTCGCCGTTCAGGAAGTCATTGCCCGCGACAGGCTGCTCGACAATGTGAGAGCCATGGGCGCGCATCTGGCGCGCCGGCTTGGCGAGCGCTTCGGCAACCATCCCCATATCGGCGACATTCGCGGCCGCGGCCTGTTCATGGGCGTCGAATTGGTCGAGGACCGTTCGACGAAGCAGCCTTTCGATCCGAAACGGAAGCTGCATGCGCGCATCAAGAAGGCCGCCATGGCGAACGGTCTTCTCGTCTATCCCATGGGCGGCACGATCGACGGAGCCAACGGCGATCACGTGCTGCTCGCGCCGCCCTTCATCTGCGACGTCGCGGCCATCGACGCGATCGTCGAACGCCTCGACGACGCCGTCAGCGAGGCTTTGCGCAGCTAAAGTATCAGCGTGGCCAGGCAATCAGAGGGCAGGGCGCTTGGCTATGGCGAGACCAATGCCAAGCGCGATCATCGCGCCGCCTGACGCCTCCCGCAGGCGGCGGATCGCGCCTGAGCGCCCGGTCGCGCTTTCCCGGATTCGGCTCGCCGCAAAAGCGACCACGACATCGGCCAGCGTGTTGAGCGTCACCGATATGAAGCCGAGAACCATGAACTGCAGGGCAACGTGGCCGGCGCCGAGATTCACGAACTGCGGAATGAAGGCCAGGAAGAAGGCGGCCGTCTTGGGGTTCAGTGCCTCGACCAGCACGCCTTCGCGAAACGCGCGTCGCGCACCGACGGCGGGCGTCGGCGTCCCGCCTTCCAGCATCGTCTTCGCCTCGCGGCGCGCGGCCTGGAACGTGCGAAAGCCCAGCCAGACGAGGTAGACGGCGCCGATCAGCTTCAGCGCCGTGAACAGCTCCGCGCTGGCAAGCACGATTGCCGAAACGCCCAGGCTGCCGGCCAGCACATGGACCATGCCGCCCAGGCCGGTCCCGAAACTCGAGGCAATGCCTTCGGCGCGACCTCCGGCCAGCGTGCGTGCCGCGACATAAAAGATGCCCGGGCCGGGCGTGATCGCGAGCAGGAATGCCGCGGCGAAGTACAAGGCGAACTGGCTAAAATCCGGCATGACGAACTCGTCAGGGAATAGGGTTTCACAACGGAATGAGCGGCGCGACCTCGCGGTCCGACGGACGGTCGCTCGATGACAGGCCGGACACGACACCGGCGCGATCGGCCTCGTTGCGGTTCTGGCTCATCTTGCGCTTGCCTTCGAGCCGCGTGATCGGCATGCGCAGGCCGACAATGCCCTTCAGCTGCGACTGGATGAAATCCGCCGGCGCATCCGCCACGGCCCAGGGCGCGGCGCGCTCGCCTTCATGCAGGTTGGTCAGGCGGGTGACGACCTCGAGCAGCCTGTCGGCATCGTCGAAGAACTCGATCGGCCCGTGGGCATGGACGGCGACATAGTTCCAGGTCGGGACGACCTTCCCGGTCTCCTGCTTGGTCTGGTACCAGGCTGGCGTCACATAGGCATCCGGCCCCATGAACATCGCAAGGGCCTCGCCCACCGGGGGCACCCGCCAATGCGGGTTCGCCTTAGCGACATGGCCGTAGATCACGCCATGCTCGCCCTCGTTCTCATCCAGCAAAAGCGGCAAATTCGTCGCCAGCGGCCCTTCCGCCGTGGCCGTGACCAGAATTGCCAGCCGTGCCGCGCGGATCGTGGCCCTGAGACTCCGGAGATCGTCGTCGCGAAAGGCGGGCGGTGTGTACATTGGCGAAACTCCTTGCGTTGCAGGAAAAGATGCCGGATGTCTGGCTTGCTTGGAATATCCAGTTTTGAAGGTTTTGTGTGGTCCAGTTGGAGCAGGATGGTGTCGCGCGGCAGATCATCGCGGCGATCAAGGAGCAGATCCACAGCGGCACCTATCGGCCCGGCGATCGGCTGCCGTCGACACGGGCCTTTGCCGCCGAATGGGGCGCCTCGCGGACCACGGTCACGGCCGCCTACAATCAGCTCGACGCCGAAGGCTATCTGATCATACGGCATGGCCAGCGCGCCGTCGTTGCCCCGGGGCTGGAGCGGAAGTCTGGAAAGGCGCCTGTCGCGACCATTTCGCCGCGCAACCTCTCGGCCTTCGCACAACGGTTGCTGACCCTGCCTCCGACGGCGTTGGCGCAGCCGGCCAGGATTGCGGATTTCCGCTACGGTGACTTGTCCGGGGCGGACTTCCCGGTGCTGGCCTGGCGGCGGGCGTCGAGCAAGGCCATCCTGCGGCGCCCCGCCCGGCTGCGCTATGGCGATCCTCAGGGGGCTTCCGTTCTGCGCAACGCGCTCCAGGCCTATCTCTGGCGGGCGCGCGGCATCAATTGCACGACCGACCAGATCGTCATCGTCAACGGCTCGCAGCAGGGGCTGGACCTCTGCGCGCGACTGCTGCTCGATCCCGGCGACCCCTTCGTGATCGAGAACCCGGGTTATCTGCTGGCACGCCACGCCTTTGTGGCGGTGGGAGGCATTGCCGTCCCCGTTCCTGTCGACGCGGATGGGCTAAGGACGGACGCGCTGCCGCCGGCCCGTCTCGCCTATGTGACGCCTTCGCATCAGTTTCCGCTCGGCGGCGTGCTTTCGGCAACGCGGCGGCGGGCGCTGCTGGCCTGGGTAGCCGGCGCGGGGGCCTATGTGGTGGAGGACGACTATGACGGCGAATACCGTCACGACATCAGTCCCATCCCGCCGCTGCAGGCGCTCGACGCGGATAGCGTCATCTATGTCGGTACGCTGTCCAAGACGCTCTCGCCGACCTTGAGGCTCGGCTATCTCGTCGTCCCCGCTAGCTTGCGCCGGGCGTTCGCCGAGGCCAAGCGCCTGACCGACCGGCACGCGCCGATGCTGGAACAGGACGTGCTGGCCGAGTTGCTGGCGAGCGGCGCCTACGAGCGCCACGTGCGCAGCATCCGCAGGAAGAACGCCGAGCGCAGACAGGTCTTGCTGCAGGCTTTGACTGAACATCTGGGGCCAGGGGTCACCGTCGCGGGAGCCGATACCGGCCTGCATGTCGTCGCCTGGATGAACGGTATCGATGCCGGACGTGAACCGGCTATCATCGCCGCGGCGCGCGCGGCGGGGATAGGCCTCTATCCCGTGTCGCCGCTTTACGATCCGAGCGGGCCGCGACCGGAAACGGCCGGCTTCATTCTTGGCTATGCCGGGCTGGACTCGGATGCGTTGCGCCGCGGCGTTGCGGTGCTGGCCGCCATATTGGCCGAGCACCGCTGACGAAACCGACAGGTTCAGAAAATCTCGTTGGTGAGCCGCTTCACCGGACCGAGCAGGATCGAGCCGGTCGGCACGCCATTGTCGATCGGGATCGCCTTGCGCTCCGGCATGTCCTCTTCCGGCGCGCCGACATTGGCTGTCACGATGACTGGCGTCTTGGTCGGCACGCGGTCGTAGAGGTCGATGATGTCCTGGTTGATCAGGCGCACGCAGCCCGACGACACCGACTTGCCGATCGACCACCATTCGGGCGAACCGTGTAGGCGGTAAAGCGTGTCCTGGTTGCCCTGGAAGAGATAGAGCGCGCGCGCGCCGAGCGGGTTCTTCAGACCACCCGGCATGCCGCCATTCTTGGCGCTGTATTGCGTCAGTTCCGGTTGGCGCGCCACCATCTCGTCCGGTGGCGTCCATTTCGGCCACTTCTGCTTCCACTGCACGACCGCGTCGCCCGACCATTCGAAGCCGGCGCGGCCGAGGCCGACGCCGTAGCGGATCGCCTGGCCGCCCTCGCGCACCAGATAGAGGAAATGGCCGGTGGTATCGACGACGATGGTGCCTGGACGCTGTCCGGTCGGATCGGGGACGATCTGACGCAAGAATTTGTGATCGATCTTGTTCACCGGGATGGCCGGCAGGTCGAAGCCATTGTCCGACATCGCGCCATACATCGTCTCGTAGTCGCCGAGCGGCGGCTCGACATAGGCGGGCGGTGGCGGCTGGACGGGGGCTGGGGCGGGACCGGTGGTGGCGCACGCGGATACGGCGGCCGAAGCAGCACCGAGGGCTGTGAAATTGAGGAAGCCACGGCGGCTGATGCGGAAGGAAGCGTCTAACATGGTTGCCTTTTCTAGGTCTTAATTCGCAAGAAAGCATGAATCCGAAGGCTCATCGCCGGCGGCATCCATAACAGTCGGCGGCGATAGGCGGTTCCAATTCTGGCCTGAGGGTGGACAGAAAAAGGCGAAGCTGTGACCGCGCCACAGCTGTTGCGCTGCAGCAACAGCAGGCTCAGACGCCCGCCAGGAGACCTTCGAGCGAAGGCAGGATCAGCCCCGGCTGGAGGTCGCGGTATTCATCCGGCTGGTTGGTCCGGTTGATCCAGACCGTACGGAAACCGAACTTTGTGGCGCCGGCGATGTCCCAGCGGTTCGACGACTGGAACGACACCGCGCCCGGATAGAGCCGCCAGCCGGTGACCACCATGTCGTAGACCGACGGGTCGGTCTTGAAGCGTTTGACCTGGTCGACCGAGAACACGTCGTCGAGGATCTGGTCGAGCGCCGCGGACTTGACCGCCGCATCGAGCATTTCAGGCGAGCCGTTGGATAAGATAGCGAGCTTCGCGCCCGAGGCCTTGAGCGCCTTCAGCACGGCGGGCACCTCGGGGTAGCAGTCGAGCCGCCAATAGGCTTCGAGCAGTTTCGTTCGCAGCGCCGGATCGGCCGATGGAACCTTGCGCAACGCAAAATCGAGCGCCTGCTCGGTCAATTGCCAGAAATCGGCGTAGGCACCCCCCATCAGCGTCCGCACCCAGGAATATTCGAGCTGCTTGGCGCGCCAGATCTCGGAGAGAAGCTGGCCGTCCGGGCCGATCTCGCCGGCGTGGCGGCGCACGGCGGCGTGCACGTCGAACAACGTGCCGTAGGCGTCGAAGACATAGGCCGCATGATGCATATCTCAAGTTTTGCGGCGACAAGGCGCGCCGTGCAAGCGCTGATTGTGCCTAAGTATCGCTGGCCTCAACGATTTTCTGGCCATGTCGGTTGACGCCAACCGTCAAAGCGTCGTCCTATGGCAGTCCGAAATCACTCATTTGGACGGCGAACATGACACTGGCGGCGGCGGCGCAAACCGCGACTTGGACCTATGTGGACGGCGACTGGTACGAGGGCAACGTCGCTATTCTCGGGCCGCGCAGCCACGCCATGTGGCTGGGCACCAGCGTCTTCGATGGTGGCCGCTGGTTCGAGGGCGTGGCGCCAGACCTCGAGCTTCACTCCGCCCGCGTCAACGCCTCGGCGACGGCGCTTGGCCTGAAGCCCACCATGACCGCCGAGGAGATCGTCGGCCTGACCCGGGACGGCCTGAAGAAATTCGACGGCAAGACGGCGGTCTATATCAGGCCGATGTATTGGGCCGAGCATGGCGGCTATATGGGCGTGCCGGCCGATCCCGCCTCGACGCGCTTCTGCCTCTGCCTCTATGAATCGCCAATGATCCCGCCATCCGGCTTTTCGGTCGGCGTTTCGCCGTTCCGGCGCCCGACCATCGAGACCATGCCGACCAACGCCAAGGCCGGCTGCCTCTATCCCAACAACGGCCGCGCCATCCTGGAGGCCAAGAACCGCGGCTTCGACAATGCGCTGGTGCTCGACATGCTGGGCAATGTCGCCGAGACCGGAACCTCCAACATCTTCCTGGTCAAGGACGGCCATGTGATGACGCCGGCCCCGAACGGAACGTTCCTCTCCGGCATCACCCGCTCGCGCACCATCAACCTGCTCGGCGACTACGGTTTCAGGACCACCGAAAAGACCCTGTCGATTCGCGATTTCCTCGAAGCCGACGAGATCTTCTCGACCGGCAACCACTCGAAGGTGGTTCCCATCACCCGCATCGAAAACCGCGACCTGCAGCCCGGACCGGTGGCCAAGAAGGCGCGCGAGCTCTATTGGGAATGGGCGCATTCGACGTCCGCCGCCTGATCCATTCGAGCGTTTCACCGTTTCACGCAAACGGCGAACGGCTCCGCCTCGTTATTTTTGCGCAATTTTGGGCGGAAAACCGTTTCGCACTTTTCCCGGAATTGCTCTAAAAAGTCGCTCGGCGCTCCATTGTGGAGTTGCCCTGACCCATTCCAGACCTATCTTAGCTCGGTAATATCACCGGACTTTTTCCTCGAGGGAGTACCATCCATGGCTTTTGAGTTGCCCGCCTTGCCTTATGACTACGAGGCCCTGCAGCCTTACATGTCTAAGGAGACGCTGGAGTATCACCACGACAAGCACCACAAGGCCTATGTCGACAACGGCAACAAGCTGGCGGCCGAGGCCGGAATGGGCGACCTGTCGGTCGAAGAGGTCGTGAAGCAGTCCTTCGGCAAGAATGCCGGGCTCTTCAACAACGCGGCCCAGCATTACAACCACATCCATTTCTGGAAGTGGATGAAGAAGGGCGGCGGCGGCAACAAGCTGCCGGGTGCGCTGCAGAAGGCGGTCGACAGCGATCTCGGCGGCTACGACAAGTTCAAGGCGGATTTCATCGCCGCCGGCACCACCCAGTTCGGCTCCGGCTGGGCCTGGGTCTCGGTCAAGAACGGCAAGCTGGAAATCTCCAAGACGCCGAACGGCGAGAACCCGCTGGTCCATGGCGGCTCGCCGATCCTCGGCGTCGACGTCTGGGAGCACTCCTACTACATCGACTACCGCAACGCGCGGCCGAAATATCTCGAAGCTTTCGTCGACAGCCTGATCAACTGGGACCACGTCCTGGAAATGTATGAAAAGGCTCGCGCATGACGCCGAAAATCGAGATCGATTTTCGGAAAGGATCATGCGCAGAATCAAAGCGTTGCAGCGTCTTTTGCGCGCCGAAAGGCGCGCGGCGCTGTAATGGCTGAGCGATTGTGATGAAAAGCCCCGGCACGCCGGGGCTTTTCTTTTTCGGGCAAGGAGAAGCCACGAGGAGCCCGGCATAATCGTCGCGGCGAAAGGGAATAATCCCGCTGCGACGCCCGTTAACATCGAGAACTCTCTTCACCATGGAGCCAATTGAATGAGAAAGCTTGTCCTCGCCATCTCTATGCTCGCCTTTGCCGGCTCGGCCGCCTTTGCCGATCCGATTCAGGATCGCCAGGCCCTGATGAAGGAGCGCGGCAAGCTGGCCGGCCAGTTGTCGAAGGTCGTCAAAGGCGAGGAGGATTTCGACGCGGCCGCCGTGCTGACGACGCTGAAGGCCCTGCAGGCCAATGCCGAGAAGTTCGATACCGAAAAGCTTTTCCCGGCCGGCTCGGACCAGGGCGACACGACGGCCGCGCCGAAGATCTGGGAAGATATGGCCGGCTTCAAGGCTGCCGAGGACAAGTTCCTGACCAACGCCAAGGAAGCGGTAGCCTCCCCGCCGGGCGATGTCGATGGTCTGAAGGCGCAGCTCAACACCCTTGGCGGCGATTGCGGCGCCTGCCATCAAAGCTACAGGGTCAAGAAGGGCTGATCGCCCGAGATGGCCTGGCTGAAGAAGCTCGTCGGCGCCGTCATCGTGCTTGGCGGCGCCGCGGCGACGGCCGGCTGGGTCCTGTCGGCGCCGGCCAGGCTTGACGCTGCGGCCGTCGCCCAGCTCGGCCCCGGCGACGCCGCCAAAGGCAAGCGCATCTTCTACGCCGGGGGCTGCACCTCCTGCCATGCCAAGCCGGGCGCCCAGGGCGACGCCCGCCTTGAACTCGTCGGCGGCCTGGAGCTCAAGACGCCGTTCGGCACCTTCGTGCCGCCCAACATCTCGCAGGACCGGAAGGACGGCATCGGCGCCTGGAGCGAGGAGGACTTCGCCAACGCCATGCTGAAAGGCGTGTCGCCTTCCGGCGAGCATTTCTATCCGGCCTTCCCTTACGCGTCCTACGCGCGCATGAAGCCGGCCGACATCGCCGACCTCTACGCCTTCATGAAGACGCTGCCGGCGGTTGCCGGCAAGGCGCCGGATCACAGGCTTTCCTTTCCCTTCACCATCCGCCGCGGCATCGGCCTGTGGAAGCGTCTCTATCTCAGCCCCGAGCCCGTGATAGCGCTGCCCGACGGCACGCCGGACAAGCTGCTGGCCGGGCGTTATCTGGTCGAGGGGCCCGGCCATTGCGGCGAATGCCACACGCCGCGCGATTTCGCCGGCGGTATCAAGAAGGGCGAGTGGCTGGCGGGCGCCGTGGCCGCCGAAGGCTCGGGCGTCGTGCCCAACGTCACCCCGGACGGGAAGAGCATCAAGGACTGGTCCGAGGCCGACATCGCCAACTATCTCGAGACCGGCTTCACGCCCGAGTTCGATTCCGTCGGCGGCGCCATGGTCGATGTGCAGAAAAACATGGCGCAGCTGACGGCCGACGACCGCGCCGCGATCGCCGCCTATCTCAAGGCCGTCCCGCCGCATCCGAATGGCTACCCGGCGCGCAAGCCGGCGAGTTGACCTCGCTTACGCTGCCGCTACCCCATTTTTACAGGTGGCGGTCGCCCAGGAAATCGAAGCCGTCTTCGAAGAAGTGGTTGTAGTTGCAGGTCAGTTCCTCGCCTGGCGCGATGTCGCGCAGCGCGTAGGTCTCCTCGGGCGAGGAGACGTCGCAGTTCGGATTGTCGTCGTGGTTCATGTAGCGCGCGTCGTCGGCCTCGAAGACGATGAAGCTCGGATCGTGCCGGTCCGGGTAGGAATAGCGGTCGAGATAGGATTTCACCGGGCCGATCTGGGCCTCGTAGGTGTCGACTGGGATCCGGCGGTCGAACCTTGGGTCGAGCTTCCAGACCAGCGTACCCTTGGCGATGTGGCTCCTGGCGAAGACGCCGATGCCCTGGATGGCGGATTTGTCGAGATACGTGTCGACGAGCAGCATGAGGATCCTTGCGAGTGAATGGTCGCGGCCGGGAGAAGCCATGTCGAAAAAGGGCGGCATTGGGTAGCGCGCGCCCTTGCCGATTGCGAGTGGAAAATCAGGCCTTGCCGGTCACTTTCAAGGCATAGGCGTAAATGTAGGCGATCTCCTCCAGCCGCGAGAAGCGGCCCGACGCGCCGGCATGGCCGGACTCCATGTTGATCTTGAACAGCACCGGATTGCCGCCTGCCTTGCGTTCACGCAGCCGCGCCACCCATTTCGCCGGCTCCCAATAGGTGACGCGCGGATCGGTCAGGCCCGCCAGCGCCAGGATGGGCGGGTAGTCGTGCCCCGCGACATTGTCATAGGGCGAATAGGCCGCGATCGTCTCGTAGTCGGCGGCTGACGCGATCGGGTTGCCCCATTCCGGCCATTCCGGCGGCGTCAGCGGCAGGCTGGCGTCGAGCATGGTGGTGAGCACGTCGACGAACGGCACCTCCGCGACGATGGCGCCGAAATGTTCCGGCGCCATGTTGGCGACCGCTCCCATCAGCATGCCGCCGGCGGAGCCGCCCTGCGCCACGATGCGGTCGTGTTTTGTGTAGCGCTCGGCGACGAGATGGCTGGCGCAGGCGATGAAATCGGTGAAGGTGTTCAACTTTTTCGCCCGCTTGCCGTCGTCGTACCAGCCATAGCCCTTGTCCTTGCCGCCGCGCACATGCGCGATGGCATAGACGAAGCCGCGGTCGACCAGCGACAGGCAGTTGGTGTTGAAGGCGGAAGGAACGGTGATGCCGTAGGAGCCGTAGCCGTAAAGAAGGCAGGGCGCCGAACCGTCCAGCGGCGTGTCGCGATGATAGAGCAGCGAGATCGGCACCAGCTCGCCATCGGCGGCGGGCGCCATCAGCCGGCGCGTGACATAGTGCTCGGGATCGTGGCCCGAGGGCACTTCCTGCGTCTTCAGGAGCACGCGCTCGCGACTGCGCATATTGTAGTCGAACACCTGCGCCGGGGTCGTCATCGACGAATAGGTGAAGCGCATCACGTCGGTGTCGTATTCGTAGGAACCGGAAAGGCCGAGCGAGAAAGCCTCCTCGTCGAAGGAGATGAAATGCTCCTCGCCGCTGGCGCGCTCGCGCACGACGATGCGCGGCAGGCCGTCCTTGCGCTCGAGCCGCACCATATGATGCTTGAAGCCGAGCACCGAGAGGATCAGCCGGCCTGGCTCGTGCGGCACCAGTTCCTGCCAGTTGGCGCGCACCGGGTTGCCGACCGGCGCGGTCATGATCTTGAAGTCCTTGGCGCCGTCGGCATTGGTCAGGATGAAGAAGATGTCGCCGCCTTCTTCCAGGTCGTATTGCAGGCCGGTCTCGCGCACCGCCACCAGCTTCGGCTCGGCCGATGGATCATTGGCGGGCAGCAGGCGGTATTCCGACGTCTCATGGTCGTTGATGCCGATCATGATCCAGTCGTTGGCGCGCGTGCCGCCGACATCCATGAAGAAGCCCGGATCGGTCTCCTCGTAGATCAGGCGGTCGTTCTCGGGTCTGTCGCCGAGCGCGTGGAAGAACACTTTCGACGGGCGATGGTTGTTGTCGAGACGGGTATAGAAGAAGCCGCCATCGCCGGCGTCCCATACCCCGCCGCCGCCCGTATCCGGGATCTGGTCGGCAAGTTCCGTGGCGCTGGCAAGATCGCGCACGCGCAGCGTAAAGAACTCCGAACCCTTGTCGTCGAAGGCCCACAGCAGCTTCCTGTGGTCGGCCGAATGGTCGACGCCGCCGAGCCTGAAATAGGCTTTGCCCTCGGCTTCCGCGTCGCCGTCGAGCAGGATCTCCTCGGCGCCGCCGTCGCGCGGCGTGCGGAAATAGCGCGGCTGCTCGCCGCCGAGCTTGAATGACGAGCCATAGGCATAGGGGCCATCCTTCATGGGCACCGTCGAGTCATCCTCCTTGATGCGCCCCTTCATCTCGGCAAACAGCTTGCCGCGCAGGTCCGCGGTGCCGGCCATCAGCGCGGCCTGATAGGCGTTCTCGGCCTCGAGATGGGCGCGGATGCGGCCGTCGAGCAGGGAAGGGTCCCGGAACACGGCCTGCCAGTTGTCGGCCCGCATCCAGGCATAGTCGTCGCTGCGGGTGATGCCGTGATGCGTGTCGGAAACCGGGTGTTTCTCAGGGGTCGGTGGGTTGGCGGCCGGGAAGGCGGAAGTCAAGGCGGAAGCTCTGGTCATTACGTCTCGCTGCGGAATTTGCTTGAATGACGAATGAACACGCCGCTCGGCGGCGGTTCAAGGTGGCCTACAGAAGCTAAGTTGAAGGGGGAAAGATGAAATCCTGTGTTTCTACCGCAATGTCTGTTGCCGTCGTCGCGGCAGGTCTGGCTTTTTCCAGCCAGTCTCATGCAACCGTCTTTGCCGCCTGGCAAGTGGCGGGCGTGCCGTTCGGCGATACGCTCACTGCGCGAAAGTATCCGTCCAACGCATCGCAGAAACAGGCGGCGTATCCGAAAGGCACCGTGCTGCAGATGACCGGTCGCTGCACCGGCGGCGTAAACCTGCTCGATATCGCCCGCCAGCCGCAATGGAAGCAGCGCCAGGCGATCCGCTATCGCTGGTGCGAGATCTGGCACGACCCGGCGCAGAATGGCCATTTCGCCACTGGCTGGGTCTACGGCAAATATATCGCGCCTTACTGAGAGACCGGTCGCGCCGCCTTGTCGGGCCCGGCCGGCAAGGCTGCGTCCTTGGGCGCTGTGGCGCACAGGATTCATCGTGCCGGCGCAACAGGCATCCAAGCATTGGCCAAGCATTGAGTGCCGTGTCGAGTGGCCATCGGATGTCTAACATATGCATGACGCAACGTCACGCCATGCTGGTCTGGCCAGAAAAATCTCGCGAAGTTACACGGTGCACGAATTTTTGAAGCTGAATCAGCAATATTTGATGAATATCGGCGAATATAAGTCAACATTCGAATTGACTTACTTGCAATGCGGCGTCATTAAGATAAGGCGATGCGAATCGCAGGCTTTCCTGCATGAAATTCGCGCGATGCCCGATCCCAGAAAAAAGGGCGCAGTTTTAGAAACAACTCTCGTTGGGGCCTTAGCACTATGGAAATCGTCGAAACACCTTCGAAAAACGGTGATGCGCTGATCGAGCTGACCGCCGATGTCGTCGCCGCCTATGTCAGCAACAACCCGGTGCCGGTTGGGGAACTGCCGAACCTCATCGCCGACGTCCATGCAGCGTTGGGCCGCGTCGGAGGCTCGCCGGAGCAGCCGTCGGCCGAGAAGCAGAAGCCGGCCGTCAATCCGAAGCGCTCCGTCCATGACGACTACATCGTCTGCCTTGAGGACGGCAAGAAGTTCAAGTCGCTGAAGCGCCACCTGATGACCCACTACAATCTCACGCCGGAAGAGTACCGCGAGAAGTGGGGCCTGGACGCCAACTATCCGATGGTCGCCCCCAATTACGCGGCCGCCCGCTCACAGCTCGCCAAGAAAATGGGCTTGGGGCGCAAGCGCAAGGGCCGTTGACAGGTCTCAGCTCGTCAAGCAGTTCGACGGCGCCCTCGCGGCGCCGTTTTGCTTTTTGGTGGGAGCGATATCGGCCGGATCAGGCCGTCTGCTTCAACGCCGCTTCGGCGTCGCGCTTGATGCGCTTGACCATCGAGCGCAGGCCGTTGGCGCGCTGTGGCGACAGATGCTCGTCGAGGCCGAGTTCCTTCAGCGTCGCCTCGGCGTCGGTGTTCTGGATTTCGCTTGCATGCCTGCCGGAAAACAGCGCCAGCATGATGGCGACGAGGCCGCGCACGATATGGGCATCCGAATCGCCCTGGAAGCTGATCACCGGGTCGGCGCCCGCTCCCTGCTCGGTGGTGAGCCACACCTGGCTCACGCAGCCAGGCACCTTGTTGGCGGCTGTGCGCTCCTCCTCCGGGAAAGGCGGCAGGCCCTCGCCGAGCTCGATCACATAGCGATAGCGGTCCTCCCACTCGTCGAGCAGGGAAAAGTCGTCGCGGATGGTCTGCATCGGGGTGGTCATTGCCCCGCATATAGTGACCCGGCCCGGCCGCGTCACGGAAAAAGAAAGACGCCGCGGGCGTCGAGAGGTCGGACGGGCCCGCGGCGTTAGAGCAATTCCAGGAAAAGTGCGTAAGCGGTTTTCCGCCCGGAATTGCGCCAAAACGAAAAGAGAGCAATTCCAGGAAAAGTGCGTAGCGGTTTTCTGTCGTTGGGAATTGCGCCAAAACTGAACAGTCGAGCGAACGGCTGAAGAAGGTCTCAGTTCTTTGCCGTCAACATCACCGGAATGTTGACCTTGGCGGGCAGCACGATGTCCTCGGAGACGCTGCCGGTGGTCGTGACGGAGCCATCCGCGACCTTCGCCTCGGCCGCGCCTGCCTGCCCGGACTGCTGGTCGTCGATCATGGCTGCGGCGATCTTGGCCGTTTCCTTGGCGCGAACGGTGATTGTGTACATGGCCGATTTGCCGGTTTCGCAGACATCGGGCTTGCGCTCGCACAGCTCCGCAATGTCGCCGACTGCCTCGCGCGCCGCAAACAGCGCCTGGATCGGTCCGACGCTCTGCTGGCCGTCCTCGCCCGGGCCGACGCCGAGCGGCAGCGCCAGGAGCACCAGCGAGAACCAGAAAGCCATCCTGATCAGAAAGCCCATCTTACTTGCCTCTCATCCGGGATGGATGACGCATCCATCCGTGACGGATCATGCATCCATCGGCATGACCTCTTTTATGGGCACGATAATGGCACGGTCACGCAAAGGACGGCTTGCATCGAAGCCGCGAATTTTCCTCAAATTTTAGGCAAGTTCGAAAGGAATTGGTTTTGAAACGGACTTGTCTCGAATCTCATCGACTTCATTAACTTTACGATAACCATATATCTCATTGTTATTAAACGATTTTATTCATGGTAGATGTTAGCCGGATCGGATTTCGGTCCGTTTTGGCCCAGGCCTCACAGCTAACCCGCCGTTTACCATGGCGCCAACTCGGCGTGCTTTGCCGGCCCGGCATCATAATATTTGCCCTGGGGCGGTCGCCGGCTTTGCCAGCCTTATCCATTCCTTAAACGCTGGATGCGAGTTTCAAGCCAATTGATGAGTCACCTGCCAGGCAGGGCGTTTTTTACCACCGGGTACGCGTGCGTTGAGTTCTATTTCAGCCAGATACGTTCAATTGCCTGGCGCGGTTGCCGCCGGCTGCGAGCGCATGGTTCACCCGACCGTGACGGGTGAGGCCGAACGCCTGCGCCAGCGTCGCTTCATCGGCGTCATGCTCGCCGCGCCCTTTCTTGCCGCGGGTGCCGCGGTCACGCTCGTCACCGCGAGTCTTGGCGCCGCCGTCACGGTAGCGGCGATCTTTGCCGCTTTCGGCCTGTGCTGGTTCGCAGCGCTCCTGGTGGCGGCCACCGGCCACATGGCGCTCGCCGGCCGCATGGCGGTCGCGCTCGGCGGCCTCGCCCTTGCCGGTGTCATCGCGGCGGCGGGCGGATTGGCCTCGCCGGTCACGCTGCTTGCCGTCGCATTGCCGGTCGAAGCCTGGTGGGTCTCGGGGTCGCGGCGCGGCGCGCTGTCGGCAGCAGTGGCGGCGCTTGCCGCCATCGTGCTGCAGCCTTTTGCCGGGCAGTTCCTGCCGCTTGGCGAAATCGCCGCGTGGCATTGGCTGCTGCCGTTGGCCTGGGCGCTGATGCTGGTGCCGCGGGCCGCCGCCTTCGCCAACCCGGCCGGCTTGCGGCTGGCGGAGCCTGCCGGCGATCGTCTCGAGGACGTCATCGACGCTGTCGTGCTGCGCGCCGGCCACCAGGGCGAAGTGCTCGACGCGTCCGCCAGGGCGCGGGCGACCCTCAAATTGGCGCCGGAGCTGCTGCTCGGCACCGGCCTTTTCGATCGCGTCCACCTTTCCGATCGCGTCGCCTATCTCACCGCTTTGGCCGACATGCGCGAGGGCGCGCCGAAGCGCCGGCTTGATCTGCGCATCCGCTTGCCGCGCGAGGGGTCTGGCGCGGCCGACAATTTCCGCCCGTTCAGCCTCGAGCTGCTGCGCGGCGAGGTCGACCGCGACGTCTTCACCCTGGTCCTGCGCGAAAACGACGATGTCGCGGCGCTGCGCGAGGAGCTTGCGGAAGCGCGGGACGCGGCCGCGGCCGCCGAAGTGGCCAAGGGCCGCTTCCTGGCGGTGGTCAGCCACGAGCTGCGCACGCCGCTCAACGCCATCATCGGCTTTTCCGACATGCTGCTGCATGAGATGTTCGGCGCCTTCAGGGATCCGCGCCAGAAGGAATATGTCGGCCTGGTGAGGGAATCCGGCCAGCATCTCCTGTCCGTGGTCACCTCGATCCTCGATGTCTCGCGCATCGAGGCGGGCGCCTACGCGACCGAGCTGGAGCCGTTCCGCTTCGTCGAGGCCGTCGACATGTGCCGTTCGATGATGCGGCCGCTGGCCGACGCCAAGAGCATAGTTCTTGCCACGCAGATCGCCCCGGATGCGGGCGAGATCAATGCCGACCGCCGCGCCATACAGCAAATCCTGATCAATCTCGCCTCGAACGCGGTGAAGTTCACGCCGGATGGCGGCTCAGTGGTGATCGGCGCCAAGCGCGTCGGCTCGCGCCTGCATTTCTGGGTGAGCGACACCGGCATCGGCATCGCCGAGGAGGACATGGCCAATCTTGGTAAGCCGTTCATGCAGATCCAGAACGACTACACGCGCCGTTTCGAGGGAACCGGGCTCGGCCTGTCGCTGGTCAAGGGTCTCGTGGCGCTGCACGAAGGCACGATGTCGATCGAGAGCGCGCCGGGAGAGGGCACCACGGTGACGATCGGCCTGCCGGTGAACGGGCCGAAGCGGCGTTCCGGCGCGCCATCCGGCGTGCTGGCCATGCCGGCGGCCAAGCCGAAGGGGGATGCAGATGGGGAGAGGAATGGCTCGCTCCGCAAAACGGCCTAAGGTGGTCGAACCCGAGCGCGGGGTCCTTGCCGAGGGCGCGGTGGCCGTCGGTCAGCTGATCGCGAGCAATCCGGTTCTGGTCGGCGGTTCGACCGCCTTCCTGGTGACGCTGTTCTATGTCTCGGCCAACGCGCTCTGGTATCAGCCTTTTCCGCACACCAGCGCTTTCTTCGCCACCCGAAGCATCGTGAATTTCCCGCATACCGTCTCCGACGAACCGGAAACCACCATCAACATCGTGCGTCAGGCGCCTGTGCAGCCTGCGCCCAAGCCGGATCCGGTCGTCCAGCAGGTGCAGGGCATTCTGAAGGATCTCAGCTTCTACGACGGCACGGTCGATGGTCTCACCGGGCCGGCCACGCGCAAGGCCATCCAGGCCTATCAGTTGAAAGTCGGGCTGCCGGGCTCGGGCGAGATCGACACGGCGCTGCTCGACCAGCTTGGCGCCCGCCAGACCACGGCTGCCATCCCGCACCCGGCGCCGCGCCCGACCGACACGGCGGCCGCAACGCCGTCGGCCAAGCCATCGGTCATTCCGGTCTCGGCGCCGGCCGGCGACCCCACATTGTCTCCCGACGCCCGCATCGTCAGGATCCAGGCCGGCCTTAAGGCTTTCGGCAACAATGACATGCAGCTCGACGGCAAGGTCGGCGCCCGCACCAAATCCGCGATCAAGGAATTCCAGGCCCTCTTCGGCCTGCCCGAAACCGGCGAGCCGGACGAGGCCGTCTACGTCAAGATGCGCGAGATCGGCCTGACCAACTGAGCGTCGGCGTCCGAAAACTGGGTTACTCGAGCCAATGCTCGGGATCTCGCATCCCATGAACAATTGCTACTGCTAAGAGGCCGTAGTCCATGGGCTCGTAGATAACGACGTATCGACCCTCTAAGAGGACACGTGCAGTGGCGCTCAACTCTGGCCGGGCAACACCCATCTTTGGATGATTGCAGGCGAGTTCCAGCTTGTCGAAAATTCGCCCGATGAGGCTGTCCGCCGCCCGTTCGTTGTCGGTCGCAATACGGCGCCAGATGTTCTTGAGGTCTTGTTCCGCGCGAGGTGTAAGTCGGTAGCTAGCCACGTTCCGTGCGCTCGGCTTTCAGAGCGCGGAGGAAGGCGCGGCGATCGACTTCCTGGCCTTCGCCACTCGCCATTCCTTCGTCGTAGGCCTGCTTCATTTGTGCGAGTTCTAGCACGCGAAGCTCCTCGCGGTGCTCCCACAGCCTGAGGGCCTCTCTGACGATTTCGCTGTTCGAGGCATAGTCGCCACTCTCGACCGCATTCTGCAAACGGGCGGCCTGCTTCGGCGTTAGCGATATCGTGAGCGTGCGCATTGCTTGGCTTTTCATCACTCATTTATAGCGTTTCTCACAAATCCTAACAAGATTTGTTAAAAAAGCCTTCTCTCGCACCAAGCGCTCGCGTGCATAGCTGAATCTCGCTAGACAACCTGAATGCCATCCGGAACCTTGCCATGCGCGTGACCACCGATCTCTGGGTCTCGGCCCTTGTCCGCCGCGTCTTCGGCGCCGGCGGCTTTGCCGCTATCGTCAAGCGCGGCGCGACCGAAGCGGGCGCCGTCTTCGTGCTGTCGCGCGGGCGTCTGGGGGAGGTGACCTTCTACGGGCCAGCACCGCAGACCAGCTACGATTCGGCCAAGCCCGACGATCGCTTCTTCGCCGTGCTCGGTACGAGCGATGACAGCTCGGCCTTCGATGCGCGGCTGGAGCGGGAGAAGAAATTCGATCCCGACATCTGGGTGGTCGAGATCGAGTGCGGGACCGTTCCCGCCGAGGAGCTGCTTTCCGTGAAGGCGGAGTGACCGCGTCAGGACGCCCTGAGGCCGGCGCTCGCCCCGTCGCTGTTCGAGGCTTCGCGGCTCTCCATGTCCACCGCATCGGCAGCATTGCCGCGGATCGCCCGTGAAAGCGCCTCGGCCTTCCAGGCGCGCACCTTGTCGAGCGCCGCCTCACGATGCAGCAGCCGATAGCGGTCGAGGAACAGGCGGATCGCCTGCGGATGCGGGAACTCGCCGGGATAGACCGCGACCGCGATCAGGAATGCCCTGTCTTCGCTGAGGTCGAGGGCCCGCAACGCCGCAAGCAATGCGGCATAGCTCGACTGCGCGGTCACCGAGCGGGCCGTCGCGAAGTCGATCTCCAGAGCGTCGGCCAACGCGGTCTGGAAGAAGGCCGCGTTCCCTGTCAGCGCCGTCTCACGCAACTTCACGTAGGCCGGCTGGCCGAGGAAGGTGTTGATGTCTGCGGTGTCACCGGTCGGGCGCATCATCGAACGCAGGCGGCGCCGCGCGTTCTCCGTAGCTTCGCCGGGCGCTGGGCGGTCGGCGTCCGCCTTGGCCTTGGCCTCCGGTTTCGGCGCAAGCCTAGTCACCGTCTCCGGCGGCCGCGTCTTGACCAGCGTCGGTCTTTCCAGCGCGCGGATCAGGTCGGCGATCGTCGGGTTGAGCTCCTTGCGGCGCGCAATGGCGCGTGCGTGCGGCAGCCCATGCCGGCCGATCAGCGCGATCAGATCGATGTCGCTCAGCGCGTCGGAGCGGGCGAGCAGGGGCGCTGCGATCTCGACCGGCTCTTCAGCCAGCCGCCGCACCAGGGCTGTCGGCGCGTAGTCGCATTCGGAAAGGGCGGCGGCGACATAGCGGCGCGACTCGACCGAGACCTCGTCGAACAGCGGCAGCGTCAGGTCCTCGAGCTGGGCGATCTCGCGGCGCGAAGGGCGCGTCAGCGAGCAGAAGGCGGACACGGCGGCGCGGAACAGCCTTTCGGCCTTTCCCGCTTCGGTCCGGATAGCGATTTGCCTGAAATCCGAAGATGACACGGAGGATACGCCCGATACTCGACACCATCCCGAACCCACGCAATCCGGCCCGGCCGGTTTCGCAACTCCAGGAAAAACAAACATCAAATTAGCCGCGATCCGTTAGCGCTCCGTTAACCCTCTAGCCCCCTTAATCAACTTTGGAGGCGTTGCGTTGTTGCTCCGGTCAAACCGAGAGGGAATGCGCGAACCATGGGCATGGTCCTGTCTTTTGTGCCGCGAGCGGCACCTGTAAATCGAGCAAGTCACGACACCAATACGGCGGCGGCGGTCATCATTTTCCCCGGCGTCCGTTATGAGTTGCATCCGCAGGCCGATGAGGCGCGGCGCGGTGATGGCGGTTCCGACAGGCCGCGCTCTCCGCCACCTGCCAAGCCGCATCACTGAATGGCTCGCCTTCCTCAGTAGTCCTGCAATTCGCAGGCGCTCTGATCGAGGAAGCGTGACACGATTGGCTTCCAGCTCTCGTCCGGCACGAAGGCGCGGACGACGAAGATGCCTTCCTCGATCGGCGCCTCGACGAAGATCGCGCCCTGCAGATCCTCCGGAAGGTCGCGCCGCACGTCGATCATCTGCGCCGGCGTCAGCACCACGGCATCGAGCTTCTCGCCATTGGCGTTGTGATCGTTGAAGGAATAGATGTTGTGGCCGTTGCGGTCATAGACCGAGGCCGACCAGAACGGCACGTCGCCAGGCGCCCTGATCCGGACCAGCCCGTCCGTGAGATCGAATCGGCAGGCGGCGGCATAAAACAGGGGGTCGACCGATTTCACCACCGGCGCGCCGCCGGCCTCGGCGTCGAGCCGCGTCATCTTGTAGAGGTCCGAAGCCATCGCCAGCCGCGACCAGGCATCGCGTTCGGAAAATTCCGGCACCAGGAACAGCACGACGATGTGCACGATGCCGGCGCCGAGCAGGCCAAGGATCAGGGCGTGCAGCAGGCTACGCATTGCAGCCCGCCTTCAGGATGCGCGGCAGCGTGACGTCCGAGAGGCCGGTGCTCGAGGCGATCGGCGTGTCATAGAAGGTCAGCACGAAATACATCTTGCCGGAGCCGCCGGTCAGCAGCCAATTGCCGGGAGCCGGGCGATTGCCGACGGAGATGACGACGGAATTGTCGGGCCGGCGCAGCACTTCGTAGGATTGCAGCGCCGACCGCCTCGCCTTGCCCGTGTCGATCACGCCAAGCGACTGGTCGGCGGCATACAGCGTCCAGAAGCGGGCGGTGGGATAACCGCCTTCGATCGTGTAGGCGCATTCGCGCTTCAGCGGCTCGCCGGCATCGTCGCGCTCGGCGACGAAGGCATGCCCCTCGGCCTGGCCGAGCGCCAGCACGCCCTCGCGTGCCACGCGTGCCTTGGAGTAGGGGTCGGCGGCTAAAGTCCCGACTTCGGGGAAAGCGGTCCATTGGCCGATGCGGATCGCGCCGACGCCGTCCTGCGCGTTGAGCGCATACCAGACGCTGTAGCCGCCGAGCCCGATGGCCATGGCAAGCGAAAGCAGCGTCAGGATGGCGTTCTTGAGCATGAGAGCCGCAAACAGAGGAGGTTGCCCGGGATATCGCGACGCGGGGTGCCGTGGCAAGCCGGCTTCACGACACGGCGGTCTTAAAGCGCCGAAAGCGTCTCCGGCAGAGCGGGCGCATTGAGCACCGGCGCGGCCTGGAAAGTCTTGGTCATGTCGCGCAGCGTCTGGCTGGTGCGGCTGGAAAGCACTGGCGGGCGTTCGGCTTCGGCCTGCGCCGCCGCCGCGTCGGCTTCCTTCTTGGCCGCTTCCTCGGCCTTGGCCGCGACCTCCGGATCGATGAATGGATGATCGAGGCCGGGGATCGGCTTCAGGTCGATATTCTGGTGCGCGTAGACCATCAGCCGCTGCCAGACCATCGCCGGCAGCGAACCGCCGGTCATCTTGTTGGTCGCGGTGAAGTCGTCATTGCCCAGCCAGACGGCGGCCGTGTAATTGCCGGTGAAGCCGACGAACCAGGCGTCACGATAGGATTGCGTCGTGCCGGTCTTGCCGGCGACGACGATGTTGGGCAACTGCGCGCGCCGCGCCGTGCCGATCACCGGCACCGCCGCCAGCATCGTATTCATGTATTTCAGCGCCTTTTCCGACAGCACGCGGTGCGGCGGCGGCGCATCCTTGGCCCAGTCATAGACCACCTCGCCGGTGCGGGTGACAAGCTGGGTGATGCCGTGGCGTGAGCCTACGAAGCCGTTCTGGGCAAAGACGCTGTAGCCCGTCGCCTGGTCCATCACCGTCATGCCCGATGTGCCGAGCACCATGGTCTTATGCGCTTCCAATGGTGATTCCACGCCCATCGATTCCGCCATCGCCTTGATCGGACCGATGCCCAGGTAATCCTTGGCGAGCCGCACCGGCACGGTGTTGATCGACTTGGCGATCGCTGTGAGCAGCGTGACATTGCCGGCTGACCCGCCGCTGTAATTGTGCGGCGACCAATTGCCCCAGCTGACCGCGCCGCCCGAGACCACCGAATCCGGGGTGAAGCCGTGCTCCATGGCGGTGGCGTAGACATAGGGCTTGAACGACGACCCGGTCTGGCGCAGCGCCTTGGTGGCGCGGTTGAACTGGCTGGCGCCGTAATCGCGGCCGCCGACGATGGCCCGCACCGCGCCGTTGGTCTCGATCACCACCACCGCGCCTTCGGTGACGTTGTATTCCTTGCCGAACTGGCGAAGATGGAACTCGACCGACTCTTCCGCCGCCTTCTGGATGTTGGCGTCGAAAGTGGTGTGGGCGACCAGCGAGTGCTGGCCTGGCTTGGCGATCTTCTTGACCTCGTCGAACGCCCAGTCGAGGAAATAATCCGGGCTCTTCAGCTCGCCGCGGTCGACGACGTCGGCCGGATGCAGCCGCGCCTGCAGCACCTGGCCCTCAGTCATGAAACCGGCGTCGACAAGGTTGGACAGCACGACATTGGCGCGGGCGCGGGCCGCCGGCAGGTTGATATGCGGGGCGTATTTGGTCGGCGCCTTGAACAGGCCGGCCAGCATCGCCGCCTCGGCAAGGCTCAGGTCCTTGACGCTCTTGCCGAAATAGAAATCCGCCGCCGCCTCGATGCCGAAGGTGCCGCCACCCATATAGGCGCGGTCGAGATAGAGTTGCAGGATCTCTTTCTTGGAAAGGTTCGCTTCCAGCCATAGCGACAGGAAAGCTTCCTTGATCTTGCGCTCGAAGGTGCGCTCGTTGGACAGGAACAGGTTCTTGGCAAGCTGCTGCGTGATGCTGGAGCCGCCCTGGACCACGGAATTGGCGCGCACATTCTCGAAGATCGCGCGCGACAGGCCGAGCACATCGATGCCGTAATGCTCGAAGAAGCGCCGGTCCTCGGTCGCCAGCACCGCCTTGATGACGATGTCCGGCATCTCGTCGACCGGCACGGAATCGCGCTGGATGATGCCGCGCTGGCCGATTTCATTGCCGTAGCGATCGAGGAAGGTCACGGCGAAGTCGCCCTGGCTGCGCCAGTCGCCGGCGGTGATGTCGAAGGCGGGCATGGCGAGCGCTAGCAGCACCACGAAGCCGCCGGCGCCCATGGTGAAGCCTTCGCTCAGCACCTCGATGATGGCGCGGCGCCAGCCATGCACGCGGAAACGACGGGAAAAGATGGTCGCCGCTTCCCAGAATTCGCGCGCCTTGAAACCGATCTCGTACAGCGAGGAATCGAGCCAGGCGTCCACGGCGAGCAGCGCCGACGCGATCCGGCCTCTTCTCTTGCTTGGTTTCGAAGGACTCGCCATTCCAGACTTCCGCCCCAATGCACTTTCGCCCGGAAACTGCATGGGCAGTTCCGAGCGCCACCCCTGCAAGACTAATCGACCATTTTAGCACTGCTCACAAGGGCAGCGAAGCAACAGCACAAGCTTTGTTGATTGGTGGCGCCCTCGCCGCCGCGAACGGCCGACTATATCACCGCGCCGCGATGAAGCGCATGAAATGCGCCACGTCCGCCTCGCTCGGCTCCTGGCCGGTGAAGGAGCGCAGATAGGCGGCAAGATGGCTGACGCGTGCCTCGACAGGTTCCTTGAGGTCGAGCACGTAATAGCCGATCTGCATGTAGTAGAGGACGCGGGCGCGGATGAAGGCATCCTCGCCGTCATAGCCGTGCCGGCGGTACATGTCGCGGATGGCGCTAAGGCGCTCGTCGTCGGCCCGGTCGATCATGCGCCGCACGTCGTCCGAGCGCCTTGCCCATTCGCGGACAGCGAAATCGAGCCGCGGGTCGAACAGGCGCTCGTCGGCCCAGCATTCGAAGACGTTCATCACGCCCATGATGATGGTATCGGCCGGGCGGCGGGCACGCTCGACGATCGCGGCGGTGTTGGTTTCGTGCCAACGCGCAAGCAACTGGTCGAGCAGGTCCTGCCGGCTTTCGAAATACCAGTAAAAGCTCGAACGCGAGACGCCGAGCTTCTGTCCCAGCGTCAGCACGCGCACGCTCTCGATGCCGTCGGAAATCAGCGTCTGCAGCGCGAGATTGATCCAGTCGGCTCGGGTCACCTTGATATTGCCGGGCGCCGGCTCGTCCTGGGGAACGGTCATGGTCATGACGAACAAGTGGCACGGCGCGGAGCGGTGCGCAAGCTCTGGACAGAAGTGTCTAGACACATGTGTACGGGGCATGTATCTTGAGAGCTTCCAACGAGAGGGAGAGGCTCGTGAAATCGCATTACCGGGCAGTCGTCATCGGGGGAGGCGTGGTCGGCGCCTCGGTGCTCTACCATCTCACGCGGTTCGGCTGGAGCGATGTGGCGCTGATCGAGCGCGCCGAGCTGACGGCGGGCTCGACCTGGCATGCGGCGGCCGGATTCCACGCGCTCAATGCCGATCCCAATGTCGCGGCGCTGCAGGATTACACGATAAAACTCTACCGCGAGATCGAGGCCGAGTCCGGCCAGAATGCCGGGCTGCACATGACCGGCGGCGTCAACATGGCGAGCGACCCGCAGCGTTGGGAATGGCTGAAATCGGCCTGGGCGGTGTTCCAGTCGGTCGGCATCGAGACGGCCAGGCTGGTGACGCCCGAGGAGATCAAGGAGATCTGCCCGATCGTCGATGTCAGCGACGTGCTCGGCGGCCTCTATGATTCCAACGAGGGCCATCTCGACCCTTACGGCACCACGCACGCCTATGCCGGTGCTGCGAAGAAGCGCGGTGCCGAAATCATCCTGCGCAACCGCGTCGTCGAGCTGAAGCAACGCGCCGATGGCGCTTGGGACGTGGTCACCGAGAAGGGCACGATCGTCGCCGAGCATGTCGTCAATGCCGGCGGCCTCTGGGCCAAGCAGGTCGGGCTGATGGCCGGCGTCGACCTGCCGGTGACGCCGATGGAGCATCATTATTTCGTCACCGAGGACATTCCCGAAGTCGCCGCCCTCGACAAGGAGCTGGGTCTCGCCGTCGATCTCGACGGCTTCTCCTATCTTCGCCAGGAGCGTAAAGGCGTGCTGCTCGGTGTCTACGAGCAGAACCCGAAACACTGGAACATGGACGGCGCGCCCTGGGATTACGGCATCGAGCTCATTCCCGAGGACATCGACCGCATCAGCCCGGAGCTTTCCAGGGCCTATCAGCGCTTCCCCTGCCTGGCGAAGGCCGGCATCCGCAAATGGGTCAACGGCGCCTTCACCTTCACGCCGGACGGCAATCCGCTGGTCGGCCCGGTGCGCGGCTTGAAGAACTACTGGGTCGCCTGTGGCGTCATGGCCGGCTTCAGCCAGGGCGGTGGCGTCGGCAAGTCGCTGGCCGAGTGGATGATTTACGGCGAGCCGCAAGCCGACATCTTCGGCATGGACATCGCCCGCTACGGCGCCTTCGCCGCCAACCGCGAGTATCTCAAGCAAACCACGGGCCAGTTCTATGCCCGTCGCTTCGTCATGACCTTCCCCAACGAACGACTGCCTGCCGGCCGGCCGCTGAAGCGTCCGGGCGCCTATGACGGCATGAGCGCCGCAGGCGCCGAGTGGACGGCGTCCTGGGGGCTGGAGATCCCGGCCTATTTCGCGCCGATGGGGTTCCGCGAGGAAACGACGCTGAAGCGCTCCAACGCGTTCGAGATCGTCGGCGACGAGGTGCTGCAGGTGCGCCGCGCCGCCGGCCTCGTCGATACGACGGCCTTCTCGCGCTATGCCGTGTCAGGCCCCGCCGCCGAGGCCTGGCTAGACCGGCTGCTCGCCTGCCGGCTGCCCAAGCCCGGCCGCGCCAAGCTGGCGCCGATGCTTGGCTCCGACGGCCGGCTGAAGGGCGATCTCACCGTGCTCAACTGGGGCGGCGGCGAATACTGGATTATGGGCTCCTACTATTTGCGCGAATTCCACATGCGCTGGTTCGAGGCGCATATGGCCGAAGGCGTCTCCATCACCGACATTTCCGATGCGATGTCCGGCTTCCTCGTCACCGGACCGAATGCACGCCAGATCGTCCAGCGCACCACGCATCAGGACGTCTCGGCGGCAGCCTTGCCGTTTATGGCTTGCGGCGCGTTCGACATCGGCATGGTGCGTGCCCGGGTGGCCCGGCTGTCGATTGCCGGCGAGCTCGGCTTCGAGATCAACTGTCCGGCCACACTGCATTCGACCCTGCGTGAGACGCTGCTCGCCGCCGGCGCAGACCTCGGCCTGACCGAGATCGGCTACTACGCGCTGAATTCGCTCAGGCTGGAAAAGAGTTTCGGCATCTGGTCGCGCGAATTCACGCAAGGTTACACGCCCGGCCAGACCGGACTCGACCGCTTCATCGCTTTCGACAAGGGCGATTTCATTGGCCGCCAGGCCGTGATCAAGGAGCGCGAGGCCGGCGTGTCGCGACGGATCGTGACGCTTGAGGTCGACGCGGTCGACGCCGATGCCAGCGGCTTCGAGCCGGTCTGGTCCAAGGGTCGGCGCGTCGGCTTCGTCACCTCCGGCGGCTATGGCCACACGCTCGGCAAGAGCGTCGCCCTGGCGTTGCTCGATGACGATTTCGCCGGGGAGGGGACGGAACTTTCCGTACACATTGTCGGGGTCGAACGGCCGGCGCGCGTCATCGCCGCCTCGCCTTACGACGCCGAAGGCAAGGCAATGCGGCAATGAGGAGGAACGGTCATGGTTGAGCAGGCCGCACGCGATCTCAGGCGCGAACGCCGCCGCGGACGCACTGGCGAGGCCGGCAGCGAGTCGAGCCGTCGCCCGAATTACCATTCGCTGAAGAACTCGTTCGCGCCGCAGCCGGTCTTTTCCGCCGACCAGGTCGCCGCGATCCACGATACGGCGCTGCGCGTGCTGGAGGAACTCGGCATCAAGGTGCTGTTGCCGGAAGCGCGGGCCATCCTTGCCCGGGCCGGCGCGCTGGTCGACGAGGACAGCCAGATGGTCAGGATCGGCCGCGATATCGTGACGGCAGCGCTTGCCTCGGCGCCGCGATCGATCCCGGCGCTGGCCGGCGACCGTTCCCGCGATCTCGACCTCGAGCTCGGCACGATGACGTTCCTCGCCGGCTGCGGCGCCCCCAATGTCACCGATCTCGAGCGCGGCCGCCGGCCGGGCACGCTTCAGGCCTTCGAGGATTTCATTCGGCTGGTGCAGCATTTCGACGTGCTGCATATGCTCGGCCCCTGCGTCGAGCCGCAGGACGTCGACACGCGTTTTCGCCACTATGCCACCGGCCGTGCGCAACTGACGCTGTCAGACAAGGTGCCTTTCGTCTTTGCTCGCGGTACGCCGCAGGTCGAGGACAGTTTCGAGATGATCCGGCTGGCGCGCGGCCTGTCAGAAGATGAGTTTGCCAGCGGCGCCCATAGCTACACCGTCATCAACACCAACTCGCCGCGGCAGCTCGACATCCCGATGGCGCAGGGCATCATCGACTTCGCCCGCGCCGGCCAGATATCGATCATCACGCCCTTCTGCCTGGCAGGCGCCATGGCGCCGATCACGGTCGCTGGCGCGCTGACGCTGCAGCACGCCGAAGCGCTGGCCGGCCTGACGCTCGCCCAGGTCGCGCGCCCCGGCGCGCCGGTGGTCTATGGCTCCTTCTCCTCCAATGTCGACATGAAGTCGGGCGCGCCTGCCTTCGGCACGCCGGAGCATGTCAAGGCCACGCTCGGCGCAGGCCAGCTTGCGCGTTTCACCGGCCTGCCATGGCGCTCCGGCGGCGGCAGCGCCGCCAATATCTCCGACGCGCAGGCAGCACACGAGACGCAGTTCGCGCTGTGGGGCTCGGTGCTGGCCGGCGCGACCGTCTGCATCCATGCCGCCGGCTGGCTGGAAGGCGGCTTGAGCGTTTCCTTCGAGAAGCTGATCACCGACATCGAGGCCTTGCAGACGGTCGCCGAGCTTTGCGCGAAGACCCCGGGTGACGAGGATGCGATCGGCTTCGAGGCCATCGCCGAGGTGCAGCCCGGCGGCCATTTCTTCTCGGCGGCGCATACCATGACGCGCTACCGCACCGCCTTCTATGAACCGCTGGTGGCCGACTGGTCGAATTTCGGCAATTGGACGCAATCGGGTTCGAAGACGGCCACGGAGCGCGCCACCGGCATCTGGAAGCGGGTCCTTTCCGATTTCCAGCCGCCGGCCTCCGCTGCCGCCACCGCGGGCGTGCTCGACGCGTTCATTGCCAGGCGCACCGAAGAGGGCGGCGCGGCTCCGGTCTCATGATTTGACGAAAACGTAATAAATTCGAGACCTTCGCCATTCACGTTATAGTCAAAACGATTCGCGATCTGGCATCGGATCGCGAGCGCGGCTACGGTATCGGGCCGCAGCGCGGAGACATGTTGGTGATGGACGGTAGATGACGGCGCCTGGGGATTTGATGCAGGCCTTGTTTATGAGGCTGAAGACCGATGCGTCGTTATCGGCGCTGCTCGGTGGCGCCGGCTTGCTCGAGCAGGCGAGCGACAAGGCGGCCTTTCCACACGTGACCTACGGCCGCACCAGTGCCTTCAACCTCGACACCGGCGCCGACAATGATGGCGATCAATTGATCACCTTGCATGTCTGGTCGAAAGCTCAAGGCGAGGCCGAGACACGCCTCATCATGGACAGCATCAAGGCGCGCCTCGATGGCGCAGCACTTTCCATCGGCCCGCGCGGCCAGACGCGGCTGTCGCTGGAATTCGCCGAGGCGCGTTATGACGAGGACCTTGCGGTCCATCATGGACTGCTGCGCTTCCGCGCCTTGACGCAGGAAGCCGCCTGATCCGAACATGATCCCGAACCGAAGGTCAGCGCAGCAAAAAGTGGGAACCGGTTTCCGGAAAAGATCAGGCGCCAACAAAGAATCAAAGCTGTGCCTGGATGGCGGCCTTGTCGATGACCGACCAGACCTCGCGAATCCGCCGGTCGTGGAATTCGTAGAAGACGTTCTCGGCGAAGCTGATCCGTTTGCCGTGGACCGGCAGGCCGAACAGCACACCCTTGGGCCGGCAGTCGAAATGCAGCCGCGCCGCCACGCGCGGCGGCTCCGAAATCAGAAACTCGATGTTGAAACGCAGGTCGGGAATGGCCTCGAAATCGCCTTCCAGCATGCGGCGATAACCTGAGAGCCCGATCGTCTCGCCGTTGTACTGCACCTCCTCGCCGACGAAGCGGCCGAGATTGTCCCAATCCTGGTCGTTCAGGCAGGCGATGTAGCCCCGGTAGAGATCGGCAATTTCCTCGCGCGTCATCGCGTGCTCCCATGGTCGTCCGTCGTCCCTACACTAGCTAGGGCTGGATGGAGAATCCGCACCCGAAAAGCGTAGCGGGCCGATTGATTTTCCGGCTATGAATTTGCACCCGGGGCCCGAGGGGGCCTGGGCGCCCAAACTGGCGCCCACAGGGGTGTATTCATTTGTCTCGCGCAGTGGGAATGGCGGGCATGGATTTTCGACTGTTCACCGTTCATTTCACGTTCAGCCCGTATGCGTTAGAACCGTGATCATGAAAAACCTTGGCTCCCATCTTCGCAAAGCAGTGCTGGCGCTTGCCGCAGCCGGCCTCTTTGCGTCGCAGACGACGGCAATGCCGGTCATCGACCCGTCGGTCGATCAGCCGGTGGTGCTCGCCGCCGGCGATTGCTACGCCATTGGCCAGCAAGTCGCCGCGCAGAATGGCGGCACGCTCGCCAAGGCCTCGCAGGCGACGCGGGGCGGCCAGCAGGTCTGCGTCATTGTCGTGCTGGTCCCCGGTAAGGACGGCCAGCGTCCGCGTCGCTCGGAAATCGTCGTCCCGTTGGGCTGACTTCACTCGTTTCCCCGGCCGGCGGAATCGGCCTATAGGTCTATCCAGCAACAGGTTTCAACCCATGCGCGTGCTCGTCGTCGAGGATGACAAGGATCTCAACCGGCAGCTGGCCGACGCGCTGGTCGACGCCGGCTATGTGGTCGACCGCGCCTATGACGGCGAGGAGGGGCACTTCCTCGGCGACACCGAGCCTTACGATGCCGTGGTGCTCGATATCGGCTTGCCGCAGATGGACGGCATCAGCGTCGTCGAGCGCTGGCGCCGCGGCGACCGCAAGATGCCGGTGCTGATCCTGACCGCGCGCGACCGCTGGAGCGACAAGGTGGCCGGCATCGACGCCGGCGCCGACGACTATGTGACCAAACCGTTCCACATCGAGGAGGTGCTGGCGCGGGTGCGGGCGCTGATCCGCCGCGCGGCGGGTCATGCTTCGTCCGAGCTCACCTGCGGGCCGCTGCGGCTTGACACCAAGGCGTCCAAGGCCGACGTCAATGGCGTGCCGCTGAAGCTCACCTCGCACGAGTTCCGGCTGCTCGCCTATCTGATGCATCATATGGGCGAGGTGGTGTCGCGCACCGAGCTGGTCGAGCATCTCTATGACCAGGATTTCGACCGCGATTCCAACACGATCGAAGTGTTTGTCGGCCGGCTTCGCAAGAAGATGGGCATCGACATGATCGAAACCGTGCGTGGCATGGGCTATCGCATGCGTGAGCCGGAGGCGTGAGGCGGAACCGCTGAGGCCAACGATGGGAACGTGGCTTTCAAGGCTGCGGCTTTGGCCGCGCTCGCTGACCTTCCGCGTCATCGCCTTGTCCACCATCTGGGCGATCCTGACGCTGGTCGTCATCTTCACCCTCATCACCACGCTTTACCGCCAGGCCAGCGAACGCGGCTTCGACAGCCTGCTTTCGGCGCATCTGTTCAACCTGATCGGCTCCGTCGGCATTTCCGACAATGGCGCGCTGACCGGCTCGCCCGACCTCGGCGACCTGCGCTTTTCCGAGCCCAATTCCGGCTGGTACTGGTCGGTGGAGCCCGCCTCCGAAGGCGTGCATGGCGAAATCCATTCCTCCTCGATGACGACTTCACTCCTGTCGCCGAGCGTCGCGGAAGTGCCCTTCAACGCGAACTTCCAGCGCAGCTACTCGATGGAAGGCATCAAGGGCGAAAAGCTCGAAGTGTTCGAGAGCGAGTTCGTGCTGGACGCCAAGAACCGCGCGGCCCGCTTCCGCGTCATGGGCAATCACAGCGAGCTCGAGCAGGAGATCGCCAGCTTCCAGCGCCGCCTGCTCACCTACCTCTCCCTGTTCGGCGTCGGCATGATCGCCATCAACGCCATCGCCATCCTCTTGGGTCTTCAGCCTTTGCGCCGGGTCCGCAATGCGCTGGCCATGGTGCGCGAAGGCACCGCGCAGAGGCTCGACGGCAGTTTCCCGGCCGAGATCGAGCCGCTCGCCAACGAGACCAATGCGCTGATCGAGAACAACCGGCGCATCGTCGAGCGCTCGCGCACCCAGGTCGGCAACCTTGCCCATTCGCTGAAGACGCCTTTGGCCGTGCTGATCAACGAGGGCAGGGCGCTTGGCGGCGCCAAGGGCCAGTTGATCGCCGAGCAGGCCGCCTCGATGCAGAAGCAGGTCGACCACTATCTGCAGCGCGCCCGCGTCGCCGCGCAGCGCGACAGCGTCGTCTTCCGCACGCCGGTCTCGCCGCTGGTCGAGCGCATGGTGCGCGTGCTGCGGAAACTCAACCCGCAAACCAGGCTGACGCTTTCGCCGCCGCCGGCGGAGATCGTCTTTGCCGGCGAGCGCGAGGATCTCGAGGAACTGCTCGGCAATCTGCTCGACAATGCGATGAAATGGGCGAAAGGCACCGTCGCCGTGACGATCGCCACTATTGCGGGAAGCGGCAACCTGTTTGAAATCGTTATAGAGGATGACGGCCCGGGCATTCCCGAGGACAGCGCGCGGGAGGTGTTGAAGCGTGGCAAGAGACTGGACGAGACGAAGCCGGGAACGGGGCTCGGGCTCGCCATTGTCGCCGACCTCGTCAACGAGTATGGAGGCTCGCTGGCGCTGGAACGGTCCGGCATGGGCGGCTTGAGGGCGGTGGTGAGATTGCGGAGCCTTCAATGATGTTCTTTATCGATTTGCGAGCAGGGGCTGGCGGCCAAATTTCCGACAAATATCAACACTATGGCCTCGATATCCTCCCCGATAACGCAGCCCCCAGCTCACCCCGCTCAAGAGAAACGGTTGTTGGCATGAAGATCCGCGTCGCGCTCGTTTCCGCCCTGCTCGCCGTTTCCGGCTGCACGACACTGAGCAGGGGCGGTCCAACCTCTCCTGTCACGCCAGTTTCCACACCGCCAACCGGCGGCAAGGTCTCGACCGGCATCGTTTCGGCCATGAATGGCGGACTTATCGGTGGATCGATCGGCTCGGGCCTCAGCGACGCCGAAAAGCGCAAGGGCCTGGAAGCGGAGTACAAGGCGCTGGAATACAACACCAGCGGCCAGAAGGTGACGTGGAAGAGCGACAATTCCTCGCATTATGGCGAGGTCGTCGCCGCCCAGCCCTACCGGGTCGGTTCGCAGGATTGCCGCCAGTACACCCATACCGTCTATACCAGCGGCGCGGGCGTCACCGCGCGCGGCACCGCCTGCCGCAACGCCGATGGCAGCTGGACGCCGCTGACCTGATTTAGGTAACAGCCGGCCCGTTTGATATAGATCAAGGTAGACCGGGCCGACTGCCGTCAAAGCGTCGCAGCAAGCCTGTGTTGGCAGGGCAGGGCTCTGCCTTTATTGGAAGAACCATGCTGTTCTGGGTCATAGCCGCAATCCTCACGCTGGGCGCCAGCCTGGCGGTGCTGTTGCCGCTTACCGGCGGCATGAAGGGCGCGTCGCCTGCCGGCGACCACGACCTCGAAGTCTATCGCGACCAGCTTTCCGAGCTCGACCGCGACATGGCGCGCGGCCTGATCCAGCCGGGCGAGGCCGAGGAGGCGCGCGCCGAGATCGGCCGCCGCATCCTGCGTCTCAGCGCGGCTATGCAGCCCGGCGCGGCAACGCCCAGGTCCGCGCGCGGCGCCAGATGGGTCGCCAGCGTGGCCGTGCTTGCGGTTCCCCTGCTGAGCTGGGGGCTTTACGGCATGCTCGGCTCTCCCGATCTGCCTTCACAGCCGCTGGCCGAACGTCTGGCCAAGAACCCGGCCGATTCCTCGGTCGACGAACTGGTCGCCCGCGCCGAGGCCCATCTCGCCGCCAACCCGTCGGACGGCAAGGGCTGGGACGTTCTGGCGCCGATCTATCTTCGCCTGCAGCGCTTTCCCGATGCGGTGACCGCCTATCGCAACGCCATCAGCCTCGACGGCGACAGCGCCGTGCGCCAGTCGGGCCTCGGCGAAGCGATCGCAAGTGCCGCCGGCGGCATTGTTTCGGCCGACGCCCAAAAAGCCTTCGAGGCAGCGCTGAAGCTCGATCCGGCCAACGCCAAGGCGAATTTCTACTTGGGCGTCGGCCTCGCCCAGGAAGGCAAGAAGGCAGAGGCCGTCACCGCGTGGCAAAAGATGCTCGGCCAACTCGCGCCGGATTCGCCCTGGCGCAGCGCGGTCCAGCAGGCGCTTGCCGAGGCGGGCGCGCCGGCTGTCGCCGGGGCCGCGCCGGCAAACGGGCCGGACGCACAACAGGTAGAAGCCGCGCGGCAGATGTCGCCGCAGGACCGGCAAGCGATGATCGAGACCATGGTTGCCGGCCTCGACGACAAATTGAAGCAGAATCCCCGCGACGAGGAAGGATGGATGCGCCTCATCCGTTCCTATGTCGTGCTTGGCAAGGCCGACCAGGCGCGCGCCGCGCTCGGCCGCGCTGTCGCCGCCTTTGGAGCGGACAGTGAACAGGCCAGGAAATTCACCGCCTTCGCCGCCTCGCTCGGCGTAACGGCGACGGAGTAGGGCAATGACGCGCAAGCAGAAGCGATTGTCGGTGATCGTGGCGGGGCTGGCCTTCCTCGCCGCCGCCGCCGGACTCACCTTCTACGCGCTCGGCCAGAAGGCCTCCTATTTCTACATGCCGGCCGAACTGGCCACGGCAAGCGTCCAGCCTGGACAGCGCATCCGACTTGGCGGTCTCGTCGAGAGCGGCACCGTCGTGCGCGGCAATGGCGCAACCGTGGCCTTCTCGGTTACCGACACGCAGAAAGCGGTCAAGGTGACCTATACCGGCATCCTGCCCGATCTCTTCCGCGAGGGGCAGGGTGTCATAACCGAGGGCGCATTCGGTCCGGATGGAGTTTTTGTCGCCGACAGCGTGCTCGCCAAGCATGACGAGCGCTATATGCCGAAGGAAGTCGCCGACGGCCTGAAGGCCAAGGGCGTCTGGGTGGAAAGCAAGAGCCAATGAGCGGGTTCCGCAAAAGTGCAACGCGGTTTTGCGACCAGAAACCTGCGGGAAACAGGTGATCCTTGGTTGAGACCGGACATTTCGCCCTCGTGCTTGCCTTCGCGCTGTCGCTGGTGCAGATGCTGGTGCCGCTCGTGGGCGCCCGCACCGGCAACCAGCGGCTGATGGCGGTCGGCGGTCCGGTGACCGTCACCGGCTTCGCGCTGACCGCGCTGTCCTTCGCCGCCCTTGCCAGCGCCTATGCCGGCTCGGACTTCTCGGTGGCGAACGTGTGGGAGAATTCCCATTCGCTGCAGCCGATGATCTACAAGATCACCGGCACCTGGGGAAACCACGAAGGCTCGATGCTGCTGTGGGTGCTGATCCTGACCTTCTTCGGCGCGCTCGTCGCTGTCTTCGGCAACAATCTGCCGGCAACGCTCAAGGCCAATGTGCTGGCCGTGCAGGGCATGATCGGCGCGGCGTTCTTCCTGTTCATCCTGACGACGTCCAACCCGTTCATCCGCCTCAATCCGGCGCCGGTCGAGGGGCGCGACCTCAACCCGGTCCTGCAGGACCTCGGCCTCGCCATCCATCCGCCGCTGCTCTACCTCGGCTATGTCGGCTTCTCGGTCTGCTTTTCCTTCTCGGTCGCGGCTCTGATCGAAGGCCGCATCGATGCCTCCTGGGCGCGCTGGGTGCGGCCATGGACGCTGGTCGCCTGGATGTTCCTCACCGGCGGGATCGCCATGGGGTCCTACTGGGCCTATTACGAGCTTGGCTGGGGCGGCTTCTGGTTCTGGGATCCGGTCGAGAACGCTTCCTTCATGCCCTGGCTTGCCGGCACCGCGCTGCTCCATTCGGCCATCGTCATGGAGAAGCGCTCGGCGCTGAAGATCTGGACGCTGCTGCTTGCCATCCTCACTTTCTCGCTGTCGCTGCTCGGCACTTTCCTGGTGCGTTCGGGTGTGCTGACTTCCGTGCACGCCTTCGCCACCGACCCGGCGCGCGGCGTCTTCATCTTGTGCATCCTGACGCTGTTCATCGGTGGCTCGCTGGCGCTGTTTGCGCTGCGTGCGTCGCGGCTGACGGCCGGCGGCCTGTTCCATCCGATCTCGCGTGAGGGCGCGCTGGTCCTCAACAACCTCTTTCTCACCACCGCCACCGCGACGGTGCTGGTCGGTACGCTCTACCCGTTGGCGCTCGAAGCGCTCACCGGCGGCAAGATCTCGGTCGGCGCGCCCTTCTTCGACCTGACCTTCGGTCCGCTGATGCTGCCGCTGCTGGCGATCGTCCCGTTCGGCCCCTTGCTTGCCTGGAAGCGCGGCGACGTCATTGCCGCCTCGCAGCGGCTGATGGCGGCCTTCGCCGTGGCGATCGCCGCGATGCTGGTCACCGGTCTGTTCATCGACGGCGCCTCTGTTTTCGCCTCGCTTGGTGTCGGCCTCGCTGTCTGGCTGGTCGCCGGCGCGCTGACCGACCTTGCCGTCAAATCCGGTGCCGGCTCGGTGGCGCCGGCTATCATGCTTCGCCGCTTCGCCGGCCTGCCGCGGTCGGTCTTCGGCACGGCGCTTGCCCATCTCGGCCTCGGGCTGACCTTGCTCGGCATCGTCGGCACGCTCTGCTTCGGCACGGAGAAGATCCTCTCCATGCATCCCGGCGAGACGGTGGAACTCTCCGGCCACACGCTGCGCTTCGAAGGGCTCTTCCCGCAGAAAGGTCCGAACTTCACCGAGGATCGTGGCCGTTTCCTCTTGATAGACGCCGACGGCAACGCCGATGGCGCGATCACCTCGGCAAAACGCTTCTATCCGGTGCGCCAGATGGTGACGACCGAGTCCGGCATCAGGACGCTCGGCTTCAGCCAGCTTTATCTGTCGCTGGGCGACGAGAACAAGGACGGCTCCGTCGTCGTGCGCCTCTGGTGGAAGCCGCTGGTGACGCTGATCTGGGGCGGCGGACTGGTGATGATGGCGGGCGCGGCCATGTCGCTGGCCGACCGCCGCCTGCGTGTCGGCGCGCCGGCAAAGCGGCGAAAGCTGGCCGCGACCCTGGCGACCCCGACATGAAAGCGAGATTTTCGCTCGCCCCGCTGGTCCTGCTGCTGGCTCTGGTCTTCGCAGGCGCGGCGCAGGCGGTGAAGCCCGACGAGGTGTTGCAGGATCCGGCCTTGGAGGCGAGGGCCCGCGCGCTGTCGGAAGGCCTGCGCTGCATGGTCTGCCAGAACCAGTCGATCGACGAATCCGACGCCGACCTCGCCCGCGACCTGCGCATCCTCGTGCGCCAGCGCCTCGTCGCCGGCGACACCGACCAGCAGGTGATGGACTATATCGTCTCGCGCTATGGCGAATTCGTGCTGCTCAAGCCCCGCTTCAGCCTGCGCAACGCGCTTCTGTGGGGCACGCCAGTGCTCCTGCTGCTGGTCGGCGGCTTGTTCATCGTGGTGAGCGCCCGCTCGCGCCGCCCGGCATCGGGCAGCACCCTGAGTGCCGAGGAGCAGGCGGCGCTCGATAAGATGCTGTGCGACTAGCTCCATCGCTGGCGTAGACAATTGGCTGCGACCGCTCGCGATTCGTCATTCTATGGCGGAGCAAGGAGCGAAGCGACGCGCGCAGACCATAGAATCCATTCCGTTCCGCTGACGCGCTGCCAACGGCGCAGAATTCTGCTCTGCTGCGCCCTTCGATCAAGGTCACGGCATGGATTCCAGGGTCTGCGCGCGTCGCTTCGCTCCTTGCTCCGCCCTGGAATGACGACGTCGCGGAGGTTTCAGCCAATCTCCAAAGGCGGCATGCCCTCACACTTTGCGTGTCCGCTCGGCCTCCACCCCAACATTACAAAATTTTCATGTACCGGAAATGGCGCCGTAATGTGCGGCTCTCTAATCCTCTTGCCCGAGGATGCTTCGCCTGAGCGCATCCGCGTCGATAGAGGACAAGAAACCCATGAATAATGCCCCCAATTCATTTTCGAGCACCCGCAAGCGCCTGATGGCCGCCGTCGCTTCCCTGGCCGTTGTCGGCACGGCTGGCGCCGGCATGCTCGCAACCGGCACCGCCCCCGTGCTGGCTGATGCCGTGCGCGTCGAAGCCCCGCAGATGCCGAGCTTCGCCGATGTCGTCGAACACGTCTCGCCGGCGGTCGTCAGCGTCAAGGTCAAGGCCAAGATCCAGCCGACGGCCGATGACGGCTCCGACGACCAGAACGGCTTCGACAACCTGCCCGACAATCCGCAGCTGCGCCGCTTCTTCAAGGAATTCCGCGGTTTCGGCGACCAGGGCCAGGGCGGTCAGTTCGGCATGCGCCGCTTCAACCACCGCGACCACGGCAATGGTGAGCCGCGTCCGGTCGCTCAGGGCTCGGGCTTCTTCATCTCGGAAGACGGCTATCTCGTCACCAACAACCATGTCGTCTCGGAAGGCTCGGATTTCAGCGTCGTCACCAATGACGGCAAGGAACTCGACGCCAAGCTGATCGGCACCGATCCGCGCACCGATCTTGCCGTGCTCAAGGTCGATGGCGGCGGCAACAAGTTCACCTATGTCGACTTTGCCGATGACTCCAAGGTTCGCATCGGTGACTGGGTGGTTGCGGTCGGCAATCCCTTCGGCCTCGGCGGCACAGTCACCGCGGGCATCGTCTCGGCTCGCGGCCGTGACATCGGCGCTGGCCCCTATGACGACTTCATCCAGATCGACGCTTCGGTCAACCGCGGCAATTCGGGCGGTCCGACCTTCAACCTCAACGGCCAGGTGATCGGCATCAACACCGCCATCTTCTCGCCGTCGGGTGGCAGCGTCGGCATTGCCTTCGACATCCCGGCCTCGACCGCCAAGCAGGTCGTCCAGGACCTGATGAAGAGCGGCTCCGTGCAGCGCGGCTGGCTCGGCGTCGAAATCCAGCCGGTCACCTCCGACATCGCCGAGTCGCTCGGCCTGAAGTCGGACAAGGGCGCGCTGGTCTCGAGCGCCCAGGACGCCGGTCCGGGCAAGAAGGCCGGCATCGCCGCCGGCGACGTCATCACCCAGGTCGACGGCAAGGATATCGACTCGCCGAAGGAACTCGCCCGCACCATCGGCGCCTATTCGCCGGGCAAGTCGGTCGACGTCACCGTCTGGCGTGACGGCAAGTCCCAGACGGTCAAGGTCGATCTCGGCACACTGCCCGTGAGCGACAAGCAGGCCTCGAACGACGACAACAGCAAGCAGCCGGCCCCCGCCGCCAAGCCAGACACGCTTGCCGATCTCGGCCTGACCGTCACCAAGGCGGAAAACGGCAAGGGCCTCGTGGTGACCGACGTCGATCCCGACAGCAATGCGGCCGACCGCGGTATCCAGCCCGGCGACGTCATCACCTCGATCAACTCGAACGAGGTGAACACCACCGACGACGTCTCCAAGGCGATGGCCGATGCCACCAAGGCCGGCCGCAAGGCCGTGCTGATGCAGATCACCCGCGACGACTCGAACCGCTTCGTCGCGCTGCCGGTCGGCAAGGGCTGAGATATCAGCGTTCGGATTTTCCCTGCGGCGGTATCAACACCCCCGAGCCGCCGCCGGGAAAACATGGGGCCGAGCACGTAAGTCAGTCACCGTGTTTCGCGCCTGGCGGCAGCGGGTTTCCCATCACCCGCTGCCGCTTATCGCATGTCGCCCATAAGTGGGCACCGGTTTTGGGATCACGACATGCGGAACGGAATGTATGTCGCCCAAAAGTGGGCACCGGTTTTGGGATCACGACATGCGGAACGGAATGTATGTCGCCCAAAAGTGGTTGCCGGTTTTGGGAAGAAGACATGCGACTAATGAATGCAAGGCATGAACAATGGCTGCCCCTCAAACTTCAGGTGAAATCGCGTATAACGGCTCCATGAAGATTCTCGTCATGGAAGACGATCGCGAGGCAGCGGACTACTTGCAGAAAGCCTTTGCCGAAGCGGGCCACACCGCCCATGTTGCTGGCGACGGCGAGACCGGCTTCGCGCTCGCCGATGCCGGCGACTATGACGTGATGGTCGTCGACCGCCTGATGCCGCGCCGCGACGGCCTGTCCGTGATTGCCGCCCTTCGCTCGCGCGGCAACACCACGCCGGTGCTGATCCTGTCGGCGCTGGGCGAGGTCGATGACCGCGTCACGGGGTTGCGCGCCGGCGGCGACGATTACCTCACCAAGCCTTACGCCTTTTCCGAATTGCTTGCCCGCGTCGAAGTGCTGAACCGTCGCGCCAGCGCCCGCGAGTCCGAGACAGTCTACCGCGTCGGCGATCTGGAGCTCGACCGGCTATCGCATTCGGTCAAGCGCGCCGGCCGCGAGATCACGCTGCAGCCGCGCGAGTTCCGCCTGCTTGAATATCTGATGCGCCATGCCGGCCAGGTGGTGACGCGCACCATGCTTCTGGAAAATGTCTGGGACTATCATTTCGATCCGCAGACCAACGTCATCGACGTCCACGTCTCGCGCCTGCGCGGCAAGATCGAAAAAGGCTTCGACAAGCCGATCCTGCACACGATCCGCGGCGCCGGCTACATGCTGAAGGGCGGGTAGAGCATGATCCCGAACCGAAGGTCAGCGAACGCAAAAAGTGGGACCCGGTTTTCGGAAAAGATCATGCGTCAACAAAGGTTTAGATCAGGATGGACGATTCAACAAATCGTCATCCTGATCTAAGAGCCGACCATGGCTCTTTCCCTGCCGGCCATCATGAAGACGACGGCGGCCAGGCTTTCGGCGCTTTATCTTCTGCTTTTCGCGCTCTGCGCGGTGCTGCTCGTCCTGTACATGACGTCGCTGTCGGCGCGCATGCTGACCGCGCAGACGCAGGAGACCATCAATGACGAGGTGCTGGGCCTTGCCCGCGCCTATCAGCGCGGCGGCCTGCCGGTGCTGGTGCGCGTCGTCGAGGCTCGCTCGCGCCAGCCCGGCGCCAATCTCTATCTGATCGCCGACGCCAACGGCCAGATCCTGACCGGCAATGTGCAGAGCCTGGAGCCGGGGGTCATCGAGACCGAGGGCTGGACGACGGAACCGTTTTCCTATCAGCGCTTCGGCGAGGGCGAGCTCGATCGGCTGCGCAGCGGCGGTTCGGACCAGTCCGCGCCTCCGGCCAGCGAGGGCAACAATCCCCAGTCCACGGGGGAAAAGGGCCACAACGCCATCGCGCTGGTGCTGAGGCTGCCCAACCAGATGATCATGCTGGTCGGCCGCGATCTCGGCGAGCCGGAACGCTTCCGCGCCGTCATCAGCCGCGCGCTGACCCTGGCGCTCGGTATGATGGGCCTTGGCGGCATCCTGATCTGGTTCTTTGTCGGGCGCGCCGCGCTGAAGCGCATCGACAGCGTTTCGGACGCCAGCCGCCGCATCATGGGCGGCGATCTCAGTGGACGGCTGCCGGTCACCGGCGCCGGCGACGAATTCGACCGCCTGTCGGAAAACCTCAATTCGATGCTGGCCAGGATCGCCAAGTTGAACGAGGGGCTGAAGCAGGTCTCCGACAACATCGCCCATGATCTGAAGACGCCGCTGACGAGGCTGCGCAACCGCGCCGAGGCGACGCTCGCCGGCAGGCACAAGACGGAAGATTACCGCCAGGCGCTGGAAGGCACGATCGCGGAGTCCGACCAGCTCATCAAGACGTTCAACGCCATCCTGATGATCTCGCGCCTGGAGGCTGGCTATTCCTCGGAACAAACCGGTCCCGTCGACCTCGCCGCCACCGTGAGCGACGTCGTCGAGCTCTACGAGCCGGTGGCGGAAGAAGCGGGCGTAGCACTGGAAACGACCGTGCCCGAGGCCTTCACGATCAACGGCAACCGCGAGCTGATCGGCCAGGCGCTGTCCAACATCGTCGACAATGCCATCAAATACTCGACCGACGCCGCCGAGGCGCCGAAAGTACGAGTGGCGCTGGAGCGCCTCGGCAACGAGATCAAGCTTGCCGTCTCCGACAACGGCCACGGCATTCCGGACGACGCCGATCGCGCCCGGGCCACCGAACGCTTCGTTCGCCTGGAAAAGAGCCGCTCGCAGCCGGGTTCCGGCTTGGGTCTCAGCCTCGCCAAGGCAATTATGACTTTCCACAACGGCAGGCTTGATCTTTTACCCGCCAATCCCGGATTGTCCGTGGTCATGAGTTTCCCGTTGCGGGAGACGCATTAAAGAAGGTCGCGTGAAAAAGGATTCACGCGCCCTGCTTCAAGGTTTTGATTTTAAGCATGTCTTTGTCCCGAAACCGGGCCCACTTTCGGGAGACATGCCTTGATGGCGCGGATAAATGGCGAAGAAGAAAATCGAATCCGAATTCCGGCTTAGCCCGACACTGGCGCTCCGCCCCCTGGGCGCGAAGCACGCCCGGCGCGAATTGTCGGAAATCGCCGATGCCGCCGAGGAAGAAGGATTTTCCCGCCTCGCTGCGTTCCTTGCGGGCGAGGGGCCGCTGCAAGATTTACTGGCGGCCGTCTTCGACCTCTCGCCCTTCCTGCGCGATGTCGCCCGTCGCCGGCCGGAGATCCTCGACACGCTGTTCGATCAAACGATCGAAGCGCGGCTCGATGCCATCGGCGAGGCGGTCGGCGGCGCGGCCAAGGCGGAAGACGCTTCGGAAGGGAGCCTGATGATGGCGCTCAGGCAATGGAAGACCGAAGCGCATTTCCTGATCGCGCTGGCCGATCTGTCGGGCGAGGCGGAGGCTTCCGCGACGGTGCGCCGGCTCAGCGATCTTGCCGACGCCTGCACATGCGCCGCCGTCGATTTCCTGCTGCTCGACGCGAACCGGCAAGGCAAGCTCAAGCTGCCGCGTCCGGCGGAACCGGCAAGAGATTCTGGCTGGATCCTGCTCGGCATGGGCAAGCTCGGCGCGCATGAGCTGAATTTTTCCTCCGATATCGACCTCGTCGTCTTCTTCGATCCGGAGGCGCCGGCCGTGATCGATCCGCTCGACGCGACCGAGCTGTTCTCCAGGCTCACCCGCCGTCTCGTGCGCATCCTGCAGGACCGCACCGAGCACGGCTATGTCTTTCGCACCGATCTGAGGCTTCGCCCCGATCCGGGCTCGACGCCGCTGGCGATCCCCGTTGAGGCAGCGCTTCGCTATTACGAGGCGCGCGGCCAGAACTGGGAGCGCGCGGCCATGATAAAGGCGCGGCCGGTTGCCGGCGACCTTGCCGCGGGCGCCGCCTTCCTCAAGGAATTGCAGCCCTATGTCTGGCGCAAATACATGGACTATGCGGCGATCGCCGACGTGCATTCGATCAAGCGCCAGATCCATGCTCATAAGGGCCATGGCGAGATCGCGGTGAAGGGCCACAACGTCAAGCTCGGCCGCGGCGGCATCCGCGAGATCGAATTCTTCGTCCAGACCCAGCAGCTCATCGCCGGCGGCCGCTTCCCGGAGCTGCGCGGCCGCGAGACAGTGCCGATGCTCGCAGCGCTCGCGGCCCGCGGCTGGATCACCGCCGATGCGCGCGATGCGCTTACGCGGCAATACTGGTTTCTGCGCCGTGTCGAACACGCCATCCAGATGGTGGCCGACGAGCAGACGCACATCCTGCCGGACAGCGACGAGGAGCTCAAACGCATCGCGCTGATGCTGGGATTTGCCGGCGAGGCGGAATTCACGGCGGCGTTCCGCGCTTCGCTGCAGCAGGTCGAGCGCCACTATGCGGCGCTGTTTGAAACCGCTCCCGAACTCTCGGCCGGCGTCGGCAATCTGGTCTTCACCGGCGATGTCGACGATCCCGATACGCTGCAGACATTGCATAGCCTGGGCTTCCAGCGGCCGAGTGACATCTGCCGCGTCATTCGCGGCTGGCATTTTGGCCGCTATCGCGTCACCCAGTCGGCGGAGGCGCGCGAGAGGCTCACCGAGCTGACTCCGGCGCTGTTGAAGGCCTTCGGCCAGACGCGGCGCGCCGACGAGGCATTGATGCGCTTCGACGAGTTCCTCGCCGGGCTGCCGGCCGGCATCCAGCTTTTCTCGCTGCTGCAATCGAATCCGGCGCTGCTCAAGCTGATGGCGACCATCATGGGCGCGGCGCCACGGCTGGCGGCCATCATCACCCGACGCCCGCACGTCTTCGACGGCCTGCTCGACCCTGCGCTGCTCACCGAACTGCCGGACCGCGCCTATCTTTCGGCGCGGCTTGCCGCTTTCATCGAGGGCGACCGCGCCTATGAGGATGTGCTCGACCGCCTGCGCATCTTTGCCTCCGAGCAGAAATTTCTGATCGGCGTGCGCCTGCTTGCCGGCTCGATTGATCCCGCGCGCGCCGGCCGCGCCTTCTCCGATCTCGCCGATCTCACCATCGAGGCGGCGCTTAACGCGGTGATCGCCGAATTCGCGCTGCGCCATGGCAGGATCGGGGGCGGCAGGGTGGCCCTGCTCGGCATGGGCAAGCTCGGCAGCCGCGAGCTCACCGCGGGTTCCGATGTCGATCTCATCCTGCTCTACGATCATGACGGCGATGCCGAGGACTCCGACGGCGACAAGCCACTGGCGCCTTCGCACTACTACACCCGCATGACGCAGCGCCTGATCGCCGCCGTCTCGGCGCCGACCGCCGAAGGCGTGCTCTATGAGCTGGACCTGCGCCTACGTCCTTCCGGCAACAAGGGGCCGGTCGCCACCCATATCGACGCGTTCAAGAAATATCAGCGCCAGGACGCCTGGACCTGGGAGCACATGGCGCTGGCACGCGCCCGCGCCATCGGCGGCGACGTCGAGCTTTGCGCCGAACTCGAGACCGAAGTGGCGGCGGTTCTGGCGCAGCCGCGCGATGCCGCCAAGGTGAAAGCCGAGGCCTCGGACATGCGCGCGCTCATCGAGAAGGAGAAGCCGCCGCGCGACCTCTGGGACATCAAGCTGCTCCCCGGCGGGCTCATCGATCTCGAATTCATCGCCCAGGTCGCGGTCATCACCGGCAATGTCGAGCCCGGCCGCCGGGTGACGGCGACGGCGGACATTCTGGCGCGACTAGCCTCCGGTTTCGCGGGGGGCGATATCCGCGAAGAGCTTGGCGAAGCTTACAGGCTCTATCTGGCGCTGACCCAGATGATCAGGCTTTGCCTTACCGGCGAGTTCCAGCGCGACGATGTCCCGCCGGGGCTTTCGGACCTGCTTCTGGCGGTCACCGACCTGCCGGACTTCGCTGTGCTGGAAGCGCATCTTAAGGAGACGTCGCGGAAGGTCAGGAGAGATTTCGACCGTCTGCTTCGTGCGGGAGCGTCGACACCAACCGCATCGTCGCCATGAGATTCCCCGGGTGGCACATTAGCCACAGTTAATATTAATCGGCGATCCGGTCTTGCGCCATTGGCAGAGGTGTCCCGTAATGGGTCAATGGGTCTGGCACCGCAATTGCACGGTCAGCAATGCCGGGGTCAATCATCACCCCGACGAAGGGGGGCCTCGCCGCTTCGCAAATGGAGCGGCGGGTTCTTTTAACGGCTGACTTGAAAGCCCCCCAAATGGCCAAAACCTGGGGGCGCTGGGCAACTATGGATCTTCGGAAATTCTTGGTAGGCATGTTCGCAGCGTCATTCATGGTGGCGATCTGGGCTGACATGGAAACTGGTTCCGTCTGGACGGCGCTCGGGTGGGCAATGCTGGCCATGGTCATTCTGCAGGTCGGATATTTCGGTCTCGTCGTCGGCTTGGTCTATAGACGGCCATCGAAAGGCGCCGAGGCAAGCCCGGCGTCGGCAGCCGTAAACGATCTAAACCCCACTGGCTCAGTTTAGCGGCCCGACAGTTCGTTGGGGTGAGTTCGGTCGACCGCCGAGCCTGACCGGCGCGGCGGCAAGCCGGCTGAGTCAATCGTAATATTAGCAAATTTGCGATAAAACCCGGGAGCGGACGTTTTCTCGTGTTTTGGGCGGCACGGCGGGCGCTGGCCCGCCGGTGAACCGCTCTAACCTAATGCATGTCGCCCAAAAGTGCGCAGCGGTTTTGGGACAACGACATGCGTAAAAACAACAACCTAAAGCGCGCCGCATGAGGCCGTTCCGACGCGACGCGATTTAGGCCGCCGCCTTCACCGTAGGCGGTGCTTTCTTCAGCGGAATGCGCACCGATACGATGGTGCCGACGCCTTCGGTCGAGCGGATCTTCAGCGCGCCGCCCTGCAACTCGGCCAGCGAGCGCGAGATGGCGAGCCCGAGGCCCGAACCGGTGTGGTTCTTGGAGAACTGGTTCTGCACCTGCTCGAACGGCCGGCCGAGCTTGCTCAGCGCCTGCTTGGGAATGCCGCAGCCATTGTCCTCGATGGTGAGCAGCAGGGCGCCCGACGTGTTGCGCGCCCTGACCGTGATCTTGCCGCCCTGTCCGGTGAACTTCACCGCGTTGGAGAGCAGGTTGATGGCGATCTGCTTGATCGCGCGGCGGTCGGCGTAGAGCCGCATCGTATCGGCGATGCGCGTCTCGACATTGATCGACTTTTCCGCCGCCTGCAGCGAGATCACCCGCACCGTCTCCTTGATGAGCGGGCAGAGGTCGATCTCCTCGCGGTCGAGCGAGAACTGACCGGCTTCGATCTTCGACATGTCGAGTATGTCGTTGATGACGCCGAGCAAATATTTGCCGCTGCCGTTGATGTCGGTTGCGTATTCCTCGTAGCGCTCCGAGCCGAGCGGTCCGAACAGGCCCTGCTGCATCAGCTCGGAGAAGCCGATGATGGCGTTGAGCGGCGTGCGCAACTCATGCGACATGTTGGCGAGGAATTCCGACTTGGCGCGATTGGCCGCCTCGGCGCGCTCGGTTTCCTTCATGTATTTGCGGTTGAGCTCGACCAGTTCGCTGGCGCGTTCCTCTTCGGCGCGCCGGGCAAGGCTGAGGTCGTGGATCGTCGCCATCAGCCGGCGCTCGCTGTCGACCAGCTTTTCCTGATGCAGCTTGATCTGGGTGATGTCGGAGCCGACCGAGACGATGCCGCCGTCGCGGGTCCTAAGCTCGTTCACCTGCAGCCAGCGGCCGTCGGCAAGCTGGCGCTCGAGGGTAATGCCGCCATGTGGCCCGTTGGCATTGGCGAGCCTGCGCTCCGAAGCGAAGGCCAGCATCCGCTCCTCCACCGCGTCGCGAACGATGCCCGGCACGACGTCGCGGTCCGACAGCCCGTTGTCCTTCTGGAACTTCGAATTGCACATGATCAGCCGCTCGGCGGCGTCCCACAGCACGAAGGATTCGTTGATGTTCTCGATCGCGGTCCTGAGCCGCATGTCGGCCGCTTCCGAGCGCAGCGCCAGATGCCGCTGCTCGGTGACGTCGACGGCGATGCCGATCAGCTGGATCTCAGGCGCCTCCGGGTCGATCACCTGGGCGCGGGCGCGCATCCACACCCACTGCCCATCGGCATGGCGCATGCGAAAGACCTGGTCGATATGGTCTATCTCGCGTTCGACGATGCGGTTGGCGAGCTCGAACAGGTCGCCGTCTTCCGGGTGGATGATCTCGTCGACCTCGCCGAAGGAGAGCATCGTTTCGCAGGGCTCGTAGCCCAGCATGTCGTACATCGAACGCGACCAGTACATCTTGCCGCGCACCATGTCCCAGTCCCACAAGCCGCAGCGGCCGCGCACCAGCGCCATGTCGATGCGCTGATGCGCCTCGAGATAGATGCGGTCCGCCGCCTGGGCGCGCGCGGCCTGGCCGAAATAGGCGTAGAGGATGACGATCAGAACGCCCGCCGTCAGCACGAACAGCGTGACGTTGAGCGACATCGACTTGCGCCAGCTGTCGAACACCGCTTCCTGCGGCACCAGCACGGCGGCTGCATGTTTGCGGTCGCCGCTGAGGCTGACGGCCGCGAACCAGTCCTGTCCTGAGATGCTGACATCCATCACGCCGGCGCGGTCGCCGAACATGAACAGCGGCTGGCCGCCGAGCACCAGACTGTCGAGCGTGCGGCCCTGCCAGCCCGTCGACAGCGGCGAGACGGCGATGACCTTGAAGTTGGCGTCGGTGATGGCGAGCACATGGGCGCGGCTCATGGCGCCCTGGCGGCTGGTGTTTTCCAGGAGGCTTACGGCATTGGCGCCGGCAGAGCTTGGGTCCGCGGTGATCGCCTGCGCCATCTGGCCGGTGGCCAGCGCCAGCACCGCCTTGGCGTCGCGCTCTATCTCGTCATGCTCGTTCATCAGCGACAGGAAGCGCAATGCCGCGATGACGATCAGGAAAATGACGATCAGCGCCGGGATCGAACGGCGCAGAAAAGGCTCGGCGGCCAGGAGCCGCTGATAAGTGGGTTCGGCGATGAGGCGCGTATTGCCGGCAAGTCCATCGCTCCTTGCCTTGCGCCGCGCAAAAGCCTTCCCACCGGGCGCGCCCCACGCGTCCGCCTTGGCCATAAATGGCACTCCCCGATCTGCCGTATACTGGATGATCCGGATACGCCGCACGCCCGAATCGCCATTAAAGAATCAAAGCTGATTCGCCTTGTCCAGTGGCGCGGTCGAAAAAGATTAAAAGTTGATTGAAATCTGCTCTTTTTCCCTTCTCCCCTTGTGGGAGAAGGTGGATCGGCGCGCAGCGCCGAGACGGATGAGGGGTGTTCCAGCGGAGTGAGACGCTGGCTTTCCCTGGAGCACCCCTCATCCGTCGCCTGCGGCGACACCTTCTCCCACAAGGGGGGAAGGAAGAGCGCCCTAGGCCAGCGTCCGTTCCACTATGTCGCGCAGATCCGCCGACAGGTTTTCGGCCTTGGCCATATCGAGCAGCGCCTGCCTGGCTTTGGCTTGCCGCCCGGGCTCCAGCGAGCGCCAGGACCGCAGCGCCGTCGCCAGCCGTGCCGCCACTTGCGGGTTGCGCTTCTCGACCTCCAGCACCGTCTCGGCGAACAGGCGGTAGCCTTCGCCATCGGGGCGGTGGAAGCCGGTCTGATTGGCGCTGGAGAAGGTGCCGATCAGCGAACGCACCCGGTTCGGGTTGGCGATCGAGAAAGCCGGATGCCGCATGAGCTCGCGCACCTTCACGACGGTCTTCGCGCCGGGCACGCCGGCCTGGATCTGGAACCATTTGTCGAGCACCAGCGCGTCGCCGCGATAGCGGGCCTCGAAGGCGGCCAGCGCCTCTTCGGCTTCGGCCGTGCCAGAATGGCGATGCGCCAGCACGGCAAGCGCCGCGGCGCGGTCGGTCATGTTGGTGGCGGTATTGAAATGCCGCGCGGCGAGGGTGGCACCGCCCGGCAGCAGCGAAAGATAGTCGAGCAAGGTGTTGCGCAACGCCCTGCGTCCGGCGCTCGCCGCGTCCGGGCTGAACGAACCCCTGTCGGCAAGCCTCTCATAGAGCGTGGCGAAGGTCTCGCGGTTTGCCTCGGCGATCGTCCGCGCCAACGCTTCGCGCGCGGCGAATATGGCGTCGGGGTCGATGCCCCTGCCGATGTCGCGGGCAATGTCGGCTTCGCCCGGCAGCGCCAGCGCCAGCGCCCGGTAGGCCGGCTCGAGCGCCTCGTCGCCGGCGATCCTGCCGGCAAGCTCGCCGAGCCGTGCCGCAAAGACCGGCTCCTTGCCGCCGAGGATCTGGCGGAAGGCGGCGATCAGCGCGTCGGTCAAGAGCGTGTTGAACGCCTGCCAGCGCGAGAAGGCGTCGCTGTCATGCGCCGCGAGAAAGAACTGGTCGTCTGCTTTCTGCTGCACGGAAAGCGTGATCGGCGCCGAGAAGCCGCGGTTGAGCGACACCGAAGGCCGTTGCGAAACGCCGGAGAAGCGCACCGTGTGCCGGCGCTTGCGGATATGGATGACGCCGTCATCCACTGCCGCGCCCTCGACCGAGTCCCAAGCGACCGGCTTGCCGTCGGCGCCGACAAGTCCGAACGCAAGGGGAATATGCATCAGCCGCTTGCGGCTTTCCGACGGCGTCGGCGGCACCGACTGCTCGATCTCCAGGGTGAACTCCTTGGCCGCCGCATTGTGCGCGGAGCTCACCGTCAGGTTCGGCGTGCCGGCCTGATGGTACCAGAGCGCGAATTGCGCCAGGTCGCGTCCCGAGACGTCCTCGAAGACTTTCAAAAAATCCTCGATCGTCGCTGCCTCGCCGTCATGCCGCTTGAAATAGAGGTCCATGCCAGCGCGGAAGGTTTCCGGCCCGAGGATGGTGCGGATCATGCGCACCACTTCCGAACCCTTCTCGTAGACGGTCGCCGTGTAGAAGTTGTTGATCTCGCGGTAGCGCCGCGGCCTGACCGGATGCGCCAGCGGCCCCTGGTCTTCCGGGAACTGGTGCGCGCGCAGCGTGCGCACCTCGGCGATGCGCTTGACCGCCCGCGAGCGCTGGTCGGCGGAGAATTCATGATCGCGGTAAACCGTCAGCCCTTCCTTCAGGCAGAGCTGGAACCAGTCGCGGCAAGTGATTCTGTTGCCAGTCCAATTGTGGAAATACTCATGCGCGATGATCGCCTCGATATTGGCGAAGTCGGCATCCGTCGCGGTCTCCTCGTCGGCCAGCACATATTTGTCGTTGAAGACATTTAGGCCTTTGTTCTCCATGGCGCCCATGTTGAAGTCCGACACGGCGACGATGTTGAAGACGTCAAGATCGTATTCGCGGCCGAAGGCCTCCTCGTCCCATTTCATCGAGCGCTTCAGCGCATCCATCGCATAGCCGGCGAGCCGCTCCTTGCCTGGCTCCACATAGATGCCGAGCTCGACCTCGCGGCCGGACATGGTGGTGAAGCTGCCAGCCACCTTGCCCAGCGCCCCCGCAACCAGCGCAAAGAGATAGGAGGGTTTGGGGAAAGGGTCGTGCCAGATCGCATAGTGCCGGCCATTGGCGAGCGCGCCGCGTTCGACGGGATTGCCGTTTGAAAGCAGCAACGCAGCCTCGTTGTGCGTTGCCTCGACGCGCACGGTGTAGACCGACAGGATATCCGGACGGTCGAGGAAATAGGTGATGCGGCGAAAGCCCTCGGCCTCGCATTGGGTGCAATAGACATTGTTGGAACGGTAGAGTCCCATCAGCGCCTCATTGCGCGAAGGTGCGATCTCCGTCTCCAGGCGAAGCTCGAAGCGCGCCGCCGCCGGGGGCTTCAGGATCGTCAACTTGTCCGGTGTCACCTCGTAGTCGCCAGCCGCGAGCGCTCGCCCATCTATCGCCACGCCGAGCAGCGTCAGCCCGTCGCCGTCGAGCACCAGCGGCGCCGAGGCGGCGACGCCCTCGCGCCGTTCGATGGTAAGCAGCGCTGTGACATGGGTCGCGTCCGGCGACAGGCGGAAGTCCAGGCTGGTCGTGGGGATGAGATAGTCGCTGGGGCGGTAGTCTTCGAGCTTGAAGACATGGCCGGTATCGGTGCGCATTCCTTGGACTTTTCCTGTCGATTGAGGGCGGACAGCCAGTCTGGCTGGTCCAAGAATTTTGAGGTGCGCGCTCTTTACACGAAACGGCCACTCGACAAAACTGCGCAGAGGCCTCATTTGCGGCTTCGTTTTCCGACCATCAACACGAGGCAAGATGACCGTCGATCACGCCGTCGGCCACGACACGCTGCGCGGCATCGCGCTGAAGATCGTCTCGGTGACGGTCTTCGTTGGCATGCAGACCTGCATCAAGGTGGCCGGCGACGTGCCCGCGGGGCAGATCGTCTTCTTCCGCTCCTTCTTCGCCATCTTCCCGATCATCGCCTTCCTGGCCTTCAAGAGAGAGCTCGCCACCGCATTCACCACGAAGCGGCCGTTCAACCACATCGCGCGCGGCGTGGTCGGCGTCGGCGCCATGGGGCTCGGCTTCTTCGCGCTGACCAGGTTGCCGCTGCCGGAGGCGATCACGCTGAACTACGCCCAGCCGCTGCTGGTCGTGGTTTTCTCCTCGATCTTCCTCGGCGAGACGATCCGCATCTATCGCTGGAGCGCGGTCGCGGTCGGCCTTGCCGGCGTGCTGATCATCTCCTGGCCCGAGCTGACTCTGCTCAACTCCGGCGAGGGCCTCGACGACCAGGAGGTGCTGGGCGTCATGGCCGCGCTCATCGCCGCGGCCATCTCGGCCGTCGCCATGCTTCTGGTGCGCAATCTCGTGCAGACGGAGAAGACGGCGACCATCGTGCTGTGGTTCTCCTCGACGGCGTCCGTGCTGTCGCTCTTCACGCTGCCCTTCGGCTGGCAGGCGCTGACGCCGATGCAGGCCGCGCTGCTTGTCTTCGCCGGCTTCTGCGGCGGGCTCGGCCAGATCCTGATGACGGCGGCCTACCGCCATGCCGAAGCCTCGGTCGTGGCGCCTTTCGAATACACCTCGATGATCCTCGGCGTCGTCGTCGGCTATCTGGTGTTCGGCGACGTGACGTCGCTCAACACCCTCGTCGGCGGCATGATCGTGGTCGCCGCCGGCATCTTCATCATCTGGCGCGAGCGGCAACTGGGCCTGGAGCGCACGCGCACCAGGACGGCCGCGCCGCCGCAGGGGTGAAGGCCTACGAAGCGGTGGCCCGCTCTTTCGCCAGCCGCACCAGCACTGCCCTTGTCTGCTCGTCGGCCGGGAAAAAGGATTCGATCGCCAGCTCAGACAGTGTGACGTCCAGCGGCGTGCCGAACACGGTGATGGTGCTGATGAAGGACAGCACCTGATCGCCATGCGCGAGCTTGAGCGGATGCACGATGCCGCTCGGTTCGACCGGCGCGGGCCGGCTGTTCTTCAGCCCGGACGGGTAGGTGCGCAGCTCGCGCTCCAGCTCGATCAGTACCGGGTCGCCGGTGGCGTCGTTCTGGTGCTTCAGCCGCTCCAGCAGATGTGCGCGCCACACCGTCAGGTTGACGATGCGCGGCGCAACGCCGCCCGGATGGAGGCTGAGCCTGAGCACGTTGACAGGCGGCGCGAGCAGCGACGCTTCGGAGATGTCAGCGAGGAACGGCGCAATCGCGGTGTTCGCAGAAACGAGGTTCCAGTGCCGGTCCACCGCCAGCGCCGGAAAGGGTTCGTGGCCCTTGAGCACGGTCTCGACCGCGGCGAACGCCGGCGCCAGCGTTGCATCGGTGAGCGGCTTCTCGCTGTAGCTCGGCGCGAAGCCCGCTGCGAGCAGGAGCTGGTTGCGCTGGCGGAGCGGAATCGCCAGTTGCTCGGCCAGATGCAGCACCATGTCGCGCGACGGCTGGGCGCGGCCGCTTTCGACGAAGGAGAGATGCCGCTGCGAGATGTCTGCTTCCATGGCAAGGTCGAGCTGGCTCATGCGCCGCCGCGTACGCCATTCGCGGATCAGGCTGCCGGCGGAAATGTCGGATGTGGTCATGGGGGATGAGTAGGGCGGCGAGGGGAGTAATTCAATTACCTGGGAGGTTATAGCTCCACCTTCTCCCGCAAGAGGAGAAGGGAAGAGCGCTCACGCCAACCCCCTCAGCTTCGCCTTCACCTCGAGAAAATCCCGCCACGCCAGTTTCTTGTGCGCCGGCGTCCTCAAGAGATAGGCCGGGTGCAGTGTCGGCATCGCCGGAATGGCGATCCCCGAAGCGGTCGTGTGCGCCCGCCAATTGCCGCGCAGGCGCAGGATCCCCTCGGTCGTGTTGAGCAGCGTCTTGGCCGACGGGCCGCCGAGATTGACCAGCACTTTTGGATTGACCAACTCGATCTGCCTTTCGATGAAGGGTCGGCAGATTTCGGTTTCGTGCGGCGTCGGCGTGCGGTTGCCCGGCGGCCGCCACGGAATGACATTGGCGATATAGGCCGAGTTGCGGTCGAGGCCGATCGCCGCCAGCATGCGGTCGAGCAGTCGGCCGGAGCGGCCGACAAAGGGCAGGCCTTCGAGGTCCTCGTCGCGGCCCGGCGCCTCGCCGACCAGCATCAGGTCGGCGTTCGGATTGCCGTCGGCGAAGACCAGGTTCTTCGCGGTGAATTTGAGGTTGCAGCCGTCGAAGGCGGCCATGTGCTGGCGCAACTCATCGAGCGTCGTCGCGCGGGCCGCAAGCTGCCGCGCCGCGGCCGCCTGTGCCTCGTCGGGGACGGCGGCGGCCGGCACGCGTGCCGGTGCGTCTGGAATATTGCTCGCGTCGAGGCCGGATAAGGGCGCCGGCGGGTTGGGTGTCTTAGCTGGTTCCGGAGTCCGCTCGGGTGTCGTTGGGCTCTCGGGCCTGGCTTCACGGCGCGGCGCGGCTGGCGCCCGCTCGGCCGGCCTGCGTTCGGCCGACTTCGCCGCCGCTTCGGCAAACCGGTTGATCGGCGCGTCCTCAAGCGCCTCGTCGACGCCGGCGCTGGCATAGAAGGCAAGCAGTTCGGCGATCTCGGCTGGTGTGCGGGGCGAGGCGGCAGTCATGGCGCCACCATCGTCCGCGCGGCCTCGATTTGCAACCGCGATCAGATCATCCCGTCGGTATGCGCGGGTCCTGCACGATGTAAAACGTCCAGCGCGGCGTGTAGTCGGTGATCAGGAAATCGAACGTCGCCGTCTTCAACGGGTCGACCTTGCCGTTCCTGAACAGAAGCTGGTCGTAAGGTTCGAACTTGCGTTCGAAATCGGCGAAGTTGCTCGACCAGATGTTGTCCGGCGTCTTGTTGCGCTGATCGAAGGACAGGCCATCGCCGAACACGCTTGGCTGGTCGAGGATTTCCTGCAGCTCGAACTGGAACTCCACCCAGGGCAGGGCGCTGTTGTTGAGCACGTCGATGCGCATGTACATCACGCCGTTGGCGACCTCGCCTGCCTTGCCGAACGGCTCGATCGGCTTGGTCGCGCGGATCGTCAGCGTCACCGGGGTCGCTGTGTTCAGTTCCTCCTTGATGATCAGCGGGTCTTCCTTGGTGCCGATGCCGGAAGCGCCTGTGATGCGGAAGCCGCCCAGCTCGTCGGAGAAGGAATAGGCGCCGGTGGTCCAGACCTTCACCGGATCCGCCTGCGCCTGCGCGGTCAAAAAGAGGAGCGGAAGAACCGCGCGCCAGGCCAAGCCTGGCGTGAAGAGTAAGCGCTTCGATGGAAAGCCGGACGGCTCTGGACTGCGCATGGCTTGAAGTATTGCCGATAACCAAGCCGCCGAACAATTAAAAACATGCCGTTACCGCCTGGCCTTCCAACCAAATGGCGCTGGCCTATGCTTGGCCATGGCCTGCGCGGCAGCCTTTTCGTAGGGAAAACCGCGACTTTTTGTCGAAATCGGCGTTGTCACGTCCACGCCGGTTTCGCGTCGCGAATTGATGCGCTATGCAGCGCATGAGCCAGCACAATGCGAGAATGCGGCAAGCTATAGAGGGGTCGATGAGCGAAATCGAACGCGAGAGCATGGAATTCGACGTGGTGATCGTCGGCGCAGGTCCCGCCGGCCTTGCCGCGGCTATCCGTCTGAAGCAGCTCAACGCCGATCTTTCCGTGGTCGTCCTGGAGAAGGGCGGCGAGGTCGGCGCGCATATCCTGTCCGGCGCGGTTGTCGATCCGATCGGCATCGACCGACTGCTGCCAGGCTGGCGCGAGGAGGGCGATCACCCGTTCAAGACCCCGGTCACCGACGATCATTTCCTGGTGCTTGGCCCCGCCGGCTCTTTCCGCCTGCCGAACTTCCTGATGCCGCCGCTGATGAACAATCACGGCAACTACATCGTCTCGCTCGGCAATGTCTGCCGCTGGCTGGCGACCAAGGCCGAGGCGCTGGGCGTCGAGATCTATCCGGGTTTCGCGGCGGCAAGCCTCGTCTACAACGAGGCCGGCGCCGTCACCGGCGTCATCACCGGCGACATGGGCGTCGAGAAGGACGGCACGCATGGCGCGGCCTACGCTCCGGGCATGGCGCTGATGGGCAAATATGTGCTGATCGGCGAGGGCGCACGCGGCTCTTTAGCCAAGCAGCTCATCGCCAAATACAAACTCTCGGAAGGCCGCGAACCCGGCAAATATGGCATCGGCCTCAAGGAACTTTGGCAGGTCAAGCCCGAGAACCACAAGCCGGGCCTCGTGCAGCATTCCTTCGGCTGGCCGCTCGACATGAAGACCGGCGGCGGCTCCTTCCTCTACCATCTGGAAGACAACCAGGTGGCGGTCGGCTTCGTCGTCCACCTCAACTACAAGAACCCCTATCTGTCGCCCTTCGAGGAGTTCCAGCGCTTCAAGACCCATCCGGCGATCGCCGGCACATTCCAGGGTGCCAAGCGCATCGGCTATGGCGCGCGCGCCATCACCGAGGGTGGCTGGCAGTCGGTGCCGAAGCTGTCCTTCCCGGGCGGCGTGCTGATGGGCTGTGCGGCGGGCTTCGTCAACGTTCCGCGCATCAAGGGTTCGCATAATGCGGTGCTGTCCGGCATGCTGGCGGCCGAGCATGTGGCCGAGGCGATCGCCGGCGGCCGCGCCAATGACGAGCTCGCTTCCTATGAAGACGCCTGGCGCGGCACCGACATCGGCAAGGACCTGAAGAAGGTCCGCAACGTCAAGCCGCTCTGGTCGCGCTTCGGCACCATCGTCGGCGTCGGCATCGGCGGCCTCGACATGTGGCTGAACACGCTGTTCGGCTTCTCGCCCTTCGGCACGCTGAAGCACGGCAAGGCCGACTACGCGACGCTCGAGCCGGCGGCGAAGCATCAGAAGATCGCCTATTCGAAGCCGGACGGCGTGCTGACCTTCGACCGTCTGTCCTCGGTGTTCCTGTCGAACACCAACCATGAGGAAAATGAGCCGGCCCATCTGATCGTCGGCGACATGGCGCTGCAGCAGCGCTCCGAGCACGACGTCTTCGCCGGTCCTTCGACCCGCTACTGCCCGGCCGGCGTCTATGAGTGGGTGGACAAGGACGGCAACGCCGCCGCCGATCCGTCGGCCAAAGACGTGCGCTTCGTCATCAACGCGCAGAACTGCGTGCACTGCAAGACCTGCGACATCAAGGATCCGAACCAGAACATCAACTGGGTACCGCCACAAGGCGGCGAGGGCCCGGTCTATCAGGGTATGTGAGCCGCGCTACGGGCCGGGCGTCTCGACCGCCGTTCGGCAACGTCCCGCGGTTCGGGCCGGCCCATAACGGCGTTTCAAGCGCTCAAGCTTGAAATTGCACCCGGCTTATAGTTCCTTCTCTGCGGATAGGGAGCAAATGGGCCATGCGCCTGGCGGTTCTTACATACCTCGTCGTGCTCGGCGGGCTGTGCGGCATCGCACCGGAGGCCGTGGCCGGCACCAAGGTGCTGGTCACGACGCGCAGCTATGACATCGCCGGCGCGACGGGGGCTGCCCTGGTCGAGGCGATGAACAGCAAAGGTCCCAAGCACGGCTTTATGACCCGCGCCATCGCCGACACCAGCTATGTGGTGAACTGGAAACTGGACGTGGATCGCGACGACGGCGTCTGCAGGTTGCGGGGCGCCGACGGAACGATGGAACTCACCTACACTTTTCCCCGTCTGGCTTCGCCGCCGACAGCTAGGCTCGAGCGGCGCTGGCGGCGCTTCCTCGCCGGTGTCCATGCTCACGAGCACCACCATGGCCGCATCGCCAAGGCCATGATGCGCGCCACCGACAAGTCCATTGCCGGCCTCGCGCTTGCCGACAATTGGTTCTGCAGCGCCACCCATCGCGAGGCCAGGCGCCGGATCGACGCCGTCTATGTGCAATATGAGGCCAAGCAGAACGCCTTCGACGCGCGTGAGCATCGCGACGGCGGCCATGTCGACCGGATGGCCCATGCGCTGATGGGGAGGAACTGAACTCCAGCCCGCTCGCCTGCCAGGCGGGCGTCAGCCTCGCGGCTTGCCGGGCCCTTCATTCGCCGCCAGCGCCGACTTGTGCTCGTCATCGGGCGCCTCGGGCCGCAGCGTGAATTCGACCAGCACGGGCAGATGGTCGGAGCCGGTATCCTCCAGTCGGGCCGAGGAGAGGATCGCCACCCCGCCCTTGCTGAACACCTGGTCGATCGGCAGGCCCGCGTAACGGCGCAGGAAATCAGGCAGCGTGCGGTGGATCCAGGTCGGGCCGGCCGACGGCATCAGCGTCATGCCGCCAAGCCGCGCCACCCGCCGCACCGCCGCGCTCCACGGCACGGCGTTGCAGTCGCCGGCCATGATGGCGGTTTCGCCGAGCGCGCCCAGCGGTTCCGCCAGTTCACCGATCTGCCAGTACTGCTCCTTCGGCCACGGCCAGCTCAGATGGATCGCTGCGACGTCGACCGGAACGCCGTTGAAATCGATCGTGGCGGTCGCCATCGCGCCGCGCGGCTCGCAACGCGGTCCGGTGCCGGCAGCGAAGGGACGGCGCGAAAGCAGCGCGACGCCGAATATGCCGTTGGGATAGTCGCAAAGGATGCGATAGGGATAAGCGCTGCCAATATAGCCAAGCTCCTTCGCCCACATGCCGGACACTTCGTCGAGCGTGATGACGTCCGGATTGGTCCGGCCGATCAGCGACAGCACCTTCTTCGGCGTCGGGTTGTTGAAGCGCAGGTTCATCTGCAGTAGGCTGTAGGTGATCCGGTCGGCCGGCTTTGCGATTGCCTGCTGCGTCGACAATCTGGGCAGCGCGCTCGTCGTTGTCGCGAAGCAGGCGATGGCGAAGACCAGCGCCGCGACGGCTTGCAGCCGGTAGGAACCGGCAAGCAGTACCAGCGCGAGCAAGGCCGTCAGCAGGCTCAGATGCATGCGGAAATGCGAGAAGGAATCGAAGGCCGGGTGCAGCGTGCCGAAGAACCCGGCCAGCAGCGCTGCCAAGCATGCCATCATCGCAAGGAATGTCAGCTGAGCCATCATGCTCAAGCGCGCACCGCCCGTTGTCATTTGCTCCGACCGCCCCAGCCTTCCATCCGGACCGCTTATCGGCCAAATTGCGGCCCAAGCAAGACGACCGATTGCCTCGCCAGCGGTTGGCCGGCACGCGCCTACTGGAACGCCGTTTCGGAAAAGCTTCTGAGCTTGCGCGAATGCAGCCGCTCCATCGGCATTTCGGCCAGCTTCTCCATCGCCCTGATGCCGATGGTGAGATGCTGCGCCACCTGCCGCTTGTAGAACTCGGTCGCCATGCCGGGCAGCTTCAGCTCGCCATGCAGCGGCTTGTCGGAGACGCACAGCAGCGTCCCGTAAGGCACGCGGAAGCGGAAGCCGTTGGCGGCGATGGTGGCCGATTCCATGTCGAGCGCGATGGCGCGCGACTGCGACAGGCGCTGCACCGGTCCGCGCTGGTCGCGCAGCTCCCAGTTGCGGTTGTCGATGGTGGCGACGGTGCCGGTTCGCATGATGCGCTTGAGATCGTAGCCGGAAAGCCCGGTCACTTCGGCGACCGCTTCCTGCAGCGCCACCTGGATTTCGGCCAGCGGCGGGATCGGCACCCAGACCGGCAGGTCGTCGTCCAGCACATGGTCCTCGCGCACATAGGCGTGGGCCAGCACGTAGTCGCCCAGCGCCTGCGTGTTGCGCAGGCCCGCGCAATGGCCGAGCATCACCCAGGCATGCGGACGAAGCACTGCGATATGGTCGGTGATCGTCTTGGCGTTGGAAGGGCCGACGCCGATATTGACCATGGTGATGCCGCCATGGCCGGGCTTCTTCAGGTGGTAGGCCGGCATCTGCGGCAGACGCTGCGGCGGTGTGCCTTCGGAGGCCGTTGCCCCGTTGCGGGTCACGACATTGCCGGGCTCGACGAACTCGACATAACCGCTGTCGCCATTGGCCATCAGCTCGCGGGCCCGCGCCACGAACTCGTCGATGTAGAACTGGTAGTTGGTGAACAGCACGAAGTTCTGGAAGTGCTGCGGGCTGGTCGCCGTGTAATGCGTCATGCGGTGCAGCGAATAATCGATCCGCTGCGCGGTGAACGGTGCCAGCGGCCTTGGCTCGCCGAACGCCACCTCGAAAGTGCCGTTGGCGATCTGGTCGTCGGTGCCGTCGAGATCCGGCACGTCGAACAGGTCGCGGATCGGCCGCTTTATGCGCTCGGCGTCTGCGCCGTCGACATAGGTGCCTTCCAGGAAGGCGAAATGCAGCGGGATGGGTGTCGTCGATTCCGCCACCGTCACCGTCACGCCGTGATTGCGCATGATGAGCCTCAACTGCTCGATGAGATAGTTCTCGAACAGTTGCGGCTGCGTGATCGTGGTGGCGAAGTGCCCCGGCGTCGGCATATGGCCATAGGCCTGGCGCGAGTCGACCTGGCTGAACGAGGTCGTGGTGACGCCGATCTGCGGATAGAAGGCCCGGTAGCGCTTGCTCTCGTCGCCGCCCGCGGCAAGCGCGGCGAAGGAATCGCGCAGGAATTTGGTGTTGCGGTCGTAGAGCGCCTGCAGCGCCGCGACGGCTCTTTTTGCGTCGTGGAAGCTCTGCTTGCCGAAGGGCTCCGGCATGACGACAGATTCGATGGCTTGGGGGTAGATTCGCTTTTCCATGGCTCAATATAGAGATTTGGAAGAGCGGTTGGGAGGGGTCGGCGGGGTGAACGGCAATCTAGGTCGAGATTTTTTGTCGCTCAGATTCAAGGTGTGTTGAGATTCAGGTCAGGCCGCGTTGAAAATGGTGGGTTCCGAGAACCGGCCTACGCCGGCCATAGCCTCCATAGAGCGGAGACACTTATGAGGGCTTCGGCCGGCGAAGGCCGGAGCGGAGCGTACTTTTCGTACGTGAGCACCGGAAGCGCAGGAAGCCGCCATTTGCAGACCGGCATCACCTGAATATCGGCACACCTTACCCGCGCTGCAGGCTGATCAGCAACACGAAGCCTAAGCCGGTGTTCTTTTGCGGCGGCGCTTCGATCGTGTTGCCCGTGCCGGCGCGCATCATCGGCACGGCCAGCACCGGGGCGGCGAGCAGCATCAGGATGAGCGTCGCCCGCGGCAGCAGCCTCAGGGTCTTCGTTGCGGTGGTGGTGAGGCGGTTCATTTTGGTGGTGTCCCGAATTTCAGCTTGGTCGCTTTCAGCTTTGTCGTTTCAGCGCTTCACTTGGTTCACGGAGCCGAGAATGAAGCCGTCGGCCGTTCCCACGAGCGGGTCGAGTGACCGGCCTCCGCCACCAGGATGGCGAAGAACATGCCGAACAGGCTCATCAGCAGGCAGACGATGGTGAAGCGGCGGGCAAGCATTTCTCTCTCCTTTAATGCGGGAGAGAATGCCGGAATGCCTCTGAACCGGTTCTGAGACCAGTATTCATCTGCGGTTCAAATTGATTGACGAGGTCTTGAACAGGTGTCGATGCCAGAGCGCGGCTCCGGGGGGCGCAGCCGCTCCAAAAGAAAACGGGGCCGTTCGGCCCCGTTTCGGATGGGTCTGGAATTGGCGATCAGAGCTTGTGCCAGGTCTGGCTCTTGCAGATCAAGCCGCCGAGCACGCAGCCGCTCATCTTGAGCGTCGTGCCCGTAAGCGTCGCCTTGCCGGAATAGGTCTTGTCGTTGGCCGGGTCGGTGATGTTGCCGGCATATTTGTTGTCGCCGGCCGCCTTCAGCGAGCCGATCGTCTTGCCGGCATATTTGCCCGTCTTGAGCGTGATGGAGAATGAGCCGCCGCCGCCGATCGTCGCCGTCTCGCCCGATTGCGTCTTCCAACTGCCTTCGATCGGGTCGGCCCACGCGGCACCCGCCATGATCAAGGTGGCCGCCAGGGCCAAGCTCATCTTTCGAAACATCTTGTCCACCTCCCTATGGGTCGTGGCGGGCTCCGGTCCGCCTTCCTGCCCCTTACGCAAAGGTAAAGCTAATCCAGCTCCCGCCAAAACAAAAGCGGTGCCGCGACGGAAGGTTGCAAGGATTTTCGTGGCCGCCATGGCCCGGAATAAACGAAACTCGAAAAGCGCTTCGGTTTCCGTGGTTAGCGAAGTCTTGATTCCGGGCTCGGCAATTTTCATCGAATTTGAAGCAAAATGGCTGAAACGCTGGATTCCCATGCTTAACGATTTTCCGCGTTTACCTCTTGTTTTAGCTTTGTTTTCCTCAAATTAAGCAAGCCATTTAACGACGGATTCAAGGCCAGCCGTCATCCTCGAAAGCATCGAAAGAGCAGCCCGCCCCGAGGGACACCAAGGGAAAAAGGAGGCGGCTCTCGGGAGCCAGACAGGGGATTGAAATGGCACGCTTTCAAATGCTCGAAGACGGCTTCGGCGCCATGGGGGCAACTGCCCAGGCCGACATTCTTTTCGAACTGGGCATGATGTATGCGACCGGCCGCGATTGCGAGACCGATGTCGTTGCCGCCCACAAATGGTTCAACATCGCCGCGATCAAGGGCTCGGCCCGCGCCGCCGAACTGCGCTCCGAGCTGTCGGCCACGATGTCGAAGGCTGACATCGCCAAGGCGCTGCGCGAAGCGCGCGAATGGATGACGATGCACTGATCCCGAGGATCGGTGCGAAGAGTTCAGGGAACAAGGCCGCAACAAGACGGCCGTTAGACAAGACCAAGAACGCGGCAGGCCAACAAGCCAGAGCCGCGCCGACCATGATCCCGAAAAGTGGGTCCGGTTTTCGGATGAGATCATGGTCCACTAGATACAGGGAAGCGAGCGGGTTTCGGGCGCGGGGGCGTCTGGAGAGCTCGACTGCAAAAGCCGCGACCGACCGAAACAAGGTCGGCGCGGCTTTTTGCATTACGCTTGGTAATCGGCCGTGTGGCCCAAGAAATCCCCGCCTAAATGAACCAAAACCTTCCGCATTGTGCTCTCGACAGTTTCGGCGAAGGGTGAAATTGTCCCGGCTCTGTGGAAGAAGCGCGGCCGGAGCGGCGCGCGCAAGTGGAGGAGTTCTTATAGTCATGAAAAAATTGGGTATTTTGAGCGCGGCCGCATTTGGCCTGATGATGAGCGCCCCGGTTGCCTTCGCCGACGACATCACCATTTCGGTGGTCGGCCCGATGACCGGCCAGCTCGCCACCATCGGTGACCAGTTCAAGCAGGGCGCGAAGGCTGCCGCCGACGCGATCAATGCCGCCGGCGGCGTCAACGGCTCCCAGATCAAGCTCGACATCGAGGACGACCAGTGCGATCCGAAGCAGGCGGTGTCGGTGGCCAACCGCATCGTAGCCAACGGCATCAAGTTCGTCGACGGCCATGCCTGCTCGGGCTCGAGCATTCCGGCCTCGGCCGTCTACGCCGAAGCCGGCACGCTGATGATGAGCCCGGCATCGTCCAACCCGGTGCTGACCGACGCCGCGGCCAAGTCCGGCTGGCCGACGATCATGCGCCTCTACACGCGCGACGACGCGCAGGGCGCCTTCATCGGCCCGTGGATCGCCAAGAAATACGCCGGCAAGAACGTTGTCGTCCTGCACGACAAGAGCGCCTACGGCCAGGGCGTTGCCGATGCCGTCAAGGCGACGATGAATGCCGGCGGTCTGAAGGAGGTCGATTATGAAGGCATCAATGCCGGCGAGAAGGACTATTCGGCCTTGGTCACCAAGCTGAAGGAACTGAAGGCCGACGTCGTCTATTTCGGCGGCTACCATCCCGAGGCTGGCCTGATCCTGCGCCAGGCGGCCGAGCAGAACGTCAAGTTCCAGCTGATCATGCCGGACTCGATCGCCTCGCCGGAATTCTGGCAGGTCGCCGGGCCGGCCGGTGAAGGCACCATGTTCGTCTTCCCGTCGGACCCGCAGGCCAAGCCCGAAGCGAAGGACGCCGTCGCCAAGATCAAGGCCGGCGGCTTCACGCCGGAAGGCTTCACGCTGTTCTCCTACGCCGTGATCCAGGCTGTCGCCGAGGGCGTCAAGCGCGCCGGCAGCGACGATCCGGCCAAGGTCGCCGAGGCGCTCAAGGACGGCAAGCCGATCAGCACCGTCGTCGGCGACGTCATCTTCGACGAGAAGGGCGACCTGAAGAACGCCAGCTACGACATCAACCAGTGGCACGACGGCAAATACGCGCCGATCAAGCCGTAAATTCGGTTAGGTAATTTATGAAGATGGCCGGGCTCGTCCCGGCCATTTTCGTTTTGGCGCGCGGGCTTGAGCGTATGGGTCGGCTCTCTACGGCGCCCCCCTCTGTCCCGTCGACGCTTTGGTGCTAGCTACCCTCTGTATCGGCGAACCGCACCAGCACCGTGCCGTCGCTGACCTGCGCGCCCTCGGTCGCGATTTCGGCGATCACGCCGTCATGCGGGGCGGCGATCATGTGCTCCATCTTCATCGCTTCGAGGATCAAGAGCGGCTGGCCCTTGATCACGGCATCGCCCGCCACGGCGCGCACCAGCTTGACAAGCCCCGGCATCGGCGCGCGCAGGCTGCCAGAGGCCGCTCCCGCCTCGTCGGCCTTGGCGAGCGGATCGGGAACCGTAAACGTATAGCCGACCGCACCCTCGAAGACGGTGACGTGGCCAGGCCAGCGGACGGCATGCGGCATGGTCCTCAGATCATGCGTGTTCACCGCATCGTGCGGAGCCTCCAGCGCCACCTGGAAGCGGCCGTCCGGTCGTGCCGAAACCCTGGCCAGGATGTTCTCCTCACGATAGTGCAGGCGGATGCGGCGCGCGAGCGCGTGGAAATGCGCATAGCCGGAAAGCGTGGACCATGGATCGGCCGCTGGACCCGGCGCACCGGCGTCCGTCGCGGCAAGCGCCGCGGCTGCGATCGTCTCGTCGCCCGGCGCGGGAATGGCGGTGAGCGCCTCCTGATGCCGGCCGATCAAACCGGTATCGACGTCGCCCGCCGCGAAATCGGCGTCGGCCGCGAGCGCCGCCAGGAAGGCGGTGTTGACGGTCGAGCCGGCCACTTCGGTCCGGGCAAGCGCCTCGCGCAGCGCGCCGAGCGCCGTGGTCCGGTCCTTGCCGTGCACCACCAGCTTGGCGATCATCGGATCATAGAAAGGCGAGATCGCGTCGCCGGCACGCACGCCGGTCTCGATGCGCATGGCGGCGCCTTCCGTCGCAGCGTCCGGGAATTTGAGATGATGCAGCGTGCCGGTCGCCGGCAGGAATCCCTTCGCGGCGTCCTCGGCATAGAGGCGCGCCTCGAAAGCGTGGCCGGCAAGCGCGATGTCGCCTTGCGTTTTCGGCAGTTTTTCGCCGGACGCGACGCGAAGCTGCCATTCGACCAGATCGACGCCGGTGACCATCTCGGTAACAGGGTGCTCGACCTGCAGCCGCGTGTTCATCTCCATGAACCAGAAGCGGTCGGCCTTGAGCCCCTGGGAGGCATCGACGATGAACTCGATCGTGCCGGCGCCCGAATAATTGATCGCCTTGGCGGCCTTCACGGCCGCCTCCGTCATTGCCTTGCGCAGCGCGGGCGTCATGCCCGGGGCGGGTGCCTCCTCGATCACCTTCTGATGGCGGCGCTGCGCCGAGCAGTCGCGTTCGTAGAGATGCACCGCATTGCCGAAATTGTCGCCGAACACCTGGACTTCGATATGACGCGGCTTGTCGACATATTTTTCCACCAGCACGCGATCGTCGCCGAACGCCGCTTTCGCTTCGCGCCGCGCTCCGGAAAGCGCTTCCGAGAAATCGTCGGGGTGGTCGACCCGCCGCATGCCCTTGCCGCCACCGCCGGCGCGCGCCTTGATCAGGACGGGGTAGCCGATCTCGCGCGCCTTGGAGGCAAGCAGCACGATCTCCTGCGCCTCGCCGTGATAACCCGGCACCACGGGCACGCCGGCCGTTTCCATCAGCCGCTTGGCGGCGTCCTTCAATCCCATGGCGCGGATCGAGGCGGCGGAAGGGCCGATGAAGACGAGGCCCGCCGCCGTCACCTGGTCGACGAAGTCGGGGTTTTCCGACAGGAAGCCGTAGCCGGGATGGATGGCTTCTGCGCCGGTGGCGAGTGCCGCCGCCACGATCTTGTCGCCGCGCAGATAGCTCTCGCCGACGGGTGACGGGCCGATCTGCACCGCCTCGTCGGCCATCTCGACATGCAGGGCCTTGGCGTCCGCATCGGAATAGACGGCCACGTTGCGCACGCCGAGCTTGCGGGCGGTGCGGATGACGCGGCAGGCAATCTCGCCGCGGTTGGCGATCAGGATCTTGCCGAACATGGAGCCTCCGCAGCTAGAGTGTGCTTCGCGGCAAGGGGGGCGCTGTCCCGCCGGCGCATTCGTTCAACATCATGGACCTCTCCCTTACCAAGGGAGTGCTCTACCGAGGTCATCTCTTGAGCAGCCTTTTTGGTCATCAAGGTCAGCCTTCACCAATGGCAGCAACGGCCCGCCGGTATAGCTCCGCCATTGGCTCATCGAAGCAGCAAAAGGTAACCGTATCAGGCGCTGCATTCTGTTGCAGGAAGCCGCTTACGGCGCCAACGGCGATTTCCGTCGCTTGATCTTTCGGATAGCCGTAGATGCCGGTCGAGATCGCCGGAAATGCCACCGTCCGACAGTCATGGCCGAGTGCGATTTCGAGCGAGCGCCGGTAGCAGGAGGCGAGCAGTTCGGCTTCGCCCTTGCCGCCGCCTTGCCAGACCGGCCCGACCGTGTGGATGACGTAGCGCGCCGGCAGCCGATAACCTTTGGTCAGCTTGGCATCGCCGGTCTTGCAGCCGTTGAGCATCCGGCATTCGGCGAGCAGCTCCGGCCCGGCGGCGCGGTGGATGGCGCCGTCGACCCCACCGCCGCCGAGCAGTGAGGAATTGGCGGCGTTGACGATGGCGTCCACCGAAAGCCTGGTGATGTCGCCGGTGTGGATGCGGATCCTGTCGCCAAGAGTGCTCATCGTCACATCCTGAACACGCCGAACTTCGTCTCCTCGACCCCGGCATTGAGTGCCGCCGAAAGGCTGAGCGCCAGCACCTCGCGCGTCCTGGCCGGATCGATGATGCCGTCGTCCCAGAGCCTTGCCGAGGAATAGAGCGGGTGGCCTTCATGCTCGTATTTCATCAGGATCGGCTTTCTGAACTTCGCTTCCTCCTCGGCGCTCCATTCACCGCCCTTGCGCTCGATGCCCTCGCGCTTGACCATGGCGAGCACGGTCGCCGCCTGCTCGCCGCCCATCACCGAGATGCGCGCGTTCGGCCACATCCACAGGAAACGGGGCGAATAGGCGCGGCCGCACATGCCGTAGTTGCCGGCGCCGAACGAGCCGCCGATGATCACGGTGAGCTTCGGCACCTTTGCTGTGGCGACCGCCATCACCAGCTTGGCGCCGTCCTTGGCGATGCCGCCGGCCTCGTATTTTCGCCCGACCATGAAGCCGGTGATGTTCTGCAAGAAGACCAGCGGAATGCCGCGCTGGCAGCAAAGCTCGATGAAATGCGCGCCCTTCAGGGCGCTTTCCGAGAACAGCACGCCATTGTTGCCGATGATGCCGACCGGCATGCCATGCAGATGCGCAAAGCCGGTGACCAGCGTGGTGCCGTAATTCTGCTTGAACTCGTCGAACTCCGAACCGTCGACCAGCCGCGCGATCACCTCGCGCACATCGTAGGGCTGGCGCAAATCCGTCGGCACGACGCCGTAAAGTTCCTGCGGATCGTAGAGCGGTCGAATCGACTTCTGCAGATCGAGACTTACGGCCTTGTGCCGATTCAGGTTCCTGATGATGCGCCGGCAAATGGCCAGGGCGTGTTCATCGTCCATGGCGTAGTGGTCGGCAACACCGGACAGCCTGGTGTGCACATCGGCGCCGCCGAGCTCCTCGGCGCTGACATCCTCGCCGGTGGCGGCCTTCACCAACGGCGGGCCGCCGAGAAAAATGGTCGCCTGGTTGCGCACCATGATCGTCTCGTCCGACATCGCCGGCACATAGGCGCCGCCGGCAGTGCAGGAGCCCATGACGCAGGCGATCTGCGGGATGCCGGCCGCCGACATGTTGGCCTGGTTGTAGAAGATGCGGCCGAAATGCTCGCGGTCGGGGAAGACCTCGTCCTGGTTTGGCAGGTTGGCGCCGCCGCTGTCGACCAGATAGATGCAGGGCAGGTTGTTCTGCAGCGCGATCTCCTGCGCCCTGAGATGCTTCTTCACCGTCAAAGGATAATAGGTGCCGCCCTTCACCGTGGCGTCGTTGACGACGACCATCACTTCCCGGCCCTCGACGCGGCCTACGCCGGTGATGATGCCGGCCGACGCAATGTCTTCGCCATACATCGACCAAGCCGCGAACTGGCCGACCTCGAGGAAGGGCGAGCCGGTGTCGAGCAGTTGCGCCAGCCGTTCGCGCGGCAAAAGCTTGCCGCGTGAGACGTGGCGTTCGCGGGCTTCATCGGAGCCGCCGCGCTCGACGCTTGCCGCCTTCTCGGCGATATCGGCGACCAGCGCCCGCATGCGCTCGGCATTGGCGCGGAAGGTGTCGGAGGAGGGGGAGATCTGAGAGGCGAGGGCGGGCATTGACGAACCTCAAATGGTATCATATTTTAGTATCACTTCGGGCTCTCGCCCCAACCCCGAGAGGAATTGTATTCGATATTGGGAGGGGGGAAAGTCATGAAGACAGCGCATCGGCAGACGCTGGATAAGATATTTGCAAATCCGGTCAGCGTTTCGATCAAATGGCGAGATGTTGAGGCTTTGCTGGTTGCGCTCGGCGCGCGAGTGTCCGAAGGACGCGGCTCGCGGGTCCGATTCACATTGAATGGAATAACGCTTCGATTGCATCGGCCGCATCCATCGCCAGATGCGAAAGCATACGTGATCCGAGAGGTCAGGACTTTCCTGATAGATTCAGGTGTTGAACTATGAAGCCTTACAAGGGATATTTGGGAACGATCGAGTTCGATGAAACCGATGTTGTGTTTCACGGTCGTATCGTGGGTATTCGCGACATCTTCACATACGAAGCCAATTCGGCAAAAGAATTGCTGACGGCTTTTCGTGAATGCGTCGACGACTACCTCGAATTTTGCGCTGAACAGGGCAAGGAGCCAGAAAAACCATTTTCTGGCAAACTCGCTCTGCGCACCACGCCGGAAGTCCATCGTCTTGTGAGCCGAGCGGCCTCCAGCGACGGCAAGTCGATCAATCAATGGGTGTCGGACACGCTCGCCGAAGCGGCCCGTAAGCGGATCGACGAAGGTTCGACGAAGGTGTCGACCCGCGCGCATTAAACCCCCTCCGCCATGATCTCGCGGCCGATCAGCCAGCGGCGGATCTCGCTGGTGCCGGCGCCGATCTCGTAGAGCTTGGCGTCGCGCAGCAGCCGCCCGGTCGGATAGTCGTTGATATAGCCGTTGCCGCCGAGCAGCTGGATGGCGTCGAGCGCCATCTGCGTTGCTTTCTCGGCCGCGAAAAGCACGCAGCCGGCGGCATCCTTGCGCGTGGTCTCGCCGCGGTCGCAAGCGGCGGCCACCGCATAGACGTAAGCGCGCGCGGCGTTCATCGTCGAATACATGTCTGCGAGCTTGCCCTGCACCAGCTGGAACGTGCCGATCGGCTGGCCGAACTGCTTGCGCTCATGCACGTAAGGGACCGCCACGTCGAGGCAGGCCGCCATAAGCCCGATCGGGCCACCGGAAAGCACCGCGCGCTCATAATCGAGCCCCGACATCAGCACCTCGACACCGCGCCCTTCCTCATGCAGCACATTCTCGAACGGCACCTCGACATTTTCGAAGACGAGCTCGCCGGTGTTGGAGCCGCGCATGCCGAGCTTGTCGAGCTTCTGCGCGACTGAAAAGCCCGCCATCGTCTTCTCGACGATGAAGGCTGTGATGCCGCGCGAATGGCGTTCGGGATCGGTCTTGGCGTAGACCACCATCGTTCCGGCATCGGGGCCGTTGGTGATCCACATTTTCGAGCCGTTGAGCACATAGCGGTCGTTGCGCTTTTCGGCGCGCAGCCTGAGCGACACCACGTCCGAGCCGGCGCCTGGTTCCGACATCGCCAGCGCGCCGACCGTTTCGCCCGAGCAAAGGGCAGGCAGGTACTTTTCCTTCTGCGCCGGGGTGGCCCAGCGGTTGATCTGGTTGACGCAGAGGTTCGAATGCGCGCCGTAGGAGAGACCGACCGAGGCCGAAGCGCGCGAAATCTCCTCCATGGCCACGACATGCGCGAGATAGGTCATGCCGGTCCCGCCGAAATCGGGGTCGGCGGTGATACCGAGCAGGCCAAGCGCGCCGAGCTCGCCCCAAAGATGCGCGGGAAATTCATTGCAACAGTCGATCTCGGCCGCGATCGGCGCGATCCTGTCCTGAGCGAAGCGCCGCACGGTGTCGCGCAACGCTTCGATGTCGGGATCAAGTCCGAAGTTCAGCGTTTTCGTGTACATGCCGTTCCTCCCTGCGCACGCCCCGGTCTTCGCGGAGATCGTGCCCGTATCAGAGTACCACGGCGTCCCTGGCGCGCCCCGAGGGACGCGCGGTGCCATGGCTGATTGTCGCGCCGACCAGGCGCATTGTCATCGAAAGATATGTCGTGGTGACTTCCGCGATCGACAGTCGTTCGCCCGGCCGGAACCAGACGATGACGCCGGTCATCATCTGGATCAGTGCCATGGCCGTGAGCCCGGTGTCGTCGACCTGAAAGACACCGGCCTCCGCGCCGTCGCGCAGGATGGTGCGCAGTTCCTTCTCATAGGCCGTGCGCATCTTGAGGATCTGTGTCAGCCTTTCATGCGAGAGGCTGCGCAATTCCATGTTCGAGACATGGGTGGCGTGGCGCCGCCCGATATGGAAAGCGATGTGGTTTTCGACATAAGCGGCGAGCCGGCTCTCCGGGTCGGCCGTGGCCGGTCGCGCCACGCCCCAAGCTTGCAACAGGCCTTCCATATGCTCCCGCATCAAGGTGAAAAGCAGGTCTTGCTTGGTCGGGAAATAACGATAGAGCGCGGCCGCCTGCACGCCGACCTCCGCCGCCAGCTGCCGCATCGACATCGCCTCATAGCCGAGGCGCGCGATCAGGTTGACCGCCGCCTCGCGGACGGCCGCTTCGGTCTTTTCCCCGTCGGAGCCTGTGGTGCGTGCCATGTTCGCCTCCAACGGCAATAATAAAACGAACGTTCAATTAATTCAAGATGCATCGTATACCCATTCCTTCCTTGGTTTGCGAAGACAAGATGAGACTAAAGCATGTCTCCCGAAAGTGGGTCCGGTTTCGGGACAAAGACATGCTTAAAATCAAAAACTTAAAGCAGGTCGCGTGAATCCTTTTTCACGCGACCTGGTTTAGTTCCTCAACACAGAAGTTTTGACCGGTTGGCTCGTGTGCGTTGGCAGATCCTCTGCCTTGGCGATTGGCCGAGACACCTATCGTGGTCGTCATCCACGGGCGGAGCAAGGAGCGAAGCGACGCGCGCGGACCCGAGGATCCATGCCGTGACATGAAAGCGCCGCGGCGGCCCAGAATTCTGCACCGATGCACACTTCGGTCTCGGTAACGGCATGGATTCCAGGGTCTGCGCGCGTCGCTTCGCTCCTTGCTCCGCCCTGGAATGACGAGGTTCAGGAGCCTTCAGCTTATCGCCAACGTTTTGCGCTGACGACTCCAACGGACGTTGATGACCTTGCTCGACAAGCCCGCAATCTTTCAAAATCACTGTGTTGGGGAACTAGGTGACGATCCTGAAGTCCATAGGCGCGTCGTCGGTCGCTTCCTCGATCTCGACCTTCGAGACGAGCGCGCCCCGCGGCCCTTGCCACAGGCGTTCGATCATCGCCGTGACGGCGGCATCGGCGCCGGCAATCAGCGCGGCGACCGAGCCGTCGCGCTCGTTGCGCACCCAACCTCTCAGCCCGAGACGCGTGGCCTCGCCGCGCGTCCAGACACGGTAGCTCACACCTTGCACCGTGCCGAAAACGCGCGCCCGAACGGCTCTTTGCTCACCTTCCATCGTCTGCTCCAGAACCTTCGCCCATCAATCTGGAGCACGAAAGGTCAAATGCAACCAGTTTGAGGGATAGGTGGTCTGGTGATTAAATAATTGACTAAGTCAACTAATGAGGAAATTGTCGGCTGCAGTGTCCCCAAGGAGGTCGGCATGCCGCACGAAGCCCTGGTCCATGAGATTCGTCGCTTCAACCGGTTCTATACCGGGCTGGTCGGGCTGCTTGACGAGACCTTGATGCAGAGCCCTTACACGCTGGCCGAAGCCCGCGTGCTGTTCGAGCTCGGGCGTAAGCCCCGACCAAGCGACGGACGGGTTGGTTTGCTGGCGCGCATGTTTCATCTCGATCTCGCGTCCGCGGCGTCCGAGCTGGCCGGCGAACTCAGCCTCGCCCCTGCCTATCTCATGAGGGTCCTTCGAAAGTTCACCGCCATGGGACTGGCTGAAATGCGCGATGGCCCGGAGAACGGCCAGCCCGTTCTCATCCTGACCGAGCGGGGCAAAGCCGCGCTGGTCGATCTCGAAGCGGCGACGAACCGCGATCTTGCCCGCCTGATCGTCAAACTCGGGGACAAGGAAGCCGCGGAGCTTTCCGATGCGCTGAACCGCGTGACGCGCCTGCTGGCAGCCGCCGGAATGTGAATTGCCGATCTGCTCCGGGAAGCACATTCTGCTCCCCGGAAAGCAGGCATAAAGGCCAGGGTTCGGTCAGTTCCCCCGCGCCGCCGCGAGCGCGCCCGGCAATTCCTCGGCGAAGATGTCGAGCTCATGGTCGAGGCCGACGCTCACCCTTATGCAGCGGTCGAGCACCGGCACCATCGGCTTGCGGATGAACACGTCGCGCGACAAAAGGTTCTGCATCACCTTCAGCGCGAAGGAGCCATCGCGGCCACAGTCGATGGTGACGAAATTGGTTGCCGACGGCAGCGGCTTGAGATCGTTCTGTCTGGCGATAGCTGAAATGCGCTCGCGGCCTGCCGCCACCCGCACCACCACCGAGCACAGGTAGTCCTGGTCGGCCAGCGCTTCGAGGCCGGCGATCTGCGCCATGCGGCTGACGCCATAATGGTTGCGGATCTTCTCGAAGTCGCGGATCACCTCCGCCTCCGCCACGGCGTAGCCGCAGCGTATGCCGGCAAGGCCGTAAGCCTTGGAGAAGGTGCGCATGCGGATGACGTTCGGCCGCGCGACGTCGATCGCCGGCAGCGCCGAGGCCGGCCCCAACTCGCCATAGGCCTCGTCGAGCACCAGCATGGTGGTTTCCGGCAGCGCCTCGATGAAGCGCACGACATCCGGCGCCTCCCACCAGCTTCCCATCGGATTGTCGGGATTGGAGAGATAGACCAGCGGCGCCTTTTCGCTCGCGACCTTGGCGAGAAGCCCGTCCAGGTCTTCCTTGTCGTTGGCATAGGGCACCGTCACCAGGCGGCCGCCAACGCCGGCGATGTGGAAATTGAAGGTGGGATAGGCGCCGAGCGAGGTGACCACGGCCTCGCCTGGGCCGACATACATGCGCGCCACCAGGCCGAGCAGGCCGTCTATGCCTTCGCCCACGACGACGTTTTCGACGGCCACGCCGTGATGCGCGGCGGCCGCCACCTTCAGTTCGTAGTTGTCGGGGTCGCAATACATCCACTGGTCGCGGGCGACGCTCTCCATCCGGGCGATGACGCGCGGCGAAGGCCCGAAACTGCTTTCATTGGCGCCGATGCGGGCGCGGAACGGCCGCCCGCGCTCACGCTCCTGCGCCTCAGGGCCTACGAACGGCACCGTGGTGGGAAGCGCACCGATGATCGGCGTGAGGGAAGGGCGCTGGCGCATGGCAAAAGCTCGCGTGGAGGGAGCGTTCTTGCTAGCGTGGCCGCTTGGTCAACGCAAGTTGCCGCCTGCTTTCGTGGCAGAATACTCCCGCGCCGTTTGCCGCCCGCCCGGGCAGAGCAACCTCAAGACCGAAGCCTCGTCAAAGGCGGCACAGCTGAAGGCTTCGCCAGCCGAAGGCCGGCCCGCCTCGCAGATTCGCTACGACTTTATCGATGGTTCACAACGAAAGCCTTGCAAGCAGGCGATAACTGCCCGATCTTGCTTTGAAGATCGCACCTGCCGATCGGCATCCTTGGGCAAAGCCGGGTATAGTCGCTCCGGCATGTCTTGCCCCCGAAGGTTTTGAATGACTTTAGCTGCTTTGTGGTTCCGCTTGCCGGAAGACTGGTTGTGATGGGCGCATCGTTGCCGCCTTTGCCTCTCCCGCCGCCTCTTGCGGACGCCAAGCCAATGGCACCGGCCACTACGAGAATGGCACTCAGCATGGAAACCAATGCAAGTCGTGATGCAGACATTGTTGAACTCCCCCGAGTTAGGACTGACAGCTTTTCAAATCGACGATCTTGGCACCCAAACAGACCCCTGTAGCCTAGCACAAACCCCGCAGGGTTCATCGATCAAATGGATGACATCTATATTAGCTATCGCTTGACGAAGCAGTTGGCCGCGCCAGAGTCTTGAGCATGGCCCCCGCATGAGAGCCACATTCCCCAGCCTGCTTGCCCAGTGCGCCCTTCTTTCCGCGATGTAATTGGAAAGGCGACGACGTATGCGAAGGCTCGTCGAAGAGGGTCGTTGTGGAGGAGGGCGATGCGGCTAACGCCTGACTGGAGCACCGTCAACGCGGCTGTGTCGTCCAATTTCGCCTGCGCAAGCCTGCTATACTGGATTTGGCAATTTTTTTTTGCTAGCGACAAGCCATGAATTCTCGATTGCCGCCCGCTTGGGCAAAGCACCTCAAAACTCAACCTGCCGCGAAGGCCATACCGCCCAAAGCTGCGCTACCGGAATCCAAGCTGCGGGCCGCCCGACCTCGCAATCAAGCCGACGACATGCTGTTGCGGCAGGCGCTCGTGCTTCAGAAAGCTAAGCAACTACCAGAGGCCGAAGAACTATGCCTTCGCGTTCTGAATAGGACGCCAAACCATCCGCTGGCGATGTATATGCTGGGGACCCTCGGCGTTGGATACGATGACGAGAAGTCCTTGCGGTATTTTGCCAGGGCTGTCGGCGAAGAGCCTGGAAACCCCTACTACCACCTGAGCCTCGGCGAAACTTACCTAAGGCTCAGCGAATTTTCTCTTGCGATCCAGCACATTCAGCACGCCTTGGAGTTGAAGCCGGATCTGGTGGAAGCACTGTGCAGCTTGGGCGACGCCTATAATGCATTTGACAAGGGGGAAATGGCGCTGCCGCTGTTCGAGAAGGCGCTCAAGATCAACCGAGATCATCCCGCGGCCCGGTTGGGACTGCCTCACACGCTCGCAAGCCTCGGTCGTATGGACGAAGCCGGGGCTCTTCTGAAAGAGACAATAGAAGAGCGCATCGCGGTACCGACCGCGTACAGCGCGCTTGTACAAACACGCAAATTCACGGCGGAGCCATCGGAACTCGCGGCAATCCTGAAGGAGCTTCGAGACCCGAGCCACGGGTCGGAAGGAGCCGCAACGCTCCATCATGCTGCCGGAAAAGTCCTCAATGATCTCCGCCGCTATAAGGAGGCGATGGATCACTACAAGGCAGGGAATCAAGCCGGGGGTCTTAAATTCGATCTGGAAGCATATCGTCGCTGGGTCGACGCCATGATCGAAACGTTCACCCCGGAACTGTTCGCTTCAAGGGCCGCTTATGGCAATCCCTCGGAGTTGCCCGTATTCGTTCTGGGCATGCCTCGTTCGGGCACGACGCTGACAGAGCAGATCTGTGCCAGCCATCCCGATGTTCATGGCGCCGGCGAACTCAGCAAGCTCAGACGAGTCGCCAATGGGATCGGCTTCGCGAAACGCTCCAACGCGAATCTCGGCGAATCGATTGCGACGATTACCCCCGATTTGGCCAGGATTTTGGCCGAGGAGCACCTTGCTTATTTGCGCGAGCGGGCTCCTGGCGCGCTTCGAATCGTCGACAAGATGCCGCACAATTTCGAGCTGATCGGCCTGATCTGCCTTCTCTTCCCCAACGCACGCGTAATTCATTGTCGCCGCGATGCCATCGACAATTGCATCTCCTGTTTCGTGCTACAGTTCAATGAAGCGCACAGCTACAGCGCCGATCTTGAGACGCTTGGGCTTTACTACCGCGAATATGATCGCCTGATGCGGCATTGGGACAAGGTTCTTCCGGGCCGCATCTTCGAAAATCGATATGAAACATTGATTGAAAGCCAAGAGGAACAATCGCGCCGCTTGATAAACTATCTCGGATTGCCTTGGGATGACGCCTGCCTACGGTTTTTCGACAGAGATGGCTCGGTAAATACCTTTAGCAAATGGCAGGTTCGCCAGCCGATTTACAAGTCATCCGTTAAGCGGTGGAAGAATTATGAAAGCGAGATTCGGCCACTGATCGATGCCCTGGGCGATCTGGCTGAGGTTTGATCGAACAAATCGATTCGCAAGGGCTGGCGCCAGCAGCCAATCTCGCCGAACTACCGGTTCGTCGAGCAGATTGATTAAGCTTCTATGTGGGCATTCCCGATGTGATGGCTTCCAAAGGCCGTCCATATTTGAACCGTGCCCGGCTAGACAGCCGCCCCAGCATCCCATCAATTGTTCGGCCGAACGTGGAGAGGGGCACCAACCCGCGGATTCAAGGCTGGCCATGCCTTAGGCCGTGGCAACAAAAAACAAAAACCCGGCGGTCGCCCGCCGGGTTTCTTTTTCAAAGGTATCTTGTGCCTTAGAAGTCGCGCTGGAAGCGAAGGAGGCCGCCGACGCTGTTCTTCTTGTCGGCGTTGGTCCAGTTGCCGAAGGGGGTACCATCGTCAAAGTGACCGAAGTGATCGTAGTCAACTTCGGCCGTGACCGTGAGGCCGGGAACAACGGTGTAGGCGACGTTCGCCGCGACGCCGTAGTTCTTGTCCTGGTCACCCGATACCTGGAGGTTGAACGCGGTCTTCTCGTTGAACTTGTAGGTGCCGCCGGCCCAGAACGCCCAGTGTCCGCCCCACTGCTTGTAGAAGCCGCGGCCGTGCACGTCGACGAAGTTGCCAGCGTCGTCCAGCAGGTGCTTATCGGAACCGTAGCCGAACATGGCAAACAGCGACAGTTCGCTCGTGACATTGAAGTCGCCGCGGATCTTGCCTGCCCATTCTTCATAGTTGCTGTCATAAGCAACCACGCCAACGATGTCACCCCAGCCCTGCGTGTACTTCACGCCGCCGACGACGTGCGGAACGTAGCTGTCGATCGTCTCCTTGCCGGAACCTTCTTCGAGCGAGACCACAGCCGAGAAGCCGTTGCCGGCATCGAAGTAGTACTGGACGACATTGGTGTCGAAGTTGCCGTAGGGAACCAGCGTATCCTGGATGACGTTGCCGGCGTAGCCGATGAACGTATCGAAGGCCGATTCATCCTTACCGACGCGGAGGCCACCGAGCTGAATCCAGGCGAAGTTCAGCGAAACGCCCTTGTTGTGGGCGCGATTGAAGGCGTCGCTGGTGGTGATGGCGTAGTCGTTCTTGTTGCCGAAGTTGAAGCGGGTCTCGGTGTAGGTCTTCAACGTGCCGAGCTCGGTTTCCTGGCCGGTCCAAGTCTTCAACGTGAAGCGGGCATTCTTGGACCAGTTTGACTGCTCCTTGCCGGACCGCACGTCGAAGGCCTTCGAACCGTCGAACGAGCCGACGTCGCCGAGGCCGATGTCGTAGCGGACGTAGCCGCCGATGCGCAGGCAGGTTTCGGTGCCCGGGATGTAGAAGTAGCCGGCGCCGTACACGTCGCAGATCTTGACGTATTCGGCCGGTTCCGGCTCGGCGACGGTCACCGCGTCCGCGGCGCGAGCACCGGAAACTGCGATCAGGGCCGCAGCTGAGCCGAGAAGAAGGCTCTTGATGTTCATTTTCTGACCTCCAGTCAAAAGTTAAAAAACGGGTCTGGGTATTTTTTGCTGAAGGACAGCGTTCCCTGCCCCATCCCCACTACCGAAAAAGATGCGCACCGCGCCGCTCCTTCGAAGCTGACATTACCCATGAGCCTGCGCCGTTCAACCACGATCGTACCGTCGCGAGGGCTGTCCGGGCGCTATCCCCGAGGGTTGTTGCACAAATGACACGATTTGGCCTCACTCAGAAAGCTCTCGTTAACCATCGAGGTCCGCATGCCGGTTGAATCCGCCCGAATCCGGCAAAGGACGGACTGAAATGCGGCAGGCGGCTGAGTCGACCGCCAGGCGATTGCCGCAGAATCGCCACCTGAAGCGGCGTGAACGCGCGGGCCAGCTGATTTTTCGCTGATTATGGCGCGGGCTTGTTGATTGTGCCGGCGCTTTTCTTTATCCAGCGGCGCGACGGAGAGGTGGCCGAGTGGTCGAAGGCGCTCCCCTGCTAAGGGAGTAGAGGTCAAAAGCTTCTCGTGGGTTCGAATCCCATCCTCTCCGCCACCCTACGCCCTGCGGGCTTCGGGTGGCAGGCCACCCGGAGCCGCATTTGGGCGTAGGAGTGTCGCCCGAAGCTACGAAGTAGCGTAGGGGGACCATGTGGTACGTCTATTTCCTGCAGCTCCATAACGGCGATGTCTATGTCGGATCGACAAACGATCTTCGACGTCGTTTCGAATCGCACCAGTCAGGCCAGGTGACTTCTACCAAGGCTTATTTGCCTGTCGCCTTGAAGGCCTATATCGCGGTTGAAACCGAGGCCAACGCCCGGCAGCTCGAGCAATATTTCAAGACCGGATCCGGAAAGGCCTTCGCCAGCAAACGATTTTGGCGCCTGGTGCGCGATTGATGGCAATTGAAGTTATCCTATTGAAGTGAAAGTGAAAATTAGCGGAACGAACTGCTTTCGCCGACCTCCTCCGTTCGATTCTGACTGGAGGTCAGAAAATGAACATCAAGAGCCTTCTTCTTGGCTCAGCTGCGGCCCTGATCGCAGTTTCCGGTGCTCGCGCCGCCGACGCGGTGACCGTCGCCGAACCGGAACCGGCCGAATACGTCAAGATCTGCGACGTCTACGGCGCCGGCTACTTCTACATCCCGGGCACCGAAACCTGCCTGCGCATCGGCGGCTATGTTCGCTATGACATCGGCGTGGGCGACCTTAACGGTCACGCGGATGTGCCCGACCGTATGGGTGACGGCACTCACGATACCTATCACAAGCAGGCCCGCTTCACGCTGAAGACCTGGACCGGCCAGGAAACCGAGCTCGGTACGTTGAAGACTTACACCGAGCAACGCTTCAACTTTAAAGATGGTTGGGATGATGAGTCCGGCAGCAGCTGGTCGCTGAACTTCGCCTGGATCCAGCTTGGTGGTTTCCGTGTTGGTAAAGACGAGACGGCCTTTGACACGTTCAGCGGTTACGCCGGCAACGTCATCAGCGATTCGATCGTCGGCTACGGTGGCGATTTCGACACCAACGTCGTCCAGTACTACTTCGACGCCGGCAACGGCTTCTCTGCCGTGGTGTCTCTGGAAGATGGGCAGGGCGCTAACACGATTGACAGCTATATTCCGCACGTCGTCGGCGGCGTGAAGTGGACGCAGGGCTGGGGTGGAATCAGCGGCACTGTCGCATATGACAGCAATTACGAAGAGTGGGCTGGCAAGGTCCGCGTCGACGTGAACGCCTCCGACGCGATTGCGCTGTGGGCCATGGTGAATTACGGCTCCGAGGACAACGTCGTCCACAACTTCTTCAAGAACTGGGACGGCAACTGGGCTGTCTATGGTGGTGGCACCTACAAGTTCAACGAGAAGACCTCGTTCAATGCCCAGCTTTCCTATGATGAAGGCAAGACTTTCGGGTTGGCAGCGAACGTCGCCCATTCCCTGGCTCCTGGCTTCACGGTCATCGGCGAACTCGATTACATGAATGCTTCTGCCAGCGATTATCACGCCAAGTCCGACGGCTTTGGGGGTTGGGTCCGCTTCCAGCGCGACTTCTAAGGGCTGGAATTTGTACAGCTGAAATAAAGCCCGGGCGCCAAAACGCCCGGGCATCTTTTGTTCTGATGCTGGGCAGGGACAAAACGCAGGAAAAAAGGGGGTTCGATAGCTGAACGAGAGTCTGCGATGACGATTTCGTGGGATCCGCAGCCGCGGATGAGGTCGTTATTGTCCGACTTATAACTCTTGAAAGGACGCTTCCAAGCGGTTAGCTGTGTCTATCCACTCGGGGGTGTGGTCCAAAAATGTCGAACGAAGCAATTCAAGAGGGGGTGCCCTCTGACTATTTTGCGGTGTTTTCTTCTCAAAATTCGAACTTTCGATACACTTACAACAAGATAAGAGAAGTAAAATCGTATAGGGTTGGAGAGCTTTTCGCAGCATATCGAGATATACTCTGGGATGATGGGCGGCATAAATACAATGTCAGCTCTTTCATCGGTGAGATAGACGAGATCCTTTTAGGAGAGCGTTTCAGCACCTTTGACCAGAATACCCTGGACAGCCTGATCGGCACCTTGCGCCAGCGCGGCAACAGCAATGCAACCATCAATCGCAAGATGGCTGCCCTCAGCAAATTGCTGCGTAAGGCGCATAAGATGGGAGATATCCACAGCTTGCCGGAGTTCCGCCGCCAGAAGGAGCGGGCGGGACGGATTCGTTTCCTCGAAAGGGACGAAGAGGCGAGGTTGTTCGCGGCGATCAGGAACCGCAGCGAGGATGCCTACAGGCTTTCCGTCTTCCTGGTCGATACTGGCTGCCGCCTCGGCGAGGCGCTCGGCCTGATCTGGAACGACATCCAGGAGCATCGCGTCTCCTTCTGGATCACCAAATCCGGCCGCAGCCGCACCATTCCGATGACCGAGCGCGTCAAGGAAGTCATCAAGCTGCCGCCGAACACGGAAGGGCGCCGGCCGAAAGGCCCGTTCACCAAGCTGACACAGGCGCAGTATCGCGCGATCTGGAACGAAGCGAAGACGGAAGTCGGTCTCGGCGCCGATGAACAGGTGGTGCCGCACATTCTGCGTCACACTTGCGCTTCACGTCTCGTCCAGGGCGGTATCGACATAAGGCGCGTCCAGATGTGGCTGGGCCACCAGACATTGTCGGTGACCATGCGTTACGCGCATCTGGCCACCAACGATCTCGATGGCTGTGTCGTCGTTCTGGAAAAGCCGCGCGGCGATGAAGCCTCGCCGCGGTCGGCCGGGAACTCCGTGTTCGCGTCGCCCCTCACCGCGCCGACCCCCGCCACATCGTCTCGGAAAGCGAGAGGGCCGAAACCGGTCAAGGCGTCCCGCAAGCGCTCGAAAGGCGAATAGATCGAGCGGATCGGACCCGCCGGCCTGCGCAAAACTATATTTCAGCGGTGAAGCCCGAGACTGACAAAGTCTCGGGCTTTATTTGATTTCTACACGATATTAGACCCGATCGAGGAACGCGGCAATCTTCCCAGGCAAGTCGCCGGTTTCCAGGAAGGGCGCATGGCCTTGGTCTTCAACGGTGATCTGTTCCATGCCGGGATGCCGCTCCTGCATCTCTTGAAGTGTTGCCGTGGAAAGCAGTTTCGAGTTAGCGCCGCGAATGGCGAGCAATGGAATGGCGGCGAGCGCGTCGAACTGCGGCCACAGGTCCGGCAGCGGCTTGCTGAGATCGATGCCGGCCAGCGTGTCGACCAGGGCCGGATCGAAATCCGGCACCCAGCCGGCCTCCGTCTCGCGGCAGATTGCCCGTACCATGCGCGCCCAGTCGGCGCCCGTGAGCGCCGGGAAATCGGCGCCATGCACGCGCCGCTGGGCGTCCACCGCCTCGGCGAATGTCTTCGGTTTCGGCGCACGGTGGAGATAGGAGCGGATATGGGCAAGGCCCTCCGCCTCGATCACCGGGCCGATGTCGTTCAGCACGATGGCTTTCAGCGCGGCCGGCTTCAGCGCGCCGAGCACATGGATGATCAGTCCGCCGCGCGAGGTGCCGATGAAGGCCGCTTCTTCGATGCCGAGTGTCGACAGTCCGGCAAGCACGTCACCGGCCTCGACGCCGACATTATAGTGGCCGATATCCGGATCGTGGTCGGATTGGCCGCGGCCCCGGTAGTCGCAGGCAATGACCTTGCGCGAGCTCGTGGCCTTGCTGGAAAGGTGGAGCGCCAGTTCGTGGAAGTCGCGGGCATTGCGGGTGAGGCCGGGCAGGCAGACGACCGGCAAGCCACCGGCATTCGCTTCACCATAGATACGGGCATGGAGCTTCAGCCCGTCGGGTGCGGCATAGAAGAAGTCGGAGAAACCGTCGCTGGCCATCGCAATCCCGCTCCTCGTTGAGGTGACCGACAGCTACAGGCGAGGGTAGGGATCGTCAAATGGGAGTTCTTTCCTTCTCCCCTTGTGGGAGAAGGTGGCCTCGCGAAGCGAGGTCGGATGAGGGGTGCTCCAGGGAAAGCCAGCGTTTCACTTCGCCGGAACACCCCTCATCCGACCGAGCTTCGCTCGGCCACCTTCTCCCACAAGGGGAGAAGGAGAAGCGCTCAGCCCCGTCCGTTCACGAGGTCGCCCACGATGTCGTATTTGCCCGAAATACGCATCTTGTAGACCTCGTAGTTCTCCATCACGCGCTGAACGTAACTTCTTGTTTCCGTGTAGGGAATCCGCTCGATCCAGTCGACGACGGCGTCCACGTCCTTGCCGCGTGGGTCGCCGTATTTCGCCACCCACTGGGCGGCGCGGTTCGGGCCGGCATTGTAGCCGGCGAAAGTCAGCACATAAGAGCCGCTGAAACGGTCGAGCTGCTCGCCGAGAAAGGCCGAGCCGAGCGCCGCATTGTAGCCGGCATCTGTCGTCAGCCGCGCCTGCGAGAAGGTCATGCCCGCCTTCTTCGCCAACTGCCTGGCCGTGCCCGGCATCAACTGCAGCAGGCCGCGCGCGCCGGCGCTGGAAACGGCGCCGACGTTGAACTCGCTTTCCTGGCGGGCGATGGCATAGGCGAGCGCCTTGCCGGATCCCGAAATATTGGCCGAATCGGGAATGACGCCCAGCGGATGAGACAGCGCGCCGACATCGATGCCGCGCTGGGCGGCAATCTTGCCGACCTTCAGCGCCATGAAATGGTTGCCTTGCTTTTCGGCAAGCACCGCAAGCAGTGCCAACTCGCCCGGACTGGTCAGCTGTCCGGCAAGGTCGCGGTAGAGCGTCTCGGCATAGCGGTCGTAGCCTGCTTCCTGCAGCCGCTTGATCGCGCCGACCGCCTCTCGGTTGTCAAAGCTCAGTCGGTCGGCGGCACTCGGTTTCGGGTAGGCGATGTTGAGCGTTCTCAAACCCACGCGTTCGCCGGCGAGCTGGCCGTAGAAGGTCGTGCCGTAGCCGGCCGCGCGCGTGAAATAATCCTTGGCGTTGCCTGGGCCGCCGACTTCCGCCGCGCGGCCGAGCCAGTAATAAGCGCGCGACAGCGACACCGGTCCCTGGGCGAATTCGGTGATGCGCGTGAAATGCCCTGCGGCGGTCGCCGGGTCGTTGAGGCCGCGCAATGCATACCAGCCGGCGTGGAATTCGGCTTCGGCGGCATTCAGCGAGCTCTCGGCGGCGTGCATGGAGACGATTTTATAGGCGGTCTTCATGTCGCCCTGGTCGACCAGCTCGCGCGAGAGCACGCGGCGCTCAACCCACCAGGCATCGGGATCGACCAGCGAATCGCGATCGGCCGGCGCCTTCATCACGACAGCGGCGGCATCGGAGAATTTCTGCTGCTTGCGCAGATATTCCGCCTCGGCGAAGAAATAGCCGGCGGAGCGCTGCGCCGCAGGCACCGCCTTCAAGAGCTTGGCGGCGTTCTTGTCGCCTTTGTCGGCCGCCGCCCAGGCATCCGCCAGGGGCTGTGCGCCGGCGAGGCCGGCGACCCTCAGCGCCGAGGACGGCCGGTCGGCATAGAACATGCGCTCCATGCGGTAGCGATGGTCGGCCGCCGGGATCAGCGTGCCGAACTCCTTGATGACGGTCGCCTCGTCCTTTGCTTCCAGCTTCTCGGTGCGCCAGAACGGCACCAGCACCGCGCGCGCCGCGGCCTGGTTGCCCAGCGCCATGTGCGAGCGGGCAAGGATGATCACACCCTCGGGCGTCAGCGGCTGGCTGCGGCCGAAGGCCTGCACCACCATTTGCGGCGGCGGGGCCTCGCGATAGAGCGCGCGCTCGCTGTTCTTGCGCAGCGCGATCGTGCCGGGCCATCCGGGCAGCATCTTGGCCGCGTCGGCAATCTCGCCGCTCGGCACCTGGTCGCCACCGTAAAGCGCGATCGCCCAGGCGAGGATGTGCCGGTCGAGCGAGGTGGCGGGCAGCGTGTCGCGCGCATTGCGCGCGCCGGCGATGTTGTTGGCGGCGAGCGCATCGAGCCCGCTCTTCAGTTGCGCTATGTCGGGGGACAGCGCAGTCGACGTCTGCCCGGGCGCCTGCGGTGTGTCGGGCGCCGGGATGGCAGCCGTCGCGCGCACGTCGACGCTTCCGCCGATCGCCACAGTGGGCGTCAGCGCGACGATCGCTCCCAAGAGCGCGAAGAAATGAGGCCGCCTCGTCGGCATGTTCAATCCTGGCACATCGTCAGCGGGTACGGCCTTGAAAGCCTAAACAGACTCTAAACTTAGGTGGTGAAGGGCTCGTAAACAAAAGGTTATCGAGGCCGTTCGAATTGCCCCCGCTGGCACTATTGCCATGCTTGCCGCCGAACCATGTCGAGACTATGGTGCGCGGCTTCGCTTTCCGCTAGAAGGCGCGCAAATAAACCGAACGCTAAAACCTGATACGTTCCCGATAGTTCCAAGGAGTTTGGACGACATGCTGAGAGGCTCGCTCACCGCGCTCGTGACACCGTTCGAAAAGAGCGGGCGCTTCGACGAGAAAGCCTTTCGCGCATTTGTCGAATGGCAGATCGCCGAGGGCACCAAGGGTCTGGTACCCGTCGGCACCACCGGCGAGTCGCCGACGCTGTCGCATGACGAGCACCGTCAGGTCGTCAAGGTCTGCATCGAGGTGGCCAAGGGCAGGGTGCCGGTCGTGGCCGGCGCGGGCTCCAACAACACCGAGGAAGCCGTCGGGCTGGTGCAATACGCCGAAAAGGCCGGCGCCGATGCCGCCCTTGTCGTCACGCCTTACTACAACAAGCCCACCCAGCGCGGCCTCTACGAGCATTTTGCCGCCGTCGCCAGGGCGACCAGGCTGCCGATCATCATCTACAACATCCCGCCACGTTCGGTCATCGACATGACGCCGGAGACGATGGGCAGGCTGCGCCACGACTTCAAGAACATTGCCGGCGTCAAGGACGCGACCGGCAAGGTCGAGCGCGTCTCCGAGCAGCGCATGACCTGCGGCAAGGATTTCATCCAGCTTTCCGGCGAGGATGCTTCCGCGCTCGGCTTCAACGCTCATGGCGGTGTCGGCTGTATTTCGGTCACCTCGAATGTCGCGCCGCGCCTCTGTTCCGAATTCCAGGAAGCCACGCTTTCCGGCGACAGCGCCAAGGCGCTCGAACTGCAGGACCGGCTGCTGCCGTTGCACAAGGCGATCTTCATGGAGCCCGGCGTTTCCGGGTCGAAATACGCGTTGTCGAAGCTGGGCAAGGTCGAGAACGTGGTGCGTTCGCCGCTTGTGGCGGTCGAGGCTTCGACCGCGGAAAAGATCGACGCGGCGCTCAAGCACGCCGGCTTGATTAATTAGCGAGCCCGTTTGGAAACTCTACTCCTGCGGCCATCTGAAGGCGCCACCTGCGCTTCCGGTGCTCACGTACTATATGTACGCTCCGCTCCGGTTCTCGATGACGCCATCATCTGACTCGCAGGAGCGAGTTTCGAAACGGACTCTGGACGTCATGAATCAAGTCAAGAAAGCCGACCCCAACAACAGGACGGTCGCCGAGAACCGCAAGGCGCGCTTTTCCTACGAGGTGCTCGACACGATCGAGACCGGCTTGGTGCTGACCGGCACCGAGGTCAAGTCGCTGCGCCAGGGCCAGGCCAACATCCAGGAGAGCTACGCCTCGGCTGAAGGCGGCGAGATCTGGCTGATCAATTCCTACCTGCCGGAATATCTGCAGGCCAACCGCTTCAACCACGAGCCGCGCCGGCGCCGCAAATTGCTGGTCTCCAAGCGCGAGATGGCCAAGCTCTCGCAAAGCGTCGAGCGCGAAGGCATGACGCTGGTGCCGCTGAAGATCTATTTCAACGACCGCGGCCGCGCCAAGCTGCTGCTCGCCGTTGCCCGCGGCAAGAAGCTGCACGACAAGCGCGAAACCGAAAAGCAGCGCGACTGGTCGCGCGAGAAGGGCCGGCTGCTGAAGGAGCGCGGTTAAAGACTATCGGTGATAGATCCAGGCAAGGCGAGCAGGGGGCCAAGGCTTGAGGAACCGGCTGATTGTCCTGGCTCTGGCTTTCGTCTTTCTGGCGCTTGCGGTCGGGATAGAGAGCTTTTTGCGGCCCCGCGCCTTTCCACCGGATCGTGCCAAGTTCCCCATAAGAGGCGTCGACGTTTCGCACCATCAGGGCAAGATCGACTGGCAGCGCGTTGCAGCCGACGATGTGACCTTCGCCATCATCAAGGCGACCGAAGGCGGCGACCATGTCGATGATACCTTTGCGACCAATCTGCGTGAGGCGCGCGCCGCCGGGCTCGCGGTCGGCGCCTATCACTTCTTCACCTTCTGCCGCCCGGGCGCCGACCAGGCGAAGAACTTCATCTCGGCCGTGCCGAGCGGCGAGCAGCTTTTGCCGCCGGTCGTCGATATCGAGTTCCATGGCAATTGCCCGCGACGCCCGTCACCCGCTGAGCTGAACGCGGAACTCGTTGCATTCCTGGCCCCGGTCGAGGCGGCCTTTGGCAAGCCGGCCATCATCTACATCACCGGCGAGGCGGCGCCGGCCTATTCCGCTCATATAGCGGTTCGCGAACGCTGGCTGCGCTCGCTGGCAATGCCGCCGAAAGAGGAGGATTGGGTCTATTGGCAATATCTCGATACCGGCCGCGTCGACGGCATCGACGGCGATGTAGACCTGAACGTGTTGAAGGGGGGACCGGCGAGGCTGAGCGAACTGTTTGGCGCTGCGCCTGAATCTAGTTCTTCAGGAACGCCGCAATCTCCTTGAACACATTGACGAACATCTCTTCCGTCAGCACGCCCGTATTGGTGTTGTAGCGCGAGCAGTGATAGCTCGAAAACAGCGCGATGCCGCCGGCCTGCTGCCGGCCGCCATGACGGAATGGAATGGCCGCGGCGCGCTCGCCGAGTGCCCGCACCGTCGACTGGTGCGCGATCGAGCCCAGCGTCAGTATGGCGCTGAGATTGGGGAAGCGCGCGATCGTCGGTTTTAGAAAAGTCCGGCAGGTGGCGATCTCGGCGCCCACCGGCTTGTTCTCCGGCGGCACGCAGCGCACCGCATTGGTGATGGCGGTGCCGACAAGCGCGAGCCCGTCATCCGGCCTTGCCTTGAACTCGCCGCGCGCGAGGCCGTGCGCGATCATCGTGCCGTAGAGCAGGTCGCCGGCATAGTCGCCGGTGAAGGGGCGTCCCGTGCGGTTGGCCCCGCGCAGGCCGGGCGCCAGCCCGACGATCAACAGGCGGACCGAATCTTCACCCTCCGGCGGCAGGAAGGTCGGCACCGGCGCGTTGAACCAGCCGGGCTCGCGCTCGCGCCAGGCGGCGATGAAATCATGCAGCCGCGGGCAGAGCGGGCAGTCATGGCTGGGTTCGGGGGAGGGCGCGGCGCTCAAGGCCGCCGCCTGTCAATAATCGTCCTCGTCGACTTCGGCGGGCTCCGGCCGGCGCGCGGGCCGCTCGGATGGGTCGCGGCCGACTTCGCTCTTCAGCGTCATCAGGTCGATGAAATGATCGGCCTGGCGGCGCAGGTCGTCGGAGATCATCGGCGGCTGCGAGGCCATGGTCGAGATGATCGACACCTTGCGGCCGCGTCGCTGCAGCGCTTCGACCAGCGTGCGGAAGTCGCCGTCGCCGGAAAAGATCACATAGTGGTCGACGACATCGGCGAGCTCCAGCGCATCGACGGTGAGCTCGATGTCCATATTGCCCTTGATCTTGCGGCGGCCGGTCGAGTCGGTGAATTCCTTGGCGGGCTTCGTCACCACCTTGAAGCCGTTATAGTCGAGCCAGTCGATCAGCGGCCGGATCGATGAATATTCCTGATCCTCGACCAGCGCGGTGTAATAGTAGGCGCGCAGCAGGTAGCCGCGCTTCTGGAAGCTCGACAGGAGCTTGCGGTAGTCGATGTCGAAGCCCAGCGCGCGGGAAGTGGCGTACAGATTGGCGCCGTCGATGAAAAGAGCGATCTTTTCACGGGGATCGAACATTGAAAAACATCCCTTTCGAAAATTTCTGTCGTCTAAAAGTGTTTGACGAATAGGTCCGACAAAATGGGCCTCGGTGCCGTCACATCCGAGATAACGCGCAATTTGTGGATATCCAAGGGCAGGCCGCTGCATTGCAAGCAATTGTGATCGCGACTATGTGAGCCGCATCATGGCGTGGCGAGATGATGAGCCGGGCAAAGGCCCGCAAAGCTGACGCGGCCGCCATAAAGCTTGTATTTCGGCCGCGCCCGCGTTATGGAGCGCGCCAGCTTTCCATCAAATCCATCGCATGAAAGGGGCAGTCCATGGCCCGCGTAACCGTTGAAGATTGCATCGACAAGGTCGACAACCGTTTTGAACTCGTGCTGCTCGCCGGCCATCGCGCCCGCCAGATCAGCCAGGGCGCGCAGATCACCGTTCCGCGCGACAATGACAAGAACCCGGTCATCGCGCTGCGCGAGATCGCCGACGAGACGCTTTCTCCCGACGACCTCAAGGAAGACCTGATCCACTCGCTGCAGAAGCATGTCGAGGTCGACGAGCCGGAAGCCGAGGGCGAGGCGATCGCCGACCAGACCGGCGCGACCGCTGTTGCAGCCGACACGGACGACGCCGAGGAAAACATCACTTTCGACCGCATGAGCGAGGAAGACCTGCTCGCCGGCATCGAAGGTCTGGTGCCGCCGGAAAAGAGCGACGACTACTAAGAGCTTTTGTCCCGGTTGGATCAACCATCCAGGACTTCCGTATCTTAGGTTTCGTGGCTATCTATGAGATGCGTCGCACACCAGTGCGGCGCATCAATCATTTCAGCACCGCGAGATCCCGCCCATGATGCGTCAGTATGAGCTTGTCGAGCGCGTCCAGCGCTACAAGCCTGACGTCAACGAAGCGCTGCTCAACAAGGCTTACGTCTATGCCATGCAGAAGCATGGCCACCAGAAGCGCGCCTCGGGCGATCCCTATTTCTCGCATCCGCTCGAAGTCGCCGCCATCCTCACCGACATGCATATGGACGAGGCGACCATTGCCGTCGCGTTGTTGCATGACACGATCGAGGACACGACCGCGACCAGGGCCGAGATCGACGAGCTCTTCGGCCCCGAGATGGGCAAGCTGGTCGAGGGGCTCACCAAGCTGAAGAAGCTCGATCTGGTCTCGAAGAAGGCCGAGCAGGCGGAGAACCTGCGCAAGCTGCTGCTCGCAATCTCCGAGGACGTCCGCGTCCTGCTCGTCAAGCTCGCCGACCGCCTGCACAACATGCGCACCCTCGACCATATGCCGGAGGCCAAGCGCCTGCGCATCGCCGAGGAGACGATGGACATCTATGCGCCTCTGGCCGGGCGCATGGGCATGCAAGGCATGCGCGAGGAACTGGAGGAAATCGCCTTCCGCTACATCAATCCGGAGGCTTATCGCGCCGTCACCGCGAGGCTCGCCGAGATTTTCGAGCGCAACAAGGGCGTCCTGCAGGAGATCGAGACGGCGCTGTCGGGCCTGTTCGACAAACACGCTATCAAGGCGAGCGTGAAGAGCCGGCAGAAGAAGCCGTGGTCGGTGTTCCGCAAGATGGAGGCCAAGGCGCTCTCCTTCGAGCAGCTCTCCGACATCTTCGGCTTCCGCGTCGTCGTCGATTCGGTCGACGATTGCTACCGCGCGCTTGGCGCCATCCACACCACCTGGTCGATGGTGCCCGGCCGCTTCAAGGATTACATCTCGACGCCGAAGCAGAACGACTACCGGTCCATCCACACCACCATCGTCGGGCCGTCGCGCCAGCGCGTCGAATTGCAGATCCGCACCAGGGAGATGAACAAGATCGCCGAATATGGCGTCGCCGCGCATTCGATCTACAAGGACAGCGGCGGCAAGATGAATGGCGCCGCCCATGCGATCTCCAGGGAAACCAACGCCTATGCCTGGCTGCGGCGCACCATCGAGCAACTGGCCGAAGGCGACAATCCGGAGGATTTCCTCGAGAACACCAAGCTGGAGCTGTTCCAGGACCAGGTGTTCTGCTTCACGCCCAAGGGCATGCTGATCGCGCTGCCGCGGGGCGCCACCCCGATCGACTTCGCCTATGCCGTCCACACCGATGTCGGCGACACCTGCGTCGGCGCCAAGGTCAATGGCCGCATCATGCCGCTGATGACGGAACTGAAGAATGGCGACGAGGTCGAGATCATCCGCTCCAAGGCTCAGGTGCCGCCCGCCGCCTGGGAATCGGTCGTGGTCACCGGCAAGGCGCGGGCCGCCATCCGCCGCGCCACCAAGAATGCGATCCGCAAGCAGTATTCTGGCCTCGGCGCCCGCATCCTGGAGCGCGCCTTCGAGCGCGCCGGCAAGACTTTCACCAAGGAGAGCCTGAAGCCGGTGCTGCACCGGCTGGCGCGCAAGGATATCGAGGACGTGTTGGCCTCGGTCGGTCGTGGCGAGCTGAGCTCCACCGATGTCATGAAAGCGGTCTTCCCCGACTATAAGGACGAGCGTGTCACAGTCGCGCCGCCCAAGCAGCGCGAGGAGGGCTGGTCGAAGATCCGCAACGCCGCCGGCATGCTGTTCCAGATGCCCGGCACTCGGGCTGCGCGCAAGGACAAGGACCAGCCGCGTGATGGCGCTGTGCCGATCCGCGGCGTGCGTGGCGACCTGCCGGTGCGTTTCGCGCCGGAAGGTGCGGTGCCCGGCGACCGCATCGTCGGCATCATCCAGCCGGGAACCGGCATCACCATCTATCCGATCCAGTCGCCGGCGCTGCAGGCCTTTGACGATCAGCCCGAGCGCTGGATCGACGTGCGCTGGGATATCGACGAACGCACCAAGGAACGTTTCCCGGCGCGCATCTCGGTCACCGCCATCAATGCGCCGGGTTCGTTGGCCGACATCGCTCAGGTCGTCGCATCCAACGACGCCAACATCCACACGCTGTCGATGATACGCACGGCGCCCGATTTCACCGAGATGCTGATTGACCTCGAGGTCTGGGACCTGAAGCATCTCAACCGGCTGCTGTCGCAGCTGAAGGACAATTCGAGCGTCAGCGATGCGCGGCGTGTGAATGGGTGAATAGTGAATAGTGAATAGTGAATAGTGAATAGTGAATGGAAGATGCTCTCACTACCATTCACCATTCACCATTCACCACCCGCCATGGGCATGGAGCAAACAATGAATACCGACGAAGTGCTGGGCATTTTCCGTGAGGCCGGCGCCGTTCTCGAAGGTCATTTCATCCTGACGTCCGGCTTGCGCAGTCCGGTCTTCCTGCAGAAGGCGCGGGTCTTCATGCATGCCGACAAGACCGAGCGCCTGTGCAAGGCGCTCGCGCAAAAGATCCGCAAGGCGGTGCCGGGACGCATCGATTACGTCGTCGGCCCGGCGATCGGCGGCCTGATCCCGGCCTATGAAACTTCGCGTCATCTCGGCGCGCCGGCCATCTGGGTCGAGCGGGAGGGCGGCGAATTCAGGCTCCGCCGCTTCGAGATCGCCGAAGGCTCGCGCGTCGTCATCGTCGAGGACATCGTCACCACCGGCCTGTCGATCCGCGAGACCATCGACTGCCTGCGCGAGCTTGGCGCCGAGGTGGTGGCGGCCGCTTGCATCATCGACCGCTCCGCCGGCAAGACCGATGTCGGCGTGCCGCTGATCGCGCTTGCCGAATATGAGGTGCCGGCCTATCCCGCAGACCGCTTGCCGCCGGAACTCGCCGCCATTCCGGCCGTTAAGCCTGGAAGCCGCAACATCTGACGTCGTGATGTGCAAAAACAAGCGCTTGAGCGCGCGGCTTGAATCTCGCTGCCAGCGGCGTATGTCGAGATCGCGATGATAGCAGGCATCGACCATTTCGTGCTGACGGTCCGCTCGGTGGAAGCGACCTGCGACTTCTACGGGCGGGTGCTCGGCATGCGGCGGCTCGATGAACCGAACCGGCCGACCGCGCTTCTGTTCGGTCCGCAGAAAATCAACCTGCACGAAGTCGGACGCACATTCGAGCCAAAGGCAAGGACGCCGACGCCGGGTTCCGGCGATTTCTGCCTCGTGGCGGCGGTGCCGCTTGCCGAGGTCCAAGCCAGTCTCGAGGCCCATGGCGTCGCGATCGAAGTCGGTCCGGTCGAGCGCATCGGCGCGCGCGGCCCGTTGATGTCGGTCTATTTCCGCGATCCCGACGACAATCTGGTCGAGGTCAGCGAGTATCGGCTTACCTGAGGTCGAGCCGCATGGCGCAGCGCTGGTCCGAGGGCATGCCGTGCTCGGCCTCGTCGGCGAGCAGGCCGGCCAGCCGTCCGTCGATCTCGACGCCTTCCAGGGCGCGAAATCCGAACTTGCGATAGAAGGGCGCGTTCCAGGCGACGGCGCGAAACGTGGTCAGCGTCACCGCCGCCAGTCCGCGCCGCCTGGCGTCCGCGACCGCCCGTTCAAGCAGCGCGCGGCCGATGCCTTGGCCCTGCCGGTCGAGGCTCACGTCCAATTCCCAGATGTGCAGCACATCGTCCTCGATCCCGGCGCTCAGGAAGCCGACCGGCCGGTCCTTCCCGTCGGCGGCGACCCAGCATGCGCCCGCGGCGATCAGCGCGCAGTGCCGCTCGACGCTGACATTGTCGCCGTCGGCGAGCCACGCCAGTTCGGGAATGGCGCGGAACGCTTCCCCGGCCGACTGCTCGATCTGCGGCAGTACCTCGGCGTCCTCGGCCTGCGCCGGTCGAATGGTGATCATCGGCTCCGCATCCTGGTTGTTTTCCTCAGTTTCGCCAGAATGACGTGGTTGTTACAGCCTGCGGCAGACCATCGCGGCGGCGTTTCGTTGTTGCGCGGCCTGGTCGTCGCTATATCAGAGTCTTGTTGCCTTTCTGCGCCATCGAAGCGCAAGATGTGTTGGCGCGTCCCGGTGGGCAGGGGCAGCGCGTGTTGGACCGGGAACTGGAAGAGAGTGCTTTTTCGACGCCGAGAGCCTGATGGCCTCCTGGAGCGGGTGCGTACTTATCTATGGCCGCGCCGCTCGTTCTCGCGTTCCGTGCAGTATTTCTCCAAGCGCATCCTGCGGCTGAAGGCGACGCCGCATTCCGTCGCCGCCGGCGTCGCCGCGGGCGTCTTTGCCTCCTTCTTCCCGCTTGGTTTCCACTTCATCGTCGCCGCCGTGCTGTGCTGGATCATCGCCGGCAACCTGGTCGCGGCCGCACTTGGCGCTGTGTTCTTCGGCAATCCGCTGACCTTCCCGCTTTTGTGGGGGGCGTCCTGGGAAACCGGCAAACTGATCCTGCATGAGCACCTGCCGAAGCACGGCCCGCCCGAGCATCTGGGCGAAATGATGCACAAGCTTTCCTTCGCGAAGCTCTGGCACCCGGTTCTGGAGCCGATGCTGATCGGCGCGGTGCCGCTCGGCCTCGTCTTCGGGCTGGTGTTCTACGCCATCACGCGCTGGGGCATGACCGTGTTTCGCGAGCAGCGCAGGAAGCGCATGGCCGAGCGCGCGGAGAAGAAGGCGCGGCAGGGCGGACGGGAAGTGCCGGCGGAATGATCATCGGCATCGGCAGCGACCTGATCGACATCAGACGCATTGAAAAATCGCTTGAGCGGCACGGCCAGCGCTTCGTCCAGCGCATCTATACCGAGGTCGAACAGGCCAAGTCGGAAAGACGCGCCGCCCGCGCCGCCTCCTATGCCAAGCGCTTCGCCGCCAAGGAGGCCTGCGCCAAGGCGTTGGGCACCGGCATGGCCGAGGGCGTGTTCTGGCGCGACATGGGCGTGGTCAACCTGCCGAGCGGCGCGCCGACAATGGCGCTGACCGGCGGCGCCGCGGCCAGGCTGGAGAAAATCCTGCCGAAAGGCCACCGCGCGCTCATCCATCTCACCATCACCGACGATTTTCCGCTTGCTCAAGCCTTTGTGATCATCGAGGCGGTGCCCGCCGAACAAGCGCCACATTGATTCCATCTGACCACGAGCGGCATGACGTTGCCCAGCGCCCGCCGAGACTCTATACAAACATCGCACAATCGAGGACGACATGAGCGTGGCTGAAAAATCGCAGAAGAAATCCGGCGGGCTTGGTGAAACCTTCTCCGTCATCATCCAGGCTCTGCTGCTCGCGCTCGTCATTCGCACGCTGCTCTTCCAGCCCTTCTCCATCCCGTCGGGCTCGATGCGGCCGACGCTGCTCGAAGGCGACTATCTCTTCGTCACCAAATGGGCTTATGGCTATTCGCGCTACTCGCTGCCATTCGGTCCCGATCTCTTCTCCGGCCGTATCTGGGGCTCGGAGCCCACGCGCGGCGACGTGGTGGTGTTCAAGTTCCCGCCGGATCCCTCGGTCGACTACATCAAGCGCGTCGTCGGCCTGCCCGGCGACAAGATCCAAGTGAAGAACGGCCAGCTTTTCATCAACGACGTCGGCGTGCCGCGCGTGAAGACCGGTCAGATCGACAATCCCGACGTCACCGAGGAAAACCGGCCGATCGACGTCTATCGTGAAACGCTGCCGAACGGCGTCAGCTACGACACGCTCGACATCAATTCCGATTCGATCGGCGACAACACGCGCGAATTCGTCGTGCCGGCCGGGCATTATTTCATGATGGGCGACAATCGCGACAATTCGTCCGACAGCCGCTTCGCCGTCGGCTATGTGCCGGCCGAGAACCTTGTCGGTCGCGCCAACCTCATCTTCTTCTCGATCGCCGGCAAGGCGAGCCCGCTCGAGATCTGGAAGTGGCCGTCGCTGATGCGCGCCGGGCGCCTGTTCCATTTCGTCCACTAGAGCGATGGCGGCCAGCAAGCGTTTGACCGCCGATGCCCTCGCCGAAGCGCTTGTCGAGCGTACCGGCCATGTCTTCGCCGACCGCCAGCGCCTGCAGCGGGCGCTGACCCATGCCAGCGCCCGTTCGACCCATGCCGGCGTCGACTATGAGCGTTTCGAATTCCTGGGCGACCGCGTTCTTGGCCTTGTCGTGGCCGACATGCTGCTCGCGGCCTTTCCCGATGCCGCCGAGGGCGAGCTGTCGCTGCGTCTCAACGCGTTGGTCAACGCCGAGGCGCTCTCGGAAATCTCCGAACAGATCGGCCTGCCGGAACTCGTCCGCGCCGGTTCAGACGTGCGCAACCTCGAGGGGCGCAAGCGCACCAATCTGCGCGCCGATGCGCTGGAATCGCTGATTGCCGTGCTTTACCTGGATGGTGGCCTTGAGGCTGCCCGTGCGTTCATCCACCGCTACTGGCAGCCGCGCTCGCAGGCGATCGGCGCTGCCCGCCGCGACGCCAAGACCGAATTGCAGGAATGGGCGCACCAGGCAGCCGCCGGCGCCGTACCGGCCTATCGCATCGACGGCCGCGAGGGGCCGGACCACGACCCGCTGTTCACGGTCAGCGTCAAGGTCGGCGCTTTCGCTCCCGCGACCGGCAGCGGCCGCTCCAAGCGCGAGGCCGAGCAGGCCGCGGCGGCTACCCTTTTGCTGCGCGAGGGCGTATGGAGCGCGGCATGACAGAAACGGAAACCTCTGAAGCTCCCGCGACGCGTTCCGGCTTCGTCGCGCTGATCGGCGCGCCCAATGCCGGCAAGTCGACGCTGGTCAACCAACTGGTCGGCGCCAAGGTGTCGATCGTCACCCACAAAGTGCAGACCACCCGCGCCATCGTGCGCGGCATCGCCACGCATGACAACGCGCAGATCGTCTTCGTCGACACGCCCGGCATCTTCAAGCCGAAACGGCGGCTGGACACCGCGATGGTGACGACCGCCTGGGGCGGCGCCAAGGATGCCGATGTCGTCGTGCTTCTGATCGATGCCGAGCGCGGCATCAAGGGCGACGCCGATGCCATACTCGACCGGCTGAAGGACGTCCGGCAGCCGATGCTTCTGGTCCTCAACAAGGTCGATCGCGTCAAGCCGGAAACGCTTCTTGCGCTGGCCGCGACCGCGAACGAACGCGTGCCGTTCAAGCGAACCTTCATGGTCTCCGCGCTCACCGGTTCCGGTTGCAAGGACCTGCTCGACTATCTCGCCGAGACGCTTCCACCCGGTCCCTGGTATTATCCGGAAGACCAGATTTCCGACCTGCCGATGCGCCAGCTCGCAGCCGAGATCACGCGCGAAAAGCTCTATTTGAGACTGCATCAGGAGCTTCCCTATTCCTCGCATATCGAGACGGAGAAGTGGGAAGAGAAGAAGGACGGCTCGGTGCGCATCGAGCAGGTCATCTATGTCGAGCGCGACAGTCAGAAGAAGATCGTGCTCGGCCACAAGGGCGAGACGATCCGCGCCATCGGGCAAGCCGCGCGGATGGAGATTGCTGCCATTCTCGAACAGAAGGTGCACCTCTTCCTGTTCGTGAAGGTGCGCGAGAACTGGGGCGACGACCCCGAGCGCTACCGCGAGATGGGGCTGGAGTTTCCCCATTGATGCCTGCCGCCCAAAAGCGCGAAGCGGCTTTGGGATAACGACATGGATGGCCCGCAACCGACCATAGATGGCGATCTCGTGCGCCGGCTGGTCGATACGCAGTTCCCTGAATGGAGGCATCTGCCGGTCAGCCCGGTCGCTTTCGGCGGCTGGGACAACCGCACATTTCATCTTGGCGACACCAACCAGGCCGAGGTGGAAAGGCAGCGCCAAGTGATCGGCGAGGTGCTGGCGGATCACGGGCGCCGGGCTTGAGGACAGCATGCACGGCGTGCGTCAGATGAAAGCGTCTGACCCTGCTTCTTCCCGCGCCCGCAGCACATGCTTCTGGATCTTGCCCGAGGCCGTGCGTGGCAGGGCGTCCAACGGACAGAAGGTCTTGGGCACCTTGTAACGGGCGATGCGCGCGGCGCAGTGGCTGGCAAGCGCCATCGCATCGAGGCGACGGCCCGGCTTCATCACCACATAGGCGCGGCCGACCTCACCCCACTGCGCGTCGGCTACGCCGATCACTGCAACCTCGGCAATGTCGGGATGATCGAGCAAGGCTGCCTCTGCTTCGGCCGGGTAGACATTTTCGCCACCTGAGATGAACATGTCCTTGCGGCGGTCGATGAGGGTGACGAAACCGTCCTCGTCCATGCGGCCGATATCGCCGGTGCGAAACCAGCCATCGGCGCTGAAGGCGTTCGCCGTCTCGTTGGCGCGGTTCCAATAGCCCGGGGTGACGTTTGGACCCGCGATCCAGAGTTCGCCCGGCTCGCCCGGTGCCACATCGCGTTCGTCAGCGCCAACAAGGCGCATCGAAAGCATGGGGGCCGCCAGTCCTGCCGATCCTGCTTTCGCGGCGATCACCTGCGGGTCGATCGGCATGCCGAGAACCGTACCTGCTTCCGTCATGCCGTAGCCGTCGACCATCAGGATTCCCTGATCGAGCCACCAGCGGATGTTGGCGGCCGGATTTGGCGCGCCGCCGGTGAATAGCGCGGTGAGCGACGTCCAGCGGGAGGGGGCGAAATCCGCTTGCTCCCTCAGCATTTTCGCCATTTGTGGCACGCAGAAATAGTGCGTCACCCCGAGTTCGGGGTCGGCGAGGCGCCTGTTCGTCACACCGGCATCGAAGCCGGGGGAAATCAGAACCGTCGCCCCTTGCAGCAAGGGCGGCCGCAAGCTGGTGATCAGCCCGATCACGTGAAACATCGGAGTATCGCACAGAAAGACGCTGCGATTGCCTACCCGCCCCAGCACGCCGAAGTTGATCGCCGTTGCGAGCGCGTTCCGCTCGGTGAGGATGACCCCTTTGGAGCGTCCCGACGTGCCGGATGTGTAAAGGATGATCGACGTCGCATCGACCGAGGGCAGGGCACGGCGAGGCGCTGGCGGTGCCGCGACGATGTCGGCAGCAAAGGCGCCGACCTCGACGGTGGCGCGACCTTGCCGCGGCGGCTGCCATGGCGCTGCTTCGTCGCGGACGAGCAGGGCCGGCTCGCAATCGTCGAGGACGGCCAGCTGCTCTGCCGATGAGAGCCGCCAGTTGACCGGCACGAAGATCGCGCCGATCCGCATGGCTGCCTGTTGCAGGATCAAAAGGTCCGCGCTGTTGCGCGCGATCGCTGCGATCCGCTGTCCCGCCGTGAGGCCGTATCCGTCGGCCAGGACCGTGATGGCGCTCTGGATCGCCGCATCCAGCGCCGCATAGGTCCAGCGGCGGTCCGTCGCCAGATCGACGCATGCAAGGCGGTCGGGTTGCGACCGAGCGTAAAGCGCCACGGGATCCGGAGTCGTCCAGTGCGGCATCGGCATCTCCTCCCCAGTGCCGGTCAGTCCTGCTTGGGTGTCTGGCTCCTGTCATAGGCGCCGAGCCCCGGCTTGTAGCTCTTCTCGTCGATGAACTGCCGAATGCCTTCCTTGCGGCCGTTATTGTCGTGGAAGTTCGCCGCTTCCTGAGCCCGCACAAGATAGTCCTCGGCATTGTCATAGGTCATCTCGGCAACGCGGCGGATGGCGTCCTTCGTCGCCTTGAGCGCAACCGGATTCTTATTCAGCAGCATTTTTGCCACCGCACTCACACGCGCCTTCAGATCTGCCGCAGGCAGGCTCTCATTGACAAGCTTCCATTCGGCCGCCTTCTTGCCGCCGATCAATTCGCCGGTCAGTGCGTGATACATCGCGTCGCGCATCGACAGCAACTCGACGACCACCTTGGTCGCCCCGCCGCCGGGCAGGATACCCCAATTGATCTCGGAAAGAGCGAACTGGGCTTCGTCAGCGGCGAAGGCGAGATCGCAGGCAAAGAGCGGACCATAGCCGCCGCCAAAGCACCAGCCATTGACCATCGCAATGGTTGGCTTCTGGTACCAGCGCAGGCGACGCCACCAGCCATAGGCCTCGGCCTGAGCGCGGCGCACCGCGCCAAACCCCTTGGCTTCGGTCTCGCGGAAATATTCCTTGAGGTCCATTCCAGCCGACCAGGCGCTTCCTTCGCCCGAAAGCACCAGAACGCCAACATCGTCGCGGAACTCCAACTCGTCCAAAACCTCCATCATGCGGCGGTTGAGAGCCGGGCTCATGCAATTGCGCTTTTCCGGCCGGTTGAAACGTACCCAGGCGATCCCGCTTTCCACGTCGAAGGCGACAGTCTCGATGGCAGAAGTCATTTGGCTTTTTCCCGTACAGTCTGTCCGTTCATCCGCTTTGACTGCGGGAACGCGTTCGTTGCCAATTCGGCGCGCGTAAGCGGGCGAGCGACGCCCGCTTTCGATTTGCAGGAAAGGCCGGGGGAAATCGCTGAATGCTGCACTGCCGGCTCCTCCCTGCCTTGCGCCAATTCGCTATGTCAGATAGCATTATTGCTATGGCACATAGCATGTTATTGCTATCTGTCATAGTCTTTTTTCTTGACGGGGAGCACCCTCGCGGCGAAACGGTAACGCATGGAAAAGATTGAGAGTCGGGAAAAATCCACAGCCGAGAGACGCGCCCTCGACAGTTTGGTTGGTTATAATCTGCGCCGTGCCTCGGTCGTCATGCTCAACGATTTCGAGGTTGAGTTCGCCGAAGTGCCGCTGCGTCCGACGACCTTCGCGATGCTGGCGACGGTGGATGAGAATCCCGGCATCAGTTCCGCCGATCTTGGCCGCTTGCTCGGCATCAAAAGCGCCAACATGGCGCCGTTGATTGCGGAACTGGCTAACCGCGGGCTGATCGAGCGCCGCGGCCATGCGGAGGACAAGCGGGTGCAGATCCTGTTCCTGACGGCCGAAGCGCGCAATGCCATGCCGAAATGGCGCCAGCAGGCGCTGAGACATGAGGAGAGGGTTCTTCTCGACCTGACAAGGAGTGAGCGCGCCACGCTGCTGCGCCTGCTGCGCCGCGTCTGGATCGGCAAGGGAGGCTGAGATTGTTATGCAATAATTGTGGCGCCCTTGATTTCGGGCGCCGCAATCATTTGCGGGCGGCAGATCGGCCGGCCCTTGGCCTTGTCTTGATTTCATCGCGCAACGGGTGAATAGCTCCCGTCCATGGAATGGCGCGACGAGGGAATCGTTCTCGGCACCCGCAAGCATGGCGAAACCAGCGCCATCCTCGAGGTGATGACGCGCGCGCATGGCCGCCATCTCGGCCTGGTGCGGGGAGGGCGCTCGCGCAGGCAGCAGCCGGTGCTGCAGCCCGGCAACCGCGTCGACCTCCTGTGGCGGGCACGGCTCGACGAGCATCTGGGCATCTTCCAGGCCGAGGCGATCGAGATGAACGCGGCTCGGCTGATGGACAGCGCGGTCGCCGTCTACGGCCTGCAGACCATGGCCGCGCATCTCAGGCTCCTGCCGGAGCGCGACGCTCATGGCGGTCTCTATGAGGCGCTTGCCGTGATGATCTCCCATCTGGGCGATGCCGATGCGGCGGGCGAGCTGGTCGCACGCTTCGAGCTGCTCATCCTCGATGAACTGGGCTTCGGCCTCGACCTCAGCCAGTGCGCGGCGACCGGCACCAGGCAGGATCTCGCCTATGTCTCGCCGAAATCCGGACGCGCGGTGTCGCGCGAAGCGGGTGCCGCCTGGCACGACAAGATGCTGGCGCTGCCGGCCTTCCTGCAGCGCGGCTCCGGCCTGCGCGCCGATGCGGCATCGCTCGAGGACGCGTTCCGGCTGAGCGGCTTCTTCTTTACCCGCCATGTCTACGAGCCGCGCGGACTCGAACCGCCCGACGCCCGCGCCGGCTTCCTCGCCGCGCTGCGGAGGCATCATGCGGCAGTGAAGGCCATTGCGGGCGAAGCAGGATAGCAAGGCAAGCGCCTAATGCATGTCGCCCAAAAGTGCGCGCGGCGGTTTTGGGAGAAAGACATGCATCAAAACAAGGATTAAGCGCGTCGCCTGTTCCGTTCGGCGCGGCGCGCTTTAATCCGCGCCGCGCCGCTCCAGGAAATCGTCGAGCATGGCGCGCTGGCCCTTGAGTATCTTGAGGCCGGCCTCGGGCAATGAAAACCAGCCGGCTCGATCCACTTCCGGGAATTCCTTCATGCGTCCCGATTTCGGCGGCCACTCCATGCTGAACATGTTGCTCCTGACGGCATCCGCATCGATGTCCGCTTCGACACTCCACGCGATGACGATCTTTCCGCCTGGCTGCTTGTAGCTGCCGAGCGGCCGAAAATCGCCGTCGACTGCGACGCCGAGCTCCTCTTCGGCTTCGCGTTTGGCGGCTTCGAGCTCATCCTCATTGTCGCCGATCAGCCCCTTCGGGATCGACCACGCGCCTTCATCCTTTCTTGCCCAGAACGGCCCGCCTGGATGGACGAGCAGGAATTCGAACACACCGGCAATGCGCCTGTGGATCAGCAGGCCTGCGCTTTTCTGCGGCAACGGTCACCTCGCGGCATTTCTTCGCTCGCGCGAGAATAGCACGAGTATTTCGCGGCAGAGGTTACGCCATCTCGCCTGCAATGCCGGCAGCCTCGGCATGGGATAAGCCGGCAAGTTGCTGGCAATCGGCGCCGAAACATGCTCGATCTTGTTAGTCGGCCCGATCTAGTTAGTCGGCAAGACGCTGATCTGCACCAGCCGTCTCATTGCCGCATTTGTTGGCCACGTCTGGTCTGGTTTTGAGGGAAACCACCATGTTTTTCAGCCTGATCGCCATTGCCGCCGTCATAGCTCTTTTCGTCATCGTCTCACGACAGCAGAACCGCATCGCGCTGGTCGAGCGCGAGATCGGCGTCCTGCGCGGCCTGGTGCAGTCGGGCGCTTCGCTGTCCGCGCCGAAGGCAGCCGGTGCGGCGCAGGGAGCTCTTCCCGAGGAGGCCAAGGCAGCCGTGGCGCCTGCCGCGCCGTTGGCTGACGGCGCGGGCGAAGAGATCGCCGCGAAGCACGAGGCGGCCGAAGCGGAGGCAGCGGCAGGACCCTGGACGAAGGCCCAGGCGGCCGCGGCGCAATCCGCCGGGCCGTCCGAACCGGCGCAACCCGTTTCCACCACAGAGACGCCCGCAGCAGAGCCGCCCGCGCCCGCCAAGGCGGCGCGCCAGAGCGATGTCGAGACGGCGCTGGGCACGCGCTGGGCGGTATGGGTCGGCGGCATCGCGCTGGCGTTGGGCGGCCTATTCCTGATCCGCTACACCATCGAGGCCGGTATCTTCGGCCCCGGCGTGCGCCTCGCCATGGCCGGCATCCTCGGCCTGGTGCTGATTGTCGGCGCCGAATTCATCCGCCGCACCGGCTTCAAGGTACCGGTGCAAGGTGCTGCCGGCGCCTACATCCCCGCGATTCTGACCGGGGCGGGCGCGTTCATCCTGTTCGGCACGGTCTACGCGGCGCACGGCATCTATGGCTTCATCGGCCCGGCGACGGCCTTCGCGTTGCTCGGCGTCATCGGCGTTGCGACCATTGGCGCTTCGCTCCTGCATGGCCTGGCGCTGGCCGGCATCGGCCTCGTCGCCGCCATGGTCACTCCGGCGCTGGTCGCCTCGGAGGCACCCAATCCCTGGGCCTTGTTCGTGTATCTGGCGATCGTGCTCGCCGCCACGGCGGCAATCGCCCGCATCCGTGACTGGAAGGCGTTGGTCGCCGCGGCTTTCGCCGGCACCGGTATCTGGACCATTCTCTACATGGTCGACGCGCCGGAGGTGAACCTCGCCGCCGTCCTGTTCATCAGCCTGGCGACGCTTGCCGTGCTTGCCTTGGTCTGGCTCGGCCTTTTCTTGGTTACTGGCCGCGACACCGCCGAACGCGGCTTCGACTGGCCCTCGATCGTGCCCGGCTTCTTCATCGCCTTGAGCGCGCTCGGCCTGTCCGTCGATCCGGCCTTTGCCAGCGCCGGCGATGCCTTGCACGGCGCAGTCCTCCTGGCCGCGCTGGTCGGGGCGACGCTCTACCGGCCGCGCGCGCTTCCTCTGGTCTTCGCGGCGGGCATTGCGACAGTGCTGATCTATCTCGGCATCATCCCACCCGCCACGATCGGCGCCAATGCGCTCGATGTCGGGTTGGACGCTCAACCCCTGGCGTCGTCCGACACGCTGACTTTCCGCATCGGCATCGCGCTTGGCCTGATCTTCCTCGCGGCCGGCTTCTGGGCGGCACGCCGCTTTGCGGCAACTGTTCCGGTGCGCGCGGCCTGCTGGGCGGCCTGGGGCGTCATTGCCCCGCTGGTGGTGCTCGCCGCGCTGTGGCTCACCTTCGGCGATATCGACCGCGATTTCGGCTACGCGCTGCCGGCGCTGTTGCTGACACTGGTCTTCGCCGCCGGCGGCGAGTGGATCGCGCGCGCCGAGGAGCCGCCGCTGAGTGGCGGCCCGGCCGTGTCCTTCGCCCTTGCCGGCGCCGGTGTCGCCGGCCTGCTGATGCTGCACATGGCCTTCGGTTCGGGCTGGACGACTGTGCTGCTCGGCGCCGCCGCGATTATTCCGGCGCTGGCCACGCGCTGGCGTTCCTACCCCGTGCTGGGCTGGATCGCGGTGGGCGCCGCGGTCGCAGTGCTCGGCCGTGTCGCCTTCGATCCGACCATCGTCGGCGCGGCGTTTCTGTCGAGGACGCCGCTCTTCAACTGGCTGCTGCCTGGCTATGGCGTGCCGGCGCTCGCCTTCGGCTTCGCCGGCTGGCAACTCGCCCGCACCACCAACGGCCGGCCGCGCCTTGCCATGGAGGCAGCCTCGGCGCTGTTCGCGCTGCTCACCATCGCCATGCTGGTGCGTCACGCCATGCATGGCGGCGTCATCGATACCGGCACGGTGACCCTTGCCGAACAGGCGATCTACACGCTGATCGCGCTCGGCGCCGGCGCGATCCTTGTCGCCATCGACATGCGCTCGCCGAGCTTGGTCCTGCGCTATGGCTCGATGGCCGCCGGCGTGGTCTCGGCAGGCTTGATCGCGGTTCAGCATTTCGTGGTGCTGAACCCGCTGCTGACGGACGAGTCGACCGGCAAGATCCCGGTCTTCAATCTCCTGTTCCTCGCCTATCTGCTGCCTGCCATCGCTGCCGGCGCGCTGGCGCTCTATGTCCGCGACAAGCGTCCGCGATGGTATGCGGCGATGCTGGCGCTGATCGCCGCGCTGCTTGCCTTCGCCTATGCCACGCTCTCGGTACGCCGCCTGTTCAAGGGCGAGTTCATCGCCTTGTGGAGCGGGCTCGGCCAGGTCGAGACCTACACCTACTCGGCGCTCTGGCTGGTCATCGGCGTGGCGCTGCTCACCGCCGGCGTCTGGCTGAAATCGCAGGTGCTGCGCATCGCCTCCGCCGTGCTGATCGCGGTCGCGGTGGTGAAGGTCTTCCTCTTCGACATGTCGGAACTGGAAGGCGTGCTGCGCGCGCTCTCCTTCATCGGTCTGGGCGCCGTGCTGATCGGCATCGGCCTGTTCTACCAGCGACTGCTGACGAGAGCGGCGAAAGCGGGGTGAGAGGCTTGGGCTTCCTGGACCTCTGTTGCTATTTCCGCGCAACGCCGCGCAGGCGGCGCTGTTCAGCTGCCTCTTTGATGAGGCCAGCAATCTTGCGAACGAATGCCGGACTGAAAGAACCGATCGGCTTTGTCGTAACGAGGTCGTAAGCTTCGTCAGTCCGCACACGGTTGTACTCGTCGAGGATCAGCCATGACGGAAAATCGAGGCCGCCCCTGCGGCACTCGATCTCACTGATGGCAATAGACGTGCGGGTCGGGCTGGGCTGCTGCGAGGTGAGTGGAAACAGGAACAGCGCCGCGGGCGTCGTCGGCGTTCGGACTACGACGCAGACGGGTCGCGCTTTGCGGCCTGATTCTTCACCGGCGTCAGCCTGCCGCGCCCATAGATAGTAATACCGAAGCAGGTCGCCGGGCTTAAACACCCGGTCCATCGTCGCTTATGATGGCTTCCAATCCCGACGTCAGTTCATCGTGGACCGCGTCAGGCGCATTCTCGAGCGTGTAGGCGGCATGAGACGAACCAACGAGTTGCCGGTATTGCCTGGCCGAAAGTATGACCAGTTTCTCCTTGCCGCGTTTTGTCAGGGCGACAGGCTCGATCATCGCCGTTTCGAGGATCTCGCCCGATGCGCGGTTCATGTCTGAAAAGGTGAATTGCTTCATGGGCGTGCCTCATACGTAATATACCTATTATACCTATGTAACGTAATCAAACAATCAATCTCGCACGGTTTCGAGCCGGGAATAAATCGCCATTCGCCAGCGTTATTCCTTCGCTTGGGTAATCGCAGCGGTTCGGCCGCTTCGCGCTGACTGCTTGCACCGCGCCGGGAAGGCGCGTTCTATCGGGATGGAAAGCGACCTCGAAACAAAGCGGTCATGGACGACAAGAAGGCAGCGATCCTGAGCGAAATACCGCGGCTGCGGCGCTATGCGCGCTCGCTGCTGCGCGACCGCGATTCCGCCGACGATCTGGTCCAGGATTGCCTGGAGCGGGCGCTTGTGCGGCTCGACAACTGGCAGACTGGAGAGAGCCCCCGGAGGTGGCTGTTTACGATCATGCATCACTTGTTCATCGACCAGATGCGCAAGGTCAACCGGCGCGGCGAGGCGGCGATGCTGCCTCTCGAAGCCGGTGAGGCCCAATCCGCGCCCGCCGATCAGGTCGAGACCATCGCCTCGCGCGAGATCCTGGATGCCTTGCAGGCGATCAGCCCCGATCGCCGCGCGGCCTTGGTGATGGTCGCCATCGAGGGCTTTTCCTATGCCGAGGCCGCCAATATCCTCGGCGTGCCGGCCGGCACGCTGATGTCGCGCATCGCGCGCGGCCGCGAGGAATTGCGAGGCCTGCTCGAGGACACGTCGCGGCGCCGCTCGATAAGGATCGTCGAGAAATGACCCGCCGCGATTTTTCCGAACGCGATATCCACATGGCCCTCGACGGCGAGCTGCCGGGTGAGGAGCGCATGGCTTATGACGCCTGGCTCGAGGCCAATCCCGAGATGAAGGCGAGGTCAGCGCGCTACATCGCCGATCGCGCCGCAATGCGAGCCGCCCTCGCGGGCGTGATGGACGAGCCGGTGCCGGCGAGGCTGCGGCAGGCAGTGCTTGGCGACGCGCCCATGAAGGCGCCGGCCTGGCGTTCGCGCTGGTGGCTGTCGGCTGCCGCCGCCGTGATGCTCGCTGTCGGCGGCTTGGGCGGCTATGTCGCCGGCATCGACAGCATCGCCCGTGGTGGTGGCGACGACGACCAGCTCGCCGAGCAGGCGATCGCCGCCCATGTCATCTACGCCGCTGAGAAGCGCCATGCCGTCGAGGTCCCGGCGAGCGACAAGGACCATCTCCAGACCTGGCTGTCGAACAGTGTCGGGTTGAAGCTGGTTGCGCCCGACCTAGCGGCCGAGGGGTTCGAGCTGGTCGGCGGTCGGCTGCTGCCCGCCGGTGAGCAAGGCAAGGCGGCGATGCTCCTCTACGAGGACGCCAAGGGCGAGCGCATCTCGCTCTTCGTCACCGCCGAATCGGCCCAAACATCGAAGGGCACCTATGCGGCCGAGGCAGGTGGACCGCAGGCGGTCTACTGGCTCGACAAAGGCTATGCCTGCGCCGTCGTCGGCTCGTTGCCGCCGGAGCGGTTGTCGGATGTCGCAAAGAGCGCCTATGGCCAGCTCCTGGCCGGCATATCGAGCTGAACCGGCTGCGTTTTTCGGCGGCCGGCGGTCCTTCGAACGGCAGTTCTGTTCAAGCGCCTGGCCCTTTCCTGCCGCGCGGAAACTGTCACAATTCGGCCCTAATCAAGGAGCGATAGCGCTTGATGAATGCTGGCGCTTCGGTCAGTGTTCGCAACGCATCTACCGGGGCCGTTTCTTAAACCCAATCGAGGTTCTCCCAAGCCCGCATGCCTGCCGAGATTCGCAAGGCCCGCGCGTCAGACGTCGATGACCTCGCCGCCATCGAGAAGGCCGTTTTTCCGGGCGACAGGCTCTCGCGCCGCTCTTTCCGCCAGTTCATCGAACGTGAAACCGCCGAGATGCTGGTGGCCGAGAACGAGGGCCGTGTCGCCGGCTATGCCGTGGTGCTGTTTCGCAAGGGCAGCGGCGTCGCGCGGCTCTATTCCATCGCCGTCGGTCCCTTCTTCGGCCGGCTCGGTATAGGCCGCCTTCTGCTGGCGGCGGCCGAAGAGGCGGCCTTCGAGCACGACCGGCTGCTGCTGCGCCTCGAAGTGCGCGAGGACAACGATCGCGCCATCCGTGTCTACGAGCAGGCCGGCTATCGAAAGCTGGGCCGCGAGCCCGACTATTACGAGGATGGCGCGACGGCGCTGCGCTATGAAAAGACGCTGCGCGGCGACACCGCGACCGCGACCAAGGTGCCGTTCTATCAGCAGACCTGCGAGTTCACCTGCGGCCCGTGCTGTCTGATGATGGCGATGGCCAATTTCGACAGTGGCTTCGTGCCGGACCCGGTCATGGAGATCCGCCTGTGGCGCGAGGCGACCACGGTCTTCATGATGTCCGGCCCTGGCGGCTGCGAGCCTTTCGGCCTGGCGGTCGCCGGCTACGAGAGCGGGCTAGCCGCCGAGATCTTCGTCTCCTTCTACGGCGCGTTGTTCCTGCAGTCGGTGCGGAGCGAGGACAAGCGGCGGGTGATGGAGCTCGCCCAGGTCGATTTCCGCCGCCGCGCCGAGCTCTACGGCATTCCCGTCAACTACCGTCCATTCGGCATCGACGATATCCGCCAAGCCCTTGCCGAGGGCAAGTTGGTGGTGGTGCTGATCAGCGGCTTCCTTATGTTCGGCAAGAAGGTACCGCATTGGGTGCTGGCCATCGGCGACGATGGCGACCATATCCTGATCCACGATCCCTGGGTCGAGGATGAAAGACAGGAAACGATCCTCGATGCCGCAAACATTCCGGTGCCTTACGACATCTTCATGAACATGGCGCAGTTCGGCCGCGACGGCCTGCGCGCAGCTATCACTCTGGGAAAACGCTGAGACAATGACCTGGGTTATTCTGACAGGCAGGCAGAACGACATCGATCAGGTGGCCACACCCCACAAGATCATCACCAACCGCGACTATCTCGCGCATCCGGCACTGTTCCGCGGCCAGCGGCCGAAGGTGATCAACCTGTCCAACAATTACGGCTACCAGAGCCGCGGCTACTACGCCTCGCTGCTGGCCGGCTCGCGCGGCCACAGGGTGATCCCGACCGTCGAGACCATGATCGACCTGTCGGAGCGCAAGCTCTACGAGCACGCGCTGCCGGAGCTCGAGCTGGCCTTGAACAAATGCAGGAAGGACCTCGGCGGGACTTTCCCGGCCAAGGTCGCGATCTTCTTCGGCATCGGCCCGTCGAAAGTCTGGGACCGTTTCGCCAAGCTGTTGTTCGACTGGTTCCGCGCGCCGGCGCTCGAGGTCCATATCAAGGACAGCGCCGAATGGGCCTCGATCCGCAAGATCGGCTTCCTGCCGCTTGCCCGCATGACCGAGAGCGAGGAAGAGTTCTTCCTGCAATGCCTGGACACCTACACCAACCGCGAGTGGCGCGACACCAAGGGTCGCACGCCGGCGCGTTATACATTCGCGACGCTGGTCGACCCGCATGAGGAACTGCCGCCGTCGGAAATCTCCTCGCTGCGCTACTGGGCGAGGATCGCCGAGAAGATGGGCGTCGAAGTCGAGCCGATCACCAGGAAGGACCTCGCCAAGCTCGCCAATTACGACGCGCTGTTCATCCGCGAGACCACGTCGATCTCCAATCACACCTACCGCTTCGCGCGCCGCGCCCAGCAGGAGGGCATGCCGGTGATCGACGATCCGCTGTCGATGATCCGCTGCACCAACAAGGTCTATCTCAACGAGCTGATGACGTACAACAAGGTGCCGGTGCCGCCGACAGTGATGATCGCCGGCACGTCCGACTTCGAAGTGGCGGCGCAGACGCTAGGTTTTCCCCTGGTGCTGAAGATTCCGGATTCGTCCTTCTCGCGCGGCGTCAAGAAATGCGAGAACATGGCGGAGCTGACCAAGCTTGCGACCGAATGGCTGGAAGATTCCGATCTGCTGATCGCGCAGAAATTCATTCCGACCGAATATGACTGGCGCGTCGGCGTGCTCGGCGGCCAGCCGCTTTTTGCCGTGCACTATCTGATGGCGAAGAAGCACTGGCAGATCGTCAACCACAAGGCCAGCGGCAAGCCCGACCAGGGCGGGATCAAGACATTCACGCTGAAGCAGACGCCGCCGCATGTCGTCGAGACGGCGGTCAAGGCCGCAAAATGCATCGGCGACGGGCTCTACGGCGTCGACCTCAAGGAGACCAAGGACGGGGTCTTCGTCATCGAGGTCAACGACAATCCCAATCTCGACCACGGCTGGGAGGATTCCGGCGAGAAGGACGAGCTCTGGGTGCGGCTGACGCAGTGGTTCCTGGAACGCCTGGAGAGGCCGGATAAGTAACGGCCGGAAAGGCGGAATTGAGGAACTGGGGAATTGAAGAATTGAGGAACTGATGAACTGAAGACGGATGGCTCCGATAGCTGCTCCATTCTTCAATTCTCCAGTTCCTCAATTCTCCAATTCTAGTTTGTTCGAATTGAGGGAAAAGAAATGCTGTTCTTCGTGATCGAGGATTTTCACGGCGCGGACCGCAAGGAAATCTACCGCCGCTTCCGCGACAAGGGCCGGTTGAAGCCGGATGAGCTCGTCGTGCATCACAGCTGGATCGCTGGCGATATGAGCCGCTGCTTCATGCTGGTGGAAGCCGATGATGCGACGGTGCTGCAGCGTTGGGTCATCGAATGGGCGGATCTGGTCGAGTTCGAGATCGTTCCCGTGGCCGGCAGCAAGGACATGGTCGCCGCGCTGGCCGGTCACCTCTAAAGCGTTCCTGACTGAAAAAACCGTGTGACACTTTTCCGGAAATCGCTCTAGCAACCATCCGGTCGTGCCGTTTCTTCAATTTGCGAAGGACTGCCTAACTGCGTCTTAAGATCGACTTGTTATCCCGCCGGTATTGTGGGTAGCTGGGAGTTGTCAAAGATGATCAGGCTGTTTCAATCAGGTAGTTGCAGCCAAATACTCTATTTCGCCCTTCTGCTTTTTTTGCTCGGATTCGATTTTGCCAAGGACCCGATCGAGCATTTTCTGGTGGGGACGAAAGAAGGCATTCAGAAGCAGATCTATGCGGCGGACGGCAATAGCTTAGCCCGGAGCCAAAGGGCCTTTGTCGAGGAACTGAGGACACCCGACTATGGGATGCACGATGCTCCGAGGTCTGTCGAGCAGCATGCCTCCGGCACGGTTGCCCAGGCGCTCGCCATGGAAGCAAAAAGCTCCGCCATCGGTACGGTCTATATCTCCATCCTTGTGGCGATGGGCTTTGCCACCATCGTCGCGATTATTTGGATGGTGTTCGCCCGCGTGCGCGACATCGGCTGGCCGGCAGCCGTGGGGTTCGGCATTCTTGCGCCGAAGCTTGCAATCTCGATTCTTCCCGGCGGTCTTCCGCCGCTGACCTTCGACATCCTGCAATATGGATTCATCGCTGCGATGATAGGGCTCGGGCTCGTGCCGGGCGGATTTGCCGGCGGACTGCGTGCCGAACCGGCGAGGCAGGCGGTGACAGCCGATCCGGTGCGACGCACCGCTGGTCAATTGGTCAAAGACGACGCTGAGCCGTGTCACTGAGCGCCGGCGATCCGACGGCGCGCCGGCATTCGCCGATCAGCCATTCCCGGAACGCCGCCACGGCATCGCGCCTCGCGCTGCGTTCGGGGACTGTGAGGCAATAGGGTTGGCGCAGTTCCAAGAATTTCGGGACCGCCCGCACCAGCTTGCCATCCTCCAGCGCCCGGGCGCAATAGATGCCTTGCGCCAGCGCCACGCCCAGTCCTGAAATGGCAAGATCGAGCGCTGCCCGCGACGAGTTGGCCGAAAGGCCGCGCTGTGCCGCGCGGCCGGGCTCGCTTCCCGCCGCCTCGAACCAGTTGCGCCAGGATGGGAAGGACGCGCCCGTCGGTCCCCAGTCGGTGTGAATGAGCGGCAGGCCGGCAAGGCTGTCGGATCCGGTCGCGCCGACCAGCGTTGGCGCGCAGACGGGATAGACGGCGTCCCTGACGATTTCCTCGGTCGGATGCTCCCGGTAATGAGGACCGTAGGAGAGGCGGATGTCGATCAATTCATGATCGAACGGTACCGGGTCGTCGTCTCCTCTCAGCGATATGTCGGCGGCGCCGTGGGAGGCAACAAAATGGGCGATGCGCTCGGAAAGCCAGCCCATCGCCATGGAGGGTGGCACCGAAACGACGAGCCTTGGCCGGAACGCATCGCCGCCGACATCGCGGGCGACGCTGCCGATCTCGCGGAAGGCCATGCTGAGCCGCGGCAGCATCTCCACCCCGGCCTCGGTCAGCACCGCGCGCCGGTTGACCCGATGGAACAGCTTTCGTCCCATCTGCTCCTCGACGGTACGGATAAGCTGGCTGACGGCCGCGGCCGAAATCGACAGTTCCTCCGCCGCCGCCGCGAAGCTGCCTGTGCGCGCCGCCGCTTCGAAGGCCTGAAGTCCGCGCAAGGAGGGAAGAGCGACCATGGCAATCCGAAAGATAAGGTTACCTTACCTATTTCGCAGAAATCCTCGTTTTTCGAAAGGTTTCTTTCTGGGTATCGTGGTTTCATGAACGCAATCGACCACGACACAGCCATCGACCATCGCTCGGTGATAGCCTCGCTGACGAATGAGGAGCGCAGCCGGCTGACCGGCAAATCGGATGGGCCAGGCCTTGTCCAGTTCGCGCTCCATCTCGGCGCGATCATCGTCCTTGGCGCCCTGATCGCGGCCAAGGTGCCGTTCTGGCCGGTGCTGATGCTGCCGCAAGGCGTCCTGATCGTCTTCCTGTTCACGCTGCTGCATGAAACGGTGCACAGGACGGCGTTCGAAACGCAGAGGCTGAACGATATCGTCGCGCGCTTCTGCAGCCTGGCGATCGCGCTGCCGGCCGATTGGTTCCGCTACTTCCACTTCGCCCATCATCGCTTCACCCAGGACCCCGAGAACGATCCGGAGCTCGCCTTTCCGAAGCCCGAGACATTGCGGCAATACATCGTCCACGTCTCTGGCCTCCCGGTATGGTGGGGCCATTTGAAGACGCTCTACGCCAACGCAATGGGGCGCTGCCGCGACAGCTATGTGCCGCCAAAGGGCCTGCCGAAGGTGAGGGCCGAGGCGCGGGCGATGATGGCCTTCTATGTCGTCCTGTTCGCGCTTGCGGTCTGGTTCAAGGCGTCAGTGGTGCTCTATGTCTGGATCGTGCCGGCGCTGCTTGGCCAGCCGTTCCTCCGGCTTTATCTGCTGGCCGAGCACGGCCGTTGTCCCTTCGTCGCCAACATGCTGGAAAACACCCGCACGACGTTGACCAACTGGTTCGTGCGCAAGCTTGCCTGGAACATGCCCTACCATGCCGAGCACCACGCCTATCCCGGCGTGCCGTTCCACCAACTGCCGCAATTCCACAGGCTGATCGAGCGGCACCTCAAGGTGGTCGAGCCAGGCTATGTCAGCTTCCATGAGAAGTATATCGGGACACTCAACTGACCGTGCCTGACGTCGGGAAACCCGGCTTCAGCCCGATTGGCGCAGCAGCGCCTGCGCGCGCAGCAGACGGTTCACCTCGGCGGCCTTGGCCGGCATGCCGATCAGATAGCCTTGCGCTTCGCCACAGCCGGCCTTGCGAAGCATGTCGAGCTGCGCTTCGGTCTCCACACCCTCGGCGGTGACGGTGATGCCGAGCTCGGCACCGAGCCCGATCACGGTGCGCACGATCGCCGCCGTGTCGCGCTTGTCGAGATCGCTGGTGAAGGAGCGGTCGATCTTGATCTTGTCGACGGGGAAACGCCGGAGGTAGCCGAGCGAGGAATAGCCGGTGCCGAAATCGTCGAGCGCGATGCGCACGCCGAGACCGCGCAACTGGCTCAGCGTCTTCAGCACCGCGTCGCTCTCGTCCATCATCACCGTTTCGGTGATTTCGAGCTCGAGGCGGTTGGCCGGCAGGCCGGAAAAGGCAAGCGCCGCGATCACGCTGCGGGCGAAGCCGCCGTTCTTGATCTGCGCGGCCGAGACATTGACGGCCATGCGCATGTCCGGCGGCCAGTTCGCTGCCACGTTGCAGGCCTTGCGCAACGCCCAGTCGCCGAGCTGCACGATCAATCCGGTTTCCTCGGCGACGGCTATGAAGTTCTCCGGCGACACTAGGCCGCGCGACGGCGAGCGCCACCGCATCAGGGCTTCGGCGCCGACAATTCTGCCGGAGCCGATGTCGAGGATCGGCTGGAAATCGAGCTCGAACTCGCGCCTGGAGAGTGCTGCCTCGAGCTCGGCCTCAAGCGCCCGGCGCTCGCGCATCAGGGCATCCATGCCCGGCTCGAAGAAGCGATAGACATTGCGTCCTTCGCTCTTGCCCCGGTAGAGCGCCATGTCGGCGTTGGTGAGCAGCGTGTCGGCATCGTGCCCGTCGCCGGGATAGAGCGCGATGCCCAGGCTCACGCCCACATGCATTTCGCGCCCCTTGTCGCGATAAGGCTTGCCGACGATCTCGACGATGCGCTTGGCGAGCTTTTCGGCGTCGGCGACGCTCCCGATGCCGAATTGGATGATGGCGAACTCGTCGCCGCCAAAGCGTGCCACCACGTCCTTGCTGCTGCGCACGGAATGCTGCAGCCGCGTGGCGACGCATTGCAGCAGCCAGTCTCCGGCCGGGTGGCCGAACGTGTCGTTGACGGCCTTGAAGCGGTCGAGGTCGAGCGAGAGGATCGCCAGCGGCTTGGCCTCGCCAAGCGCCTGGTCCAGCCGATCGCGAAACATCGAGCGGTTGGGCAGATTGGTCAGCGTGTCGTGATGCGCAAGATGCGTCATGCGCTCCTCGGCGCGCCGGCGCTCGGTGACGTCCTCGAAAGTCGCAACCCAGCCCCCGTCGGTCAGCGGCCGCCGCAAGACGAACAGCGTTCGGCCGTCGACCAGCTCGCGGTAGCTCGAGTGCGACTGGCCGGCATCCAGGCTGGCCTTCGTCTTCCCGACCTCGACGTCGATTTCGACCGGCGCGAAGATGCCGAGGCGAATGAGTTTGTCCAGCATCTGGCGATGCGTCATGCCGAGCGCGAAATCCGACGCCTTGGCGTTGCACAGGTCCAGAAAGCGCTGGTTGCGTACGATGAGCCGGCCCGCGGCGCTGTACATCAGCAGGCCTTGCGACATGTTGGCCAACGCGGCGTCGAAGCGGCGGTGCTGCTCCTTCAGTTCCGCCTCGGCGCGCCGCTCCTCGGTCACATCCTCGTAGATCGACACCCAGCCGCCGACGGCGATCGGCCGGTGCGAAATGACGATAATGCGCCCGTCCGACAGAACTTCCTCATAGGTCGAAGCCTTGGCCCCGTCGATGTAAGGCTTGCGGATGGCATAAAGCTCGCTCGCGCTCTGCGAGGCGATGCCGATGTCGACGCTGTGCTGCAGGATGTCGAAGAAAGGAATGCCGGGCTTCACCACCTTGGCGTCCAGGCTGAAGATGTCGAGATAGTTGTGGTTGCAGATGATCATCCGCTCGTCGGCGTCGAACATGCACAGCCCATGCGACATGTTCTCGACAGCCGCCGCGAAGCGCTCGTTCTGAGCCCGCAATTCTTCGGCGATCCGCCGCACCGGACCAATGCCGGCCGTTTTTCGCCTGCCGGCGACCGAACCAGTCTTGACATGTGCGCCGGGCATGAGCACGCCTTCGGACCGTGACCGAACGCAATACTGTCGCGGTCGCCGGTTAATTTAGCGTTCTTCTATGTGGTTGAATTCACGGCTTGCGAAGACTGGCGCCTGGCTTCCAGCGTCTTGAAACGCTTGAGAAAAGCCGTTTGCGCCCAGGTCACGGATTTTGGCGTGAAGTCGAAGCGGTCGGCGGAGAAGCCGCGCGGTCGCCCGAAATACTCGGTCGCCTCCGCGGTCGAAAAGCCGGCCAGCAGCGTCGCCTCGTAATAGGCGGCGATCTGGTCGGCGCGCTTGATGTCCTTGAGCAGGGAGGCGGTGAGTTCCGCCGGCAGCGAGAAACGAAGATGGATGGCGCGCTGCAAGCGCAGCTCGCAATCCTTGTAGGAACCGCCCATCACCGACTTGAACGGCGAGATCATATCGCCGATGACATATTCGGGCGCGTCGTGCAGCAGCGCGGCGAGCCTCGCCTCTGCTGTGGCCTCCGGCGACAGCTCGCCATAGAGCGCCTCGACCAGCAGCGAGTGCTGCGCGACGGAGAAAGCATGGTCGCCGCTGGTCTGGCCGTTCCAGCGGGCGACGCGGGCAAGGCCGTGCGCGATATCGGCGATCTCGATGTCGAGCGGCGAGGGGTCGAGCAGGTCGAGCCGACGGCCCGAAAGCATGCGTTGCCAGGCGCGCGGCGGCGCGCCGGCCCGGTCGGCCGCCATCAGGCCTCCTCCGCGCTGATCGCATCCTGCGGGAAGGCGAACTTCGCCCAGCCGGGAATGGCGAGCGTTACCGGAACCTCGCCCGCCATGACCGCCTCGCCGGCATCGATCGCCGCCTTGACGCGGTCGATGCGGGCGATGGCAAGACCGGTCCGGCCGTCGACAGACCCAAGTGTGCCCACCGGTCGGCCAGCGACGGTGAGCTCGGTCCCGGCCGCAGGCAGGGGGCTATCGGCCGACGCGATCAGCACACGGCGCCGCGCGGTGCCGCGATGCTGCATGCGCGAGACCACTTCCTGGCCGACATAGCAGCCCTTCTTGAAGCCGACGCCACCCGTCTCGTCGAGCAGCACGTCGTGCGGAAAGGCGTCGCCGAGTTGGTAGTCTGAACCGCTCTCCGCGATGCCGTTGCCGATGCGCAGCATCTGCCAGGCACTAGGGTCGCCGCCGTCCTTTGCCTCGCCGCCATAAGCGCGCCTCACCGCCACATCGCGGAAGCGCGTGTCGGCGAGCGCCGTTGAATCAGAAAATGAGACGGTTGAATCATCGCCCCATGACACCGTGACAAGCGCCTGATCCCGCTTGGCAATGTCGGCCCTGGCCCTTAGCCGGTAAAGCATCAGCCGGCGTATGAAATCGTCGACGATATCGGCCCGGCATTCCAACTGGAAGCCGTTGTCGCCGACGCGCGAGATCAGGAAATCGAACAGGATCTTGCCTTGTGGCGAAAGCAGCGCGCCTGGCTTTGCCTGGCCCGGACCGAGCGCGTCGAGATCGGTGGTGAGGATGTTTTGCAAAAAATGCTCGGCATCGGGCCCTGAAACGGAAATGAGCGCGCGGTCTTTGAGTTGGGCAAAGGGCATGGGTGAAATCGGCCTGATCTTGCAAAACGTCCGGTCATTACGTAAGCCGGCCACACTCCCCCCGCAAGAGATTGGACCTGCCCATGGCAACCACCTTCGACCTCATCCTGACAGGCGGCACCGTGGTCAACCATGACGGCGAGGGACGGCGCGACATCGGGGTGAAGGCCGGACGCATCGCGCGGATAGGCGATCTCGGCCAGGCTTCAGCCGGCGAAACCATCGACTGCGCGGGCCTGCACATCCTGCCGGGCGTTGTCGACAGCCAGGTGCATTTCCGCGAACCGGGGCTGGAGCACAAGGAGGATCTGGAGACCGGATCCCGCGCCGCGGTGCTGGGCGGCGTCGCCGCCGTCTTCGAAATGCCCAACACCAATCCGCTGACCACCAGCGAGGCGGCGCTTGCCGACAAAGTGCGGCGCGCTACCGGGCGCATGCATTGCGACTTCGCCTTCTGGGTCGGCGGCACGCGCGACAATGCCGGCGACGTCGGCGAACTGGAGCGGCTGCCGGGCGCCGCCGGCATAAAAGTGTTCATGGGTTCGTCCACCGGCGACCTTTTGGTCGAGGACGATGAAGGCGTCGCCTCGATCCTGCGCAACACCCGCCGCCGCTCCGCCTTCCACTCCGAGGACGAGTTCCGCCTGCGCGAACGGCTCGGCGAGCGCATCGAGGGCGATCCGTCGTCGCATCCCGTCTGGCGCGACGAGATCGCGGCGCTGCGCTGCACGGAGCGGCTGGTGCGTATCGCGAGGCAGACGCGCGCGCGCATCCATGTGCTGCACATCTCGACGGCCGAGGAGATCGTCTTCTTAGAACAGCACAAGGATGTCGCGACCTGCGAGGCGACGCCCCATCACCTGACGCTTAGCGCCGACGACTATGCGCGGCTCGGCACACTGATCCAGATGAACCCGCCGGTGCGGGCCTCGCGTCACCGCGACGGCGTCTGGCACGGCATTTCGCAGGGCATCGTCGATGTTCTTGGCTCCGACCACGCGCCGCACACGCTGGCCGAGAAGGCGAAGACCTATCCGGCCTCGCCGTCCGGCATGACCGGCGTGCAGACGCTGGTGCCGATCATGCTCGATCATGTCAACGCAGGCCGGCTCACATTGCAGCGCTTCGTCGACCTTTCCAGCCATGGTCCGCAGCGCATTTTCGGCATGGCCAGGAAAGGCCGCATCGCCGCCGGCTACGATGCCGACTTCACCATCGTCGACATGAAGCGGCGCGAGACCATCACCAACGTGCAGGCAGGCTCCAGGGCCGGCTGGACGCCCTATGACGGCAAGGAGGTCACCGGCTGGCCGGTCGGCACCGTCGTGCGCGGCACGCGCGTCATGTGGGAAGGCGAGATCGTGACGCCCGGCCAGGGCAGGGCGGTGGAGTTTTCCGAGGCGCTGCCGGCCTAATCCCGCCGAAAATTGGATTTGTTAAGCGCTCTGCATTATCTTGAGCGCCATGACCGCGAATATTGGGCCAATCATTCCTGCGGAGTTTCCTGAGCTCCAGGCACTCGCCTGGAACCGCGATGTCACGCGCCCCATCCCGGCCGAAGAAGTGTTTGCGCTTTATGAGCGCAACTGGCGCTTTGTCGATCAAAAGCGCCTTACGGCTCGTGAGAAACTGCTTATTGCGAAACTAGCCGACGAATTCGGCCACGGTATCCTTCTGACCACGTCGTGATAATCCATCTTTCTGTCCTCGATGCGCGCACCGCTGCGCCCGACGGAATATTGCGGGTAGAGATCATGAAGGCGTTCGAAAAACCGGAGCACAGGATAATTGCCGAAGCCCTCGGACTGATGGATCGTGACTTTCTGACGGCCAATCAGTGCTGGTTTGGCGGAGGCACAGCCATTGTCATGAAGCTTGGCGAGTATCGTCGGTCGCTGGATCTGGATTTCCTTTGCGCCGACGCCGGCGGCTATCGCGAGCTGCGAACACAAGCATCGGAACTCGGCGTTCGGGCTTTTTTCCCTGAATCCGTCGATGCCATCCGGGATTTCCAGATCGACCAGTACGGCCTGAGGACCGTTGTGAGGCTCAAAGGGCAACCGATCCGGTTCGAAGTCGTCCGGGAAGGCCGCATCGATTTGCGCGGTCATTTCGACGAGGATTTGGGGGTACCGGCGCTCGTTCCTGCGGACATGTTTGCTGAGAAGCTGCTGGCGAATGCCGATCGATGCCAGGATCGTGCCGTCGCATATCGCGATGCCTTCGATCTTGGGATGCTGGTCAAGGCGTATGGGCAGATGCCGACTAAGGCCCTCGACAAGGCACAAGCCGCCTATGGCTCCGACATCGAACGCAAAATCGCCTGGGTCGTGGCCAAACTCCGGGACCAGAGCGAATTGCGCGACGCAGCCGAAGCCTTGCAAATGGACCCCGTCTTGGGAACCGATGCCATTTCGGCCCTGCGAAACGAAGCGGCTCGGATATGGCCGCAGGCCGGTAAGCGATAGGTTTCGGGCCTAATCCCCGGCGACGAAGAACAGCCACTGGCCCGTCGGGGTGATGCCGACGCGATAGAAGATGTAGGCGCCGAACTGCTTCATGTCGTCATAGTCGCTTGCGGTGACCAGCTTGAACAATTCGACGCGTTGCCTGGGATCGAGCTTGTCGAGCGGCAGCGCGAAGAAATACGGCCAGACATAGAGTTCCTGCGGCGTTCCGGTGTCGACATGGACATAGCCGGCCGAAAGCACCTCTTCCAGGATGGCGAGGATTTCCTGGCCGTCGCCGTCGCCCGAGAGGCTTTTCAGGAAGGTGATCGGGTCGCCGTCGATGTCGCCCAGCGACAGTTGCGTCATGGAATCGCCCTTGCCGATCAGCGCTCTGAGCTTTTCGATGTCGCCGGTCCGACAGGCTTCGATGATCAGCCCATGCATGCGCTTGACCGGTTCGGGAAGCGTGTTGAGGTCATAGACGACCGCAGGTGGCGGTGCGTCCGGATCCGCGCGCGGGCTGGTGATGCCGCCATTGGCGGGCGGCGTCTTCGGCTCCGATTTGTCCGTGTCATCGGCAGGCTGGTCCGAGGGCTTGGTGCCGGGCGCCTCCGGCATCGGCACGGTAGCCCCGGGCGTGGCGCCGTCGCCATTGGCGGGCGGGGTCACCGGGGAAGGCAGGTCCTCGCGCTGGATCTCGCTCAGCGCGTAGGAAGGCGTGCTGGTGAGGCACAGAGGCAGCGCCAGGCAGGAAGCGGCGACCAGGATGCTGAGGGTCAGTCCGCGCGGCCGGCCCGACATCGAAAATCTCACCGCTTGCCTCTCCATGGTACCCGGGTTCGGCCCGGCCGGCGCTCCGAATGTCCGAGCGCATGGGCATGATGCCCAAATGGCGTGTCGCCGTCAAAAAGTCATGGTCAAAAAGTCGTTGTCGAAACGGGTGGTTAGTGCTTCAGCCGTTCCGGCTCGAACGCGCCGGCAATTACCTTTTCCCGCATGCGGTCGAGCAGCGCGAGCGCCGAGGTCTCGCCATTGGCGCGCAACATCTCGCCGAAAGCGGTCTCAAGCGCCGCTTCGGCGATGATCTCAGGTTCGATGCCGGCCGACAGGCCCTCGGCCCACGCTTCGCTGTGGCTTTCCACGGCGGTCAGCCGCTTTTCTTCCCTGACCAACGCGTCGATGTCGCTGACACCATGTTCCATTGCGATGTCCACCTTCCGCAAGCGGCGATCCGATAGTGGACCTAGCTTGACCTGTCAGTTCGTCCGCAGCCTCATTTAAGTCTTTGTAAATACGACATTTTTACGGTCGAAATCTACATTTCGGGTGAGATTGCGCTCAATCGGTTTCGAGCTTAGCCGATTAGACCGGCTTGGGGCATCAAAACCTTCAGTTTGAGTTAATTCCACAATCGCGCACTAACGTTTCATTAACGCTGTTGCGCAAGTGCAACACATGATTGCATCAGAGTGGGACAGGAGACAATAAGGCAGCTCACATTGGCGCCGATTGTCGCAAAAAATCTGCGCAAAACGCGCAGCGGCCGCAGATCCAGCCTCAATTCCCGTAGCGCGAAGCGATGTCGCGCGACAACGTCTCGCCTTCCTTCATATAGCGGGCGATGGCCTCGGTCGCCGAAGGCGTGCATTGCGTGTAGATGCCGCTGAAGGAGCGGTAGCCGCGGTTGAAGGAGGCGATGAAGCGGGCGCGCCGGTCGGGATCGGGGTTTTCCGATTCGAGCAGCTTTTCCATCTCGGCCCGCCACTGGTCGCCTTTCTCGCCGCACAGGTTGCGCAGGAAATGCAGCGATCCCAGCACTTCCGCCAGCCGCATCAGCCCGGGCTCGAACGGCGCCTCGGCGGCAATCGCCGGCCGCGCGGCAACGGCCATGCTGACGGCGAGGCACGCGGCGAGAAGAGGAGAAGCGCGGGACATCAAAGCCTTGGCGTGAGGGAGCTAAGGCTTTGTGGCGAAACATCTTGTCGCCCGCAAGGCGATTTTTTCGGTGTCTACGCGCCCGCGGCGGGCCCGAGCAATTCCTCGGCGACCGAGAACACGTCGCCCGCAAGCGGCATCTCAGCCATTTCCGCCAGCGTGTAGAACGCCGCCGTCTCGGCATCGTCGCTGGCCACGGGCTCGCCGCCGGCATAGGCCGCACCGAACACGCTCAGCAGATAGTCGACCGCGTGGTTCTCGGCACTGCCGTCGATATGGATGTCGCGCAATGGCCGATAGCCTGTCGCTTCGAGCCCTGTCTCTTCCTGAAGCTCGCGCGCCGCGGCTTGCGCCAGCGTTTCGCCCGGCTCGACCTTGCCGCCGGGATAGGCGTAGAGCCCTTGCGACGGCGCCCGCGCGCGCTTGACCAGAAGCACCGTCTTGCCGCGCACGACGGCGACGGAAACGGCCGGTATGATGATCCTGCGCTGTTCCATGCGGGTCGATCTTTCTGCAGCCTTTTGTGGACCGATTGGGCGAAACAGCTTTAGCCGTTGCGGCGCGGCGGTTCCATCGCCACTTTCATGGCTCGTCAATCGAAGAGCCCAGATTCATGTGCGGACGCTTTGCCCTGACCGCCACGCCGGACCAGACCGCCGCCTTCCTCGGCCTTGCCGAGCTCGAGGAGTTTCCGGCGCGCTACAACATCGCGCCGACGCAGCCTGTGCTGATGGCGCTTGCCGGCCCGCAGCGGGAACCTGGCTCGAACCAGCCGGACCGCCAGGCTATGCTGGTGCGCTGGGGGCTGATTCCGGCCTGGGTCGAGGACACCAGGGCGTTTCCGCTGCTCATCAACGCCCGTTCCGAAGGGGTGCTGCAAAAAGCTTCCTTCAAGACCGCCATGCGCCACCGGCGCTCTCTTGTGCCGGCATCGGGCTTCTATGAGTGGCAGCAGTCGGGCAGCGGCAAGGGGCAACCCTACTGGATCCGCCCGCGACGCGGCGGCGTGGTCGCCTTCGCCGGCCTGATCGAGACCTTTTCCGAACCGGGCGGCTCGGAGATGGACACCGGCGCCATACTGACGACCGATGCCAATGCCGGCATCGCCCATATCCACGACCGCATGCCGGTGATGATCGAGGAACGCGACTTCGCCCGCTGGCTGGATTGCCGCACGCAGGAGCCGCGCGACGTGCTCGATCTGCTGAAGCCGGCGGAACCCGATTTCTTCGAGGCTGTCCCGGTTTCCGACCTGGTCAACAAGGTCGCCAACACCGGGCCGGAGATTCAGGAGCGCGGCATCGTTTCGCCGCAAGCCGAAAAGCCCAGGCGCCAGAAGCCTGGCGCGGACGAAAACCAGATGAGCTTATTCTAGCGAAGGTTACTAGCCTGGCGAGGCTGCTTCCGGAGGCCTTCATCTCCAGGGCGCGCTCTGGCGCCCTCGTCGCCGGCATCCCCATTGTCGGGGACCGTGCCGGTCGTGCCTTTTCAGGCAGCGCGCGGCGAAACGATCTTCTGTGCGGGCTTCTTCTTCTTCGCGGTGTGGAGGAGGGCCGCGACGATTGCCGCCGGGCCGATCGCGCGGTAGTGGCTGGCCAGTGCGGGCTGCGTTTGTCGGTTCTGTTCCTGCTTGTTGCGAGCCATGATTCTCTTCCCTTGGTAACGGTTTCGTGTTGAGCGTTTGGCGGCCGATTCCGACCAAATCGTGACATCTGGCGGTCTAGCCGGCGAATGTTTCATCACTGTGCCGACATGTTTAATAAAATGTTTCGGCCTGTCTTTACCTGTGATTCAGCGACATCTTTCCTGAGCGGAGCGGCTTGACGGCAACACCCGCCGGCGCGATAAAGCCGCCCATGAAAACGTCTTTCGCCATTTGTGGCATTTGCATTATTGGCTAGCCTCGCGCTGGTCCGGACGTTTTCGCCTCATCTTTACCCAGATCGGAAAAACGCCCCGGCCAGCAGGCTGGAGCCTGCTTTGTGCCTTCGGCGCGGAGCTGGTTTCAGTGAACCCAAACCAAGGACCGGGACCGCATGTCTGACGCATCGAAGGGCCTCAGCCTCTACAACACGCTGACGCGGGCGAAGGAGCGTTTCGTTCCGATCGATCCGCACAATGTGCGCATGTATGTCTGCGGCCCGACCGTCTACGACTTTGCCCATATCGGCAATGCGCGCCCGGCGATCGTCTTCGATGTGCTTTTCCGTCTGTTGCGCCAAGTCTACGGCGAAAGCCACGTCACGTATGTGCGTAACATCACGGATGTCGACGACAAGATAAACGCCAGGGCGCTGCGCGACTTCGGCGGCGAGATCGAGGCCGGAAAGCTTTCGCTCAACGATGCGATCCGCAAGGTCACCGAAAAGACTGCCGACCAGTATCACAAGGATGTCGCCGCGCTTGGCTGCCTTGAGCCGACCTACGAGCCGCGCGCGACCGAGTTCGTCGCGCCCCGGGCCGACGGCAAGGCCGACATGCTGTCGCTGATCCGGCAGCTGATCGAGCGCGGCCACGCCTATGTCGCCGGCGGCGAGGTGCTGTTCGACACCGCCTCGATGCCGGACTATGGCGAATTGTCGAAGCGCAATCTCGACGAACAGCAGGCGGGCGTGCGCATCGCGGTCGATGCGCACAAGAAGAACCCGGGCGATTTCGTGCTGTGGAAATTGTCTTCGCCCGAAGAGCCCGGCTGGGAGAGCCCATGGGGCAGGGGCCGGCCCGGCTGGCACATCGAATGCTCGGCCATGTCGGCCGCCTATCTCGGCGAGGTCTTCGACATCCATGGCGGCGGGCTGGACCTGATCTTCCCGCACCACGAGAACGAGATCGCCCAGTCGCGCTGCGCCCACGGCACCAAGGTCATGGCCAATGTCTGGATGCACAATGGCTTCCTGCAGGTCGAAGGCCAGAAGATGTCGAAGAGCCTCGGCAACTTTTTTTCCATCCATGAGCTGCTGGAGACCGAGACTTTCGGCGGCCGCACCTGGCCGGGCGAGGTGCTCAGGCTGGCGATGCTGATGACGCACTATCGCGAGCCGATCGATTTCTCCGTGCGCAAGCTGGAAGAGGCGGAAAACACGCTGCGCAAGTGGAAGCGCGCGGCGGATCAGGCACCCGCGGCCGCGAAGGACCTGCCGGCGGATGTGGTGGAAGCGCTGTCCGACGATCTCGCCACCTACACCGCCTTCCAGCGGCTGACGCAGCTTGCCGGTGAGGCAAGCGATGCCAGAGGCGAGAACGCCGCCGCTTCGCTGAAGGCGGCGCTGGCCTTCCTCGGCTTCGATACGGGCGCGGCCAAGGTGGACGAGGCTGCGGTCGCCAAGGCGATCGCGGATCGTCTGGCGCTGATCGCGGCGAAGAACTGGCCGGAGGCCGATCGGGTTCGCGACGAATTGCTGGCGCAGGGCGTGCAACTGAAGGACGGCAAGGACCCCGCCACCGGCGAACGCGTGACGAGCTGGGAGATCAAGCGGTGAGGGTGGATGCTCCCATGATGGAGAGGTTTGAGCGAGGCCCCCCTCTCTGTCCTGCCGGACATCTCCCCCTCAAGGGGGGAGATCAGCAGCTTCGCGGCAGGCGCCTTTTGTTCCACCTCAGCGATTGGCGAAAGCCAAGGCGACGTCCAATCTCCCCCCTTGAGGGGGAGATGCCCGGCAGGGCAGAGAGGGGGGCCTCGCGATGACCCATCATCGGGTATCCCCGATCAATCGCGGCAATGCGCGCAAGATGCGCAAGGAAATGACAGATGCCGAACTGAAGCTCTGGAACGAAGTCCGGGCACACAGGCTGATGGGCCTTTCCTTTCGGCGGCAAATGCCTATCGCAGGTTATATCGTCGACTTTGCTTGCCCTGACAAAAAGCTGATCGTCGAGATTGATGGTTCGCAGCACGCTCATGAAGAAGTTTCGGCTTCCGACGTCGTGCGAACCACGAAGCTCGAAACGTTAGGCTGGACCATCCTGCGCTTCTGGAACGACGACGTGATCCGCGATATCGACAATGTCTGCCAGCATATCGTCATCGTGGCCGGCCTGGCCGATGCGCCCGCGCCACCAACGGAGGATCTCGTCCTATGATCGATCATCTGGGCATCACCGTTTCCGATTTCGGCGCCTCGAAGGCTTTCTACGACAAGGCGATGGCGCCGCTGGGGGCTTCGCTGCTCTACATGGTGCCTCAGGAATATACCGGCGGCGCCAAGGTTGGCGGCTATGGCCGCGACCGGCCGGTGTTCTGGCTGAGCGACAGCACGGACAAGCCGAGATCGACCCAACACGTCGCCTTCACCGCGCGCAGCCGCGCCGAGGTCGACGCCTTCCATGCGGCAGCACTTGCCGCCGGCGGCAAGGACAATGGTGGACCTGGCCTGCGCCCGCACTATCACCCCAACTATTACGGCGCCTTCGTCTTCGATCCCGACGGCAACAATGTCGAGGCGGTCTGCCATGATCCGGAGTGAGCCCCAAAAGCAGCCCATGATCGGGAGTGTGTCATGAGCCTCGACAACCGGCCGGTCTACACCGGCGGCTGCCAATGCGGCGCCGTGCGCTTCCGCGTCGAGGGCGCGCTTGGCGACGCCTCGGTCTGCCATTGCCGCATGTGCCAGAAGGCGAGCGGCAATTTCTATCTGCCGTTGGTTTCGGTGCGCGGCGCCACGCTCGACTGGACGCGCGGCGAACCGAAACGCTTCCGCTCGTCGAATGCCGCCTGGCGCGGCTTCTGCGCCGAATGCGGCACGCCGCTGACCTTCGAGGCATCGGACGGCATGGCGCTGGCGATCGCCGCCTTCGACGATCCAACGGGCATCGCGCCGACCATCCAATGGGGCGTCGAAGCAAAGCTTCCCTATGTCGACGGTATCCCGAAACTGCCGTCTGAGGACACGATGGCCGATATCGCCTCGGCGCCTTATCTCGCCGAACTCGTCTCCTACCAGCATCCCGATCACGACACCGACCAATGGCCGCCGGAGGAAAGACCATGACCGATCAAGTTCGAACAGGCGGCTGCCAGTGCGGCGCTGTGCGCTTCCGCATCAAGGGCAAGCTCGGGCGCCCGTCCATCTGCCATTGCCGCATGTGCCAGAAGCAGTTCGGCTCCTTCTTCGGCGCGTTGGTGACGGTGCCGAAGGACGGCGTCGAATGGACCCATGAGGAGCCGAGCTATTTCCAGTCCTCGGTCAACATCGACCGCGGCTTCTGCGCGCGCTGCGGCACGCCGCTGACCTATCGCCAGCCGGGCGCGCTGGAGATCGCCATCGGCGCCTTCGACGACCGCTCCGACCTCGCGCCCCAGATCCAGGTCAACTACGCGGTTCGCCTGCCCTGGGTGGAGAAGATCTTCGAGGCGCCGGTCCATGACGACCCCGATTTCTATCGACGTCAGGAGCAGATCATCTCCTTCCAGCATCCCGACCACGAGACGGCCAACTGGCCGCAGCAGGGCTTGAAACTATGACGATCCACAACAGTTCCTTGCGCACGCTCTATCCGGAGATCGAGCCGTTCGAGTCCGGCATGCTCGATGTCGGCGACGGCCACACCATCTATTGGGAGCGCTGCGGCACCAAGGGCGCCAAGCCCGCCGTGTTCCTGCATGGCGGTCCGGGCGGCACCATCTCGCCGAAGCACAGGCGCCTGTTCGACCCGAAACTCTACGACGTCGTCCTGTTTGACCAGCGCGGTTGCGGCAAGTCGGCGCCCAACGCTTCGCTGGAGGCCAACACCACCTGGCATCTCGTCGCCGACATCGAGCGCCTGCGCGAGATGGCGGGCTTCGACAAATGGCTTGTCTTCGGCGGCTCCTGGGGCTCGACCCTGGCGCTCGCCTATGCCGAGACGCATCCGGAGCGCGTCAGCGAGCTCGTCGTGCGCGGCATCTACACGCTCACCCGCGCCGAGCTCGAATGGTACTATCAGTTCGGCGTCTCCGAGATGTTCCCGGACAAGTGGGAACGCTTCCTGGCGCCGATCCCCGAGGCCGAGCGCGGCGACATGATGGCCGCTTACCGCAAGCGGCTTGTCGGCTCCGACCGCAAGGCTCAGGTCGACGCGGCTCTTGCCTGGAGCCTGTGGGAAGGCGAGACGATCACGCTGTTGCCCGAGCCGGAGACAAGCACGCCGTTCGGCCAGGACGACTACGCGGTCGCGTTCGCCCGCATCGAGAACCATTATTTCGTCCATGCCGGCTGGCTGGAGGAGGGACAGCTGCTGCGCGACGCCTGGAAGCTGAAGGACATCCCCGGCACCATCGTCCACGGCCGCTACGACATGCCGTGCCCGGCAAAATATGCCTGGGCGCTGCACAAGGCGTGGCCGAAAGCGGATTTTCATCTGATCGAGGGGGCAGGGCACGCCTATTCGGAGCCCGGGATTCTGGATCGGCTGATCCGGGCGACGGATAGGTTTGCTGGCGGCAATGCAACTTAGGTACGTCGAAAGCTGAAAAAATGGGCGAAATACTCACTGGCGGGTGTCAATGCGGCGCTATTCGCTACAGCGCGCGTAACGCCGCCGATCCCGCAATCTGCCATTGCCGGATGTGCCAGAAAGCTGTCGGCTCGGTGTTTTGGCCCTTTTTCAAAGTGCATCTTCCGGATCTCGAATGGACTCGTGGCCGGCCAGCCCTCTACCGCAGTTCGGAGGTGGGAGAACGTGGCTTCTGCGCCGAATGCGGAACCCCGCTGACTTTCTGGCATGTAAATGTCGAAACAATCGACCTTTCAATAGGCAGTCTCGACGACCCCACGCGCTTGGAACCAATTCGGCAACATTGGGCTGGGGCTCGCATGCCATGGTTCAATCGATTGGCCGGCTTGCCGGAGGTGAAAAGTTCAGCTTCTCCGGAAGAGATTCTACGCCGCCGCCCCTTTCAGCATCCCGATCATGACACGAGCGAATGGTCGACCCCAGGAAATCTCCGATGAAGCAACGCCTTTATCTCTTCGACACCACCCTTCGCGACGGCCAGCAGACGCCGGGCATCGACTTTTCCGTCGAGGACAAGATCGCCATCGCCAAACTGCTCGACGCGTTCGGCATCGACTATGTCGAGGGCGGCTATCCCGGCGCCAATCCGACCGACACCGCCTTCTTCCAGAAGAAGCGGACGGTGAGCGCGAAATTCGTCGCCTTCGGCATGACCAAGCGGGCAGGGGTCTCGGCTTCCAACGATCCGGGGCTGGCAGCGCTGGTGCAGTCGAAATCCGACGCCATCTGCTTCGTCGCCAAGAGCTGGGACTATCACGTGCGCGTCGCGCTCGGCTGCACCAATGAGGAGAACCTGGAGTCGATCAAGACCTCGGTTGAGACCGCGATCGCGGCCGGCAAGGAAGCGATGGTCGACTGCGAGCATTTCTTCGACGGCTTCAAGGCCAATCCCGATTACGCGCTCGCCTGCGCCAGGACCGCTTATGACGCCGGCGCGCGCTGGGTGGTGCTGTGCGACACCAATGGCGGCACGCAGCCTTCGGAAGTGCGCGAAATCGTCGGCAAGGTGATCGCCGGCGGCATCCCGGGCGATCATCTCGGCATCCATGCCCATGACGATACAGGTCAGGCGGTGGCGAATTCGCTGGCCGCCGTCGAGGCCAGCGTGCGCCAGATCCAGGGCACGCTGAACGGCATCGGCGAGCGCTGCGGCAACGCCAACCTGATCTCCATCATCCCGACGCTCTCGCTGAAGCCCGCCTTCGCCGATCGCTTCGAAACCGGCATCTCGGCCGAAGCGCTGACCGGAATATCGAGGCTTTCCCGCGCGTTCGACGAATTGCTCAACCGCGCGCCGGAAGCGCAGGCGCCCTATGTCGGCTCCTCGGCCTTTGCCACCAAGGCCGGCATCCATGCGTCCGCTTTGGCCAAGGAACCGGCGACCTATGAGCACGTGCCGCCGGAAGCCGTCGGCAACCGTCGCCGAGTCATGGTTTCCGACCAGGGCGGCAAGGCGAATTTCCTTGCCGAGCTGAAGCGGCGCGGCATCGATGTACCGAAGGACGATCACCGGCTCGACGCGCTGATCGCGGTGGTCAAGGAGCGCGAGGCCGAAGGCTATGCCTATGAAGGCGCCGACGCCTCCTTCGAGCTGCTTGCGCGAAAAATGCTGCACGGCCTGCCGGAGTTCTTCAACGTCACCTCCTTCCGCTGCATGGTCGAGCGCCGCTTCGACGCAAACGGCAATCTGAAGACCGTCTCCGAGGCGATCGTGAAGGTCGAAGTCGACGGCGAGGAGAAGATGTCGGTGGCCGAAGGCCATGGCCCGGTCAACGCGCTCGACATCGCGCTGCGCAAGGACCTCGGCAAATACCAGAGCGAGATCGTCGATCTCGAGCTTGCCGACTTCAAGGTGCGTATCCTCAACGGCGGCACCGAGGCCATCACCCGGGTGTTGGTCGAATCGCACGATTCCACCGGCGCCCGCTGGTGGACGGTGGGCGTGTCGGAAAACATCATCGACGCCTCCTTCCAGGCGCTGATGGATTCGATCGTCTACAAGCTGATGAAGAACCGCGAAATGGCCGGGCTGGTGGCAGCGGAGTAGGGCTCCTTTCCTCGCCCCCGCAAAGCGGGGGAGAGGTGTCCCGGCGCAGCCGGGACGGAGAGGGGGGCACCCTCCGCGAAGCCAGAGCCGATGCAAGACGGGGTGCGAGGCCGGTCACAAACCAGCTTTGTCCTTTGCGGCAAATTGTCAGCCACCGCGCTGACCCCTCTCCGTCCCGGCTTCGCCGGGCCACCTCTCCCCACTGCGTGGGGCGAGGAACTTGCGCCTCGCTCGCTTGAACCATCACAAGAAGTCCATTGATCCATCATAATTTTGTGATGGTCTTGGGCGGTCCGCTGGGCCATAGCGTTGGGCCATGATCACCGCTACAGCCGATCTCGATCAGGACGCCAGGGGTCGCCGCGGCTTCCTCCTGGCGCTTGGCGCCTATTTCCTCTGGGGGCTGCTGCCCTTCTACATGAAGGCGGTGGCGCATCTGCCGCTTGCCGAGGTGATCGCCAACCGCGTCGTCTGGTCGGTGCCGATCGCGGCGGCGGTGCTGATCTGGGCCGGCCGCACCGCCGACTTCAAGGCGGCGATCCGCTCGCCGAAGAGCCTTGCCATGGCGGCGCTGACGGCGGTGCTGATCTCGATCAACTGGGGTATCTATGTCTGGGCGATCGCTGTCGACCGTACCGTCGAGACCGCGCTCGGTTATTATATCAATCCGCTGGTCAGCGTCGTTGTCGGCGCCGTGCTGCTCGGCGAGCGGCTCGACCGGCTGCAGATCGCAGCGGTCGCGCTGGCCGCGATCGCGGTGGCGGTGCTCACCGTCGAGGCCGGCAAATTGCCCTGGGTCTCGTTGGCACTCGCCTTTTCCTTCGCCGCCTACGGCTTCTTCCGCAAGACGCTGCCGATCGGCCCGAGCCAGGGGTTCCTGCTCGAAGTGCTTTTGCTCTCGGTGCCGGCGCTCTGCTACCTCGCCTACCTGATCGCCACCGGCCAGGATCATTTGATTTCCAGCACCGGCGCCGACGCCGCATTGCTGATCGGCTGCGGCCCGGTCACCGCGGTGCCGCTGCTGCTGTTTGCGTTCGGCGCCAGGCTGCTGCGCCTCTCCACCATCGGCATCATGCAATATATCGCGCCGACCATGGTGTTCCTTATCGCCGTGCTGATCTTCGGCGAGCCGTTCGGCACGACACAGGCCATCGCCTTCGCGCTGATCTGGGCGGCTCTGGCCATGTATAGCTGGTCGATGTTCAGGGGCCGCGAGGTCCGCCAGGCGGCGCCGGCGACGAGATAGGATCGGCGCGCTACACCCGCCCCAGCCGCCGCACGATCTTATAAACAATGCCGGCGATGACGACCGAGATCGCCGTCACCACCCAAAAGCCGTGCGGCGTGTCGACCAGCGGCAATCCGCCGACATTCATGCCGAACAGGCCGGAGATGATGGTCATCGGCAACAGCACCGCCGTCATGACGGAGAGGATATAGAGCAGCTGGTTCGACTGCTCGGTCAGCTTCGCCATCAGCTCATCCTGCAACAGGCGCGTGCGCGCCTGCAACTGCTCGCCGTCGTGATGCAGCGTGTGCGCCCGGTGCGAGAGCCTGGTCGCCATGTCGTTGATCGGGTCCGGCAATTCATTGCGATGCGAATGGTCGAGATGGCGGAAGAGGTTGGTGAGCGTCGCCATCTGCCGGTGGATCAGCACCAGTTGCCGGCGCGCGTCGACCAGCGCCTGGCGCTCATTATGCCATGCATCGCATACGATGCGGTCCTCGATGCCATCGAGCGTGTCGCCCATCCTGTCGAGCTCGGCCGCCATGCCGTCGAGCGAGTGGCCCATCACCGCCTCGATCAGCTCGGCCGGCGTGCGGAATTTTCGCGTGCCGCTCTCCACCAGCTTGCGGACCTTGTCGACCGATTCCAGCGGCTGCTTGCGGGCGCCGACCAGCATCTTGTCGTTGAAGGCGAAGCGGAAGTGGGTGAGTCCGCGCGATTCGGCAAAATCGTGCCTGAGGTCGGGGAGGTCGCCATAGAGGAAGTCGTCCTCGAAATCGATCTGGCAGCCATGGCTGGGCGACAGGAAGGCATCGCGCACCGGCGTAGGCAAAGCCTGCTCGGCGCCGATCTCGTGGCGGGCGCGCATGTCGGTGATCTGATAGCTGCGCCAGCTCCAGTGCGCCTCGGCGGGATCCTTGGTGCGGGAACCGTCGGCCTTGAAATGATAGATGAAGAACAGCCCGTGCTCGTCCGGCAGGTAGGGCGAGAGGTCTGTGCCTTCGGCGGGGAGGGCGACGTTCATGGCGGCTTCGCCGGCTCTTGATGCGGTCGGGGTCGCGGGGGCGGCCAGGCAGCATTTCTAGCATGCGCCACCCGGTTGGGTGTGACAGTTCGATGACGGCCGACGTCAGAGCCGGATGATTTCAGGTCGTCGACCTGAAATCTGAATCCGTCTCCAAATCAAAGAGATAGAGCATGATGTCATCCGAAAACCGCTTCACACTTTTCGGCGTCATGCTCTAGGCGGCTTCAGTCCTGATTTCGTGCGACCCAAAAAATTCTTCCGCGCCCCGGGAATAAACCCCGGGCCTTCCGGGTCTTGCTGTGTAGCGAGGCCATCCTCCCAAGGCACGCACCAACCAAACCGGAAGGAATACGCACATGAACAAGATCGTCTTTGCCGCAGCCGCCATTCTCGTCGCCACCAGCGGCGCCTTCGCCGGCAGCGACCACTTCTCCGCGACGAATGCCGGCCAGCAGGCCGTCGCCGTCGACACCACCACGACCGCTTCCATCGCGAAGCCCGAAATGGCCCGCCACGACATGGCGGCCAAGATTGCTGCGGACGAGCCCGGCCAGGGCATTTGGGGTCACTGAGCTGGAGTGAGGGGCCAAAGGTCCTGATCCCTGTGTGAGGAAGGCACGCCTCACTCCGGGCTCCACGATCCGAAAGCCCCGATCTCCCCGGCGCCGGACCAGTCTTCAGTCGGACCGGCCGGCGCCGGCTTCCGCAGTCGGCGGAGGGTCGCACCGGGCCCTCCGCCATTCTCTCATACCGCCTGAAACATGAAGCAAACCCGCAAGCCACAAGAGGAGATTTCTGATGTTTAATATGACACGCCGCATGGTGCTCGGATCCGCCGCCGCCGCCGCCGCCTTCGGCATTGCCGGCAAGCTGGAATTCGCGCCCGCGGCTCACGCCGAAACCCCGGTCGAGCCGCTGGTCGGCTTCTACAAATACAAGGTCGGCTCGCTCGAGGTCACCGCCGTCTATGACGGCATCTGGCGCAAGCCGCACGACCCGGCCTTCATCAAGGACGTGTCGGTCGACGACACCAAGGCAGCGCTCGCCAAGGCGGGGCTGACCACCGAGTTCATGCCGATCCCGCTCACCGTCGTCGTTCTCCAGATGAACGGCCGCACCATCATGATGGATGCCGGCTCCGGCGTCGGCCAGTGGCAAGCCAACGCCACGCATCTGCCGGCCAACATGAAGGCGGCCGGCATCGACTACAAGGCGATCGACACCATCATGATCTCGCATTTCCATCCGGACCATGTCTGGGGCCTGATGGAGAAGGGCACCAACGATCCGGTGTTCCCGAATGCCGAGCTCATCGTCAACGCCACCGAATACAATTGGTGGACGGATCCGAGCCGGCTGGCCAAGCTGCCCGAGGGCCGCAAGCCCGCCGGCAAGCGCATCGCCGAGAACTTCCCGAAATGGAAGAACTGGAAGCTGGTCGACGACGGCGCGGAAGTGGTGCCCGGCATCCGCCTCATGGCGGCGCCCGGCCACACGCCCGGCCATTCCGTCTACCATGTCGATGCCGGCTCCGAGCAGTTCCTCGTCTCGGCCGACACCATGTACGTGCCGGCGCTGCTCGCCCCGCATCCCGAATGGCAGGGCGCTTATGACCAGGACGGGCCGATGGCGATCGCCACGCGCCACAAGATCATTGACCAGGTGATCGCCGACAATGTCCGCATCTGCGGCTCGCACTTCCCGTTCCCCGGCACAGGCAGCTTCGTCAAGGACGGCAACGCCTACGCCTTCACCCCAACCCAGATCTGATCGGAATCGGATCCTGAACAGAAAGCGACAACTCCCATGAAACACGCACTTTTCGCGGTGCTCGGCGCCATTGCGGTCTTGACCGCGGCTCCCATCGCCATCGCCGTTCCGGCCTATGCCGTGGACGACATCGAAGGCGCCGATGCACCCGACCTGACGGCCGTGAAAGCCAAGATCGAGGCCAAGGACTACAAGGGCGCGCTGGCCGATCTGCGTGACCTCGCGCAGGACACCCAGCAGGCCGACGTCTACAATCTGCTCGGCTTCACGCTGCGCAAGACCGGCGACTACCAGACCTCGCTCACCTACTACACCAAGGCGCTGGAGCTTAAGCCCGACCACAAGGCGGCGCATGAATATCTGGGCGAGCTCTATGTCGAGACCGGCGACATGGCCAAGGCCAACGAGCAACTCGCCTCGTTGCAGAAGCTCTGCCCGGCGGGCTGCGAGGAGCTCTCCGATCTCAAGCAGGCCATCGATACCAAGGTGACGAAGTAGGCGGCCTGCTTCCTCGCTCACAAAGTGGGGAGAGGTGGCCGCGAAGCGGCCGGAGAGGGCCTTGCGCGGACCTATAAGCATCGACCTTTTTTGGGCGCCACGGCGGTAGCGCCCGAAAACCGGAGCCGGCGTTCCTCTCCCTCGCGCCGGCTCCGACCCTTCAACCCGAGCGCGCAGGCGCGCGTCCATGCGGACGGGGTGGCACTCCCGCTCAATTCCAAGATGCCTGTTTCCAAGGATTGGAGCCGACCATGACACCGATCGAACTTGCCGAAAAACTTCACGCCAGGGACGCGGTCCTGCTCGCCGGCCGCCTGCTCCTGTCCCTGATCTTCGTGCATGAGGGACTGCAACTGGCGACGCATTTCGAGGGGGCCCAGAAGGCGATGGCCGCGCTCGGCGTCGGCACGCCGCTGCTTGTCGCCACCATCCTGCTGCAGCTTGGCGCCGGCCTGTCGGTGGCGCTCGGCATCCTGGCGCGGCTCGGCGCGATCGGGCTCGGCCTGTTCTGCCTGATGACGGCCACCCTCTTCCACACCAATTTCGCCAGCCAGAACGAGCTTCTACATTTCGAGAAGGACCTCGCCATTGCCGGCGGCATGTTCATCCTGGCGCTGGCCGGTTCGGGCCGGCTGTCGGTCGATCGGTTGCTGGCGGGTTTCGCCAAGGGTGCCAAGATTGATCCGACCGTCAAGCAACATCTGTCGGTGGGGGAGACGAGCTTGCCGGTTTGACGAGACGTCGGCCGCGCGTCACAGCACGCTCGTGATCCCGCCATCCACCAGCAGCGTCTGCCCGGTCACGAAGCTCGCGGCGTCGGAGGCAAGGAACACGGCGGCGCCGGCGAGTTCCTCGACATCGCCCCAGCGCCGCATCGGCGTGCGGCCGGTGAGCCATGTCGAGAATTTTTCGTCGGCGACCAGAGCAGCATTCAGCTCGGTCTTGAAATAGCCGGGCGCGATGGCGTTGACGCGTATGCCGTGCTGGCCCCATTCGCCGGCCATCGACTTGGTCAGCATGATGATCGCCCCCTTGCTTGCCGCGTAAGGCGCGATCGAGGGGCGGGCGAGGGCGCTCTGCACCGACGAGACATTGATGATGACGCCTTTGCGGCGTTGGATCATGCCTTTCACCGCGGCGCGGCTGACCTTGAACACGCCGTCGAGATTGGTCGCCATCAGTGCATCCCAGTCGGCGTCGGAAAAAGTCTCGAGCGGCGCACGGCGCTGGATGCCGGCATTGTTGACCAGGATGTCGATCGGCCCGGTGCCCACTTCGCTCGCCGCGATCGCCGCGTCGACCGATTGCGTATCGGTGACGTCGATCACGGCTTCCGCCACCGAATAACCCTCGGTGCGTAGCCTCTCGCCGGCGGCCTTGAGCTCGTCGGCCTTGCGGCCGCCTATGGTGACGCGCGCGCCGGCGGCGGCCAGCGCCTCCGCGAAGGCGAGGCCCAGCCCGCGGCTGGCGCCGGTGACGAAGGCATGCCTGCCTTCGAGGCCGAAGAGACGGCCGAGATAATCAGTCGAACGCAATTTGCACCTTCATCGATTGTGATTTGTCGCTGGCCAGCTCGAAGGCTTTTCGCGCCTCGGCAAGCGGCAGCGTGTTGCTGAGCAGCGGCGCGACGTCGATGCGGCCCGTGCCGATCAAGTCGACGGCCAGGGCGAATTCCGTGTCGAAGCGGAAGCTGCCCTTCACCTGGATTTCCTTGGTGACGATCATCGAAATGGAAAGCTCCGCCGTCGCGCCCTGGCCGACGGTCACCAGCGTGCCGCGCGGCTTGATGAACTGCAATGCGCTGGCCACCGTGGCGCCCTGGCCGGCCGCTTCGAACACGACGTCGAAATAGCCCTTGTTGGCGGCATAGACGTGCAACGCATCGGCATTTGTGGCGACATTGATGGTGCGGTCGGCGCCCACCTTGGCGGCGTATTGCAGCGGCTTGTCCTGCACGTCGGTGACGACGATCTCGCGCGCGCCGGCAAAGCGCGCGGCGAGCACCAGGAGCGTGCCGATCGGCCCGGCGCCCATGATCAGCACCCGACCGCCAAAGACCGGCGCCTGGGCGACGGCATGCAGCGTCACGGCAAAAGGCTCGGCGAAGGCGCCGGCGGTAGGGTCGGAGCCCTTCGGCAGCGGCACGGTGTTTTCGGCGCGGCAGACGAGATGCTCGGCAAAGCCACCCTGCACATGCGGTGTGCGCATCGCCGATCCCAAAAAACGCATGTCGAGGCAATGGATCGGCTCACCAATGCGGCAGAAGGCGCAGACCCCGCAAGGGTTTGCCGGATTGACGGCCACCGCCGCGCCGATGGCCGGTCCCGAAACGCCTGCGCCGAGCGCCTCGACGCGGCCGGCGATCTCGTGGCCGAGGATCATCGGCTCCTTCATGCGCACGGTGCCGAAGCCGCCATGACGGAAATAGTGCAGGTCCGAGCCACAGATGCCGCCGCGCGTGATGCGCACCAGCACTTCGCCCGGGCCGGGCGAGGGGGCGGCTCGCTCCTCCACATGGAGGTCGAGCGGCCGGCGCAGCACCACAGCGCGCATCGAGGACGTGGGCGACAAACCGGCTCTCCGAAATTTCTGTTCCCACAGCTAGCAGCAAAGCCCGGCTGCGTTCAATCCAATTTATCTGATAAATCGGATTAATAGGCCGAGCTGTGCGCCTTGATAATTAGTCAATGCGGTGTCGATCCCACACGTGTAACAGTGGCGTGAAGACCCAAAGCAATTCCAGGAAAAGTGCGAGCGGTTTTGTGTCCGGAATTGCGTCAAAACAGAACATGGGCCGAGACAAATGGCAGGCGACCAGACCTCGTCGGTAACCGATGAGATAACCAATATTCTCGGCCGCGAGATTCTCGGTGGACTGTTTCCGCCCGGCGCGACACTGTTGGGCGAGGAAGAGATCTGCGCCCGCTTCGACGCCAGCCGCAGCGCTGCCCGCGAAGCGGTGAAGATCCTTTCGGCCAAGGGCCTGCTGCTCACCCGTCCCCGGCGTGGCTCGCGCATCCGGCCGCTGAAGGACTGGAACTTCCTCGATCCTTCGGTGCTGGGCTGGCTGCGCGCCAGCGCGACGCCACGCCATTTCATCACCGAGCTTCTGGAAGTGCGCCTTGCCTTCGAATGCGAGGCGGCGGCGCTTGCGGCGAGCCGTAACAACGCGGACGAGATCGCCGCTATCCGCGAGGCCTTCGAGGCGATGCGCGCGGCATCCTCTGGCCAGGGCGATCCGGTCTCGTCGGATGCGGCTTTCCATGAGGCGGTGCTCGCCGCCACCGGCAACCGCTTCTTCCTGCCGCTCTCGGCGCTGATCCACACCGCGTTGCAATACAGCGTGCCGACCACCAACGCGCTGTTCGGCCACCCGGTCGGCGACCTCGACGCGCATGGCAAGGTGCTGAGGGCGATCGAGGCCGGCGACGCCGCCCGGGCGCGCAAGGCCATGCACGACATGCTGAGCGAAGTGCTCGCCCGCGTGCGCACCGCCGTTGAGCTAACCGGCGCCAGTTGAATCGTTCAGGCCGGAACGCGCATATCGTCCCGGCCTGCCTGGTGTCGGCGGCTAGTGCAGGTAGCCCAGCAGCCAAAGAATGAGAATCACGGGCAAAGGAATCCCGATAAGCCAAAGCAATCCGCCTCGCAGCATGACGATCTCCAAATTGTCGTTATGTGAGGCAACGCTAACGCATAGGCTTTGTTCCCGGCCAATGTTTTGGTGCGCCAATGCGAATGGCGGAAGGCCCGGTCCGGCTCAGCAGCCCCGCGCTCGATCGCCTCGTAAGGCCTTGTGGCCATTTGTCTAAAAGCGCCGGAGTAATCCCAATCACTCGCGGGTAATACGCTGGTGCACGCGGCCGAGGATCTCCGCAAAAGTCTCGAACGTGCCGTGCTCGGTCAACTCGCGCAGCACCTGCTCGTTGATGCCGCCCCGCGTCGCGTAATCTTGCGACAGGCGCATGAAGTCTTGGCCAGGCGCCGTGTCGGGCGCATTGGCCAGTGCCTTGTAGATGCTGGCGATGTACGCGCGGCTCTTGTCGTCAGCCACACCCCGGCTGCGCACCCAGGTGTGGATCGTGTCGAGATATTTGAAATAGCTGGCATAGGTCGCGGTGACGACGCTGAGCGCGTCGAACTCGCCTTGATCCTCGACCTCGATCACATCGCCCAGCCTGCCGAACAGCGGCGCCACGATCGGGTCCGGCGGACAGATGATCGTTGCGCCTTGCAGGCGCGCGATCATCGGCATCGGCAGCGCCTTGCCGACATGCGCCGCCGGCGCCACGAGGCCGGCGATCTCTTCGCGCGATATCGTGGCGATGAGGCTGACGACGTGATGGTCCGGCCGGAACCGCAGTGCCTTGAGCACCTCGCGCGCGATCTGCGGCCGCACCGCCAGCATGACCGTGTCGCACTGGTCGAGCACGGCTTGGTTGTCGGCGGCGATGCGCACGTCCGGGTAGCGGGCGGCAAGCTCGGAGGCGATCTCTTCATTGCGTGGCGAAACCACCACCGGCGTCGTCTCGTCCGGCAGCGACTTCAGCCCGGTGACGATGGCCGAGCTCAACGTGCCCGTGCCGACAAAGCCAAGTTTCATTGAGTGTTTCGCCCCTTGTTCCGGATCGCCGCTGACAATAGCGACGGTTCCCTTGTCGGCAAGGGCGGGATCGATCCCCGCCAAACTGTGGCCGGATAGCGCCGACCATGGCTGTTACGTGCGATTAAGGCCGGCCTGATACATTCGCTGAGTCCGATCGGGGAATGTGGCTATGAGCCAGCGCGCGTTCATCACCCTGCTCATCCTGCTGGCGGTGCTCGTGGCACTGTCGGCCACGCCTTTCCCCGGCGCCATGATCGGCTTCCTGTTCGGCGTCGCCATCGCCTTCTTCATCGCCGGGCCGGCTATGCTGGTCGGCAAGGTGCTGGAGAATAACGGCATTGCGATATCCGGTGAGACGGCATTGTGGGTGCTTGCCGGCTTTTATGCGCTGCTCATTCTCTTCGCCGCCTTCCAGATCTGGCGCCGGCTTCAGCGCCAGGACCCCGACCAGGCGCGATCCGCTGGCATGCGGCTGGCGCTGCTCGTCGCGCTGCCCGCGATGGCGTGGCTGTCGGTGAACGCAATGCAGGAAGCCTGGCCGTGAGGCTGCCGATCTATGGCAACCTCGCGGATAAGGCTTGGCTCACCGCTTCGGCCCGAAACCGGGATAAGGGTTGAGCGGCACGATCGCCGCGATGTCCATCATGCCGGCCTCGATCAGCGGCAGCGTGGCAAGGTGGCCGCGTACTTCCTTTTCGTCGGTAGCCTCGAACATCATGCCGCTGCCGGGAATGTCGCCGCGGTTCCAGATCTGGCGCACGGCGCCTTGCGCATAAAGCGTCTTGCGCTGCTCGGACTCGGGCGGCAGCAGCGGCGCGAAATCGGCGTCGCCGAACTTCTGGGTGTTTCGGGTGAGCAGGGCAAAGAACTGCATGGCGGTCTCCTTTGTGGTGGTTGATGCCAGAGATATCGCGCTGACTAGCCAGACTGTCCAAGACTGATTAGGCTATAGTTGAGACCTTCGAGGACCTGAACCGGGGAGCAAAAAGATGCTCGACCTGCGCCAGATCAGATATTTCGTCGCCGTCGCCGAGGCCGGCAATGTCGGCCGCGCCGCCGCGCAGTTGCATATCTCGCAATCGCCCTTGAGCCGGCAGATCATGCAGCTCGAGGAGCAGTTGGGCGTCGCACTGTTCGAGCGGGCGAAGCAGCGCATCCATCTCAACGCCGAGGGCAGGGCTTTCCTTGCCGAGGCCCGCGCCTTGCTTGCCAACGCGGCGCGGCTGGAAGAGCTCGGCCGCAGCCTCGCCAGCGGCGCCACAGGCAGCCTCGCCATCGGCTATGTCGAGGGCGCGGTGCATTCCGGACTGGTCGCCGCCATGCTGCGGGATTTCCGCCGCGCGCGGCCGGATTTCCATCTGCAATTGCGCAGCCGGCGGACGGCCGCGCAATTCGAGGATCTGCGGCAGCGCGTGCTCGATCTCGGCTTCGTCTATTCGCCGGCGCCGGAGGGCGATCCGGATGTTGAAAGCATGCTGGTGCGGCGCGAGCCGCTGGTGCTCGCGCTGCCGGAGGGCGATCCGCTCGCCGATCTCGCCGACATTGCGCCCGGCCACCTCGACGGCCGCGTCTGGATCACCGTCGTGCGCCAGCCTGGCGACACCAACCGCGCCCAGTTCCTGGCGGCCTGCGCAGAATCCGGCTTCATGCCCGATATCGCCTATGAGACGGCAGATCCCTTGACCTCGCTCGGCCTGGTCAGCGCCGGCCTCGGTCTCGCCACGGTCCAGGAAAGCTTGCGAAGCGCAGCACCCACCGGCGTGATCTTCCGCGACCTGCCATGGTTCAAGCGCAGCGTGTCGATCCATCTCGCATGGCGGCGGCAGGATCGAAGGGCGGTGATTGGGGATTTGAGGGAGGCAGTGAATAGTGAATAGTGAATAGTGATTAGTGATTAGTGATTAGTGATTAGTGATTAGTGATTAGTGATTAGGAGGCCTTCAGTAGACGGCGGCGCAAAGTTGCGCAGCCTCACCATTCACCATTCACTATTCACCACTTACTACTCACATCTTATCGATCACCGACCGCACGCCCTCCGTCGGCGCGTCGACCGACGATCCGGCCACCATGATGGCGGCGACGATCGCTTCCGGGTCGTCGACGACAAGCGGCTTCACCCGCTGCGCGGTGTGGATGAAGCCTTCGGCCGACATGTGCTCCAGCAGCGCCAGCATCGGGTCCCAGAAGCCCTTGACGTTGGCGAAAACGATCGGCTTGCGGTGATGGCCGAGTTGCGCCCAGGTCATGATCTCGACGATCTCCTCCACCGTGCCGATGCCGCCGGGCAGCGCCACAAAGGCGTCGGATTTTTCGAACATGCTGTGCTTGCGCTCGTGCATGTTGTCGGTGATCAGCAATTCGTCGAGCTTGTCGAGCGCGGTCTCGGTCGCCTCCCTGTTGATCAGGAAGCGCGGGATGATGCCGGTGACCTTGCCGCCGGCCTTGAGCGCGCCATCGGCGACGGCGCCCATGATGCCCTTGGTGCCGCCGCCATAGATCAAGCGCAGTCCGGATTTGGCAAGCGAGCGGCCGAGTGTGTGGCCGGCCTTGATATAGGCCTCGTCGCGGCCCGGAGACGAGCCGCAATAGACGCAGACGGATCGAATCGTGTTCATGGCGATGATTGGTGATAGGGACGGTTGGCGCGGTCAAGCCCGCGGCCGGGCTTTTTCTTGTCGGACTCGGGAAAACACGCTAGACCGGGCGTTAGGTGGCTAAGGGGGCAATACGGAATTATGGCTATCAATCCTTCTAAGGCGTTTTTGTTCGCGGCGGGCGGCGTTGTCGCCGTCGCGGCGGTCGCCTACGGGTCGGGTGCGCTCGACCCTTACATCAACAACCAGAAACCGGCGCAGGTCGCGGCGCTGCCGCAAACCAATGCGAAACCGGCCGAATCCTCGAGCACGAGCACAGAGGGGCGCGTGCCCCAGGCGCCGGCGAACACAATGGCTCCGGCCAACACGATGGCGCCAGCCAACACCATGGCGCCTGCCAATAAGATGGCGCCGGCGAATAACGCCATGGCGCCGGCCAACACAATGGCATCGGCCGACAACGCGGCGGCTCCGGCCGCCCAGGCGCCCGCCGCCGCGGCTGGTCCGACACTGCCGACCTTCGATGTCGTGCGCGTCGAGAGCAATGGTTCGCTCGTCGTCGCCGGTAGCGCCGCGCCCAACGCCAAGGTCGAGATCCTGAATGGCGGCACCGTGCTTGGATCGACCGATTCCGGTCCTGACGGCGCCTTCGCCATCGTGCTCGACAACCCGTTGAAGCCTGGCGACTATACGATCACGCTGCGCCAGACGGTTGGCGGCACGGCTGTCGCCTCGGCCCAGACCGCGGTGGTCTCGGTGCCGCAGAGCCCGACGGGCCAAGTGCTGGCGATGGTCGAGGAACCCGGCAAGGCGTCCCAGCTGATCACCGTCCCTGAGGCCGAGACCAAGCCGGCGGCGCCGGCCGCGACCGATCAGGCTGCGGCGCCGGCGAAGCAGGCTCCGGCAACGCCCGCACCGGCTGCGTCGAGTTCGGATACAGCCCCGGCTGCGACCGCGCCGGCCGCCACCGACCAGGCGTCTGCTCCGGCGGCCGCTGCGGCGGAGCCCAAGATCGCCGTCGAAGCGGTCGAGATCGACGGCAGCAAGATCTTCGTCGCCGGGACGGCTGATCCCGGTCGCAAGGTGCGCGCCTATGCCGACGCCATCCTGCTCGGCGATGCCAAAACCTCGCCCGACGGCCATTTCCTGATCGAGGCGACGCGCGACATTCCGGTCGGCAACTACACCATCCATGTCGACGGGCTGGATGACGACGGCGTCAAGGTCGTCGCCCGCGCCGCCGTGCCATTCGAGCGCGAGCCCGGCGAGTCGATCGCCGCCGTCGCCCCGACCGAAACAAAGACAGGCGAGGCCAAGCCGGCCGAGACCAAGCTGGCACAGGTCCAGGGCGCCGGGTCTCAGGCCGCGGAAGCCAAACCGGCAACGGCCGCCGAGGCGCCAGCCGCTGCTGCGACCGGCGAGGCCCCCGCCAAGGTCGCCGAGGCAACGCCTTCGACAGACGTGCCAGAGACGGTCGCGCCAAAGCTCGAACATGCCGACGGCGCCGCCGTCATCATCCGCCGCAACGACACGCTCTGGCGCATCTCGCGCCGCGTCTACGGCCACGGCGTGCGCTATTCCACCATCTATCTCGCCAACCAGGACCAGATCCGCAATCCCGACCGCATCTGGCCGGGCCAGGTGTTCAAGGTGCCGTCCAAGTCGAAGGAAGGCGAGGATGCCGACATGAAGGCCATGGGCGAGCAGATGACAGCTGCGCCGGCGAAGACGGAGTAGGGGCGCTTCGTCATGTATGGACGGCCCCTCTTGGGCAAGAGGCAAAATAGCGGCGACGGCTTAAGTCTGGAGCGGTC